>JBIIEQ010000132.1:0-4416 GCA_044237765.1 Methylococcaceae bacterium | reverse complement strand
CAAGGCGCCTTGAGACCCAGGGCTGACGTGAACAACAGATTGGAATCCATCCGGGATGACCTCAACAGCAATGATGAAAGTGCATCAGGCTAAGCTAATTTCCACTGGAAACGGAAGAGCGCCGGTTAATCGCATAGCTGGGCAGATTGGTAATGGAAGCCGTCATATTCAGTGTGCTCTTCTTGGCTATGACGATGGAACCAGAAGGCACCAGGGCGACGATGGGTTTCACCAGATTGAGAGTTATCTTCACCGAATCAGCAAGGCTCTGATTCCCCGCATTGTCCCGGGCGATGGCATAGATCGTGTGTGGCCCTGAGGCCGTCTTGCTGGAGTCCCAATTGACCAAATAGGTAGCGGATGTCGCCTTGCCTAATGACGTACTTGTGTTCACAGCATCCAGGTAATACTCGACTTCCCGGACCCCCGAACCGCCGACATTATCTGCGGCGATGGCATCGAGACTCACCACCCCCGCGACGTTCTCGCCCGGCAGCGGATGGGTGATGCTCATGGTTGGCGCGGTCGTATCCGGGATCGGGGCCACTTCGCCTGACGGGTAGGCCACGACATAGCGTGACATCAATCCGGTCAAACCCGTTTTGTCCCGCACCTGAAGCAAGAGCCAGTAAGTGCCTGGTGTGGTGTAGCTGCAGACACTGGTGGGCAACACCGTGCTTCTAGTGGTCCCGTCTCCGCAACTGACCAGGTAGGACGCAATCGTCCCGTCCGGGTCGTAGCTGGCGCTCATATCGACATTCACCGTCAACGGCACGACGCCGCTGTCCTTGTCCAACTGCGTCAATGCCAGCGGTGGCATGCCCGTCGCGTCGCCAATCGAGATAACCGAGGTGTAATTCTCGGACAGGTTGAGTTCCGGATCGATGGCCTGTGCGGAAATCCGATAGACCCCGGGTGTGCTGAACGTGAGGCTGCTGGCTGAACCGGTCAGACAACACAGACCACTGGAGTTGCTGTTACCCGATGCCCATAAATCCCAACGGACAGGCGAGCCTTCCGGTTCAACCGCGGCAAAGGCCACCGGCACCGGAACGCCAACGACCCCGGTCTGGGGGACGATAAGCGAGCCCGCAGGCGGCAATCCATGGTTGATGGCTTGACTGACCACGGCCCAGTTGCGGCCCGTGGCGCCCCCGCCGCGATTATCCGCTACGGAGATGTCATACGGCATCGCAGCGGTTCTCGCCACAGATGGCGCACTGAAGGGCAGCGCATTGGGAAAGATCTGATTAGCCTGCCAGCCGAATAGCCAACCGGGATTGGGTCCCAGCGCGCCCCGGGACCATGCCGTCCGGGTTGGATCATTATCGGGGTCGGAGATCACCGGACTGAAACCCACGGTCTCCCCAGCGTTGACAAACTGGTCCGGCCCCACGACCAGTGTGGGAAACTGATTGAGCACGGGATTCGAGAGAAATGCCATGTTCGTCAGGGTTTTCGCATCATTCAGCCTGCCCCCGGTCGAGGTGGCGCTCGCCTTGGCATTGACTAGCGCATCGTAACTGGCGGGATGCAGCAAGGCATCGCGGGCCTGAAACGAGGTGAGCGTAGGATTCATGTCCAAAAGAGCCGCCGCTACCCCGGCCACATGCGGTGCTGCCATGGACGTTCCGCTCAGCGTGAGATAACCCGTAGGGTCACACAGGGTGCAAGCGCCCATGGGCACCGTTGAATAAATGCCTACCCCCGGGGCCGCCAGATCGACGTTGGCGAGCCCGTAGTTGGTGAAACTGGCGCCAGCATCATTGCTGTCGGTGGCCAGTACGGAGAGGATGCCTCGATTGTTGTAAGCCCCCGGATACATCGGGGTGGCATCGGCATTCACGCCATTGTTGCCTGCGGCACAAACATCCAGTGTTCCGGGCTGACCCGGAGATTCCTGCTCAAGCAGGGTCATTGCATCCTTGAGCGCGAGACTGAAACCTCCGCCTCCCCAGGAATTATTGGTCACGCGAATATTGACGCCACTCTGCTTGAGGTTCTTCAGCAGATCAAATCCAGCCACGGCATCAGAGATATACCCACCGCCGGTAGCGTCGAGAAACTTGATGGACAGCAGCTTCACCTGCCAGTTGACCCCCGCAATGCCAATGCCGTTATTAGTGGCCGCACCGATAATGCCGGCCACATGGGAGCCATGGCCGTAGTCATCGGCCCCACCCGGAAGGCAGGCGCCATTGCGACAGGTATAGCCGTGAACGAGTGGATTGATTGGGTCAGAATAAAGATTCGCCATCAGATCGGGGTGCGCATAATCAATCCCGGTATCCACGACGGCAACCACGACATTGCTGGAATCCATGTGAACATCCCATGCCAACGGGGCGGCGATGCGGGTCAAATTCCATTGTTTACTCAGGAAGGCCGGATCATCAGGTATCCGGACGGCTTGTACCGTGTAATCCGGCTCTACATAAACGACATTCGGATGCGCCTTGTAGCGCTCAATGACCTTATCGACCGAAAGCCCAGGGGGGCTGTCGACTCGGTGGAGGTTGATATCCTTCGATAGCAGAACCGAACGAGGGCTCCCCGCTAAAATCGACTGCCCTGAACGAAATCGCACGATCACCCGGGAGCTGGAAAATCCGGGCGAGTCTTTTTCGTCCAGGGTGAGTGTGGCCGATGTGCCATCAGGGCTGACTATCAAACTGGAAGAGCCGGGTTCACCAGGAAAACCGGATGTGGACGCCATCAACCCTCCCATCAGCGTCATGGCACATAGGTAGCTTGAAGTTAGTTTCATTGACATCATAATTTCCTCGGATTGGCCGCGCGGCCTTCGCTATGGCTTCACTTTGTTGGGTAACTTGGATACGTAGACGCCCGCCCAACTGATACTGGCATCGGCATTGGCCATGCTGGCATTCAGTGCCAACCAGTTGGCGCGCAGGCCATCCCGCTCAATGCCGACTGCGGTCACCCGCAGTGGATCGGTGTCGGGGCTCATGGCCGCTACTGAGGGATCAACCACACTCCCCGGGGTATTGGTATCGACCAACGCTATGTGGCTATCGAGGGAGGGCTGCGGACCGTCGGCCAGGTAGATGCCTTGCAAAGGCAATCCCTTGCTGTTCAGTTCGGCTTTCGTCCCCTTGAACACGGATCTGAATCTCACGGTGGAGGGGTTGTACTGGTCGACAGCCACAAAGGTGGCGTTGCGCCAGCGGGGGGCCTCTGCGTCATCGCCTTCTTCATCCGATTCGCTGGACCCGGGGGCATGACCTGAGTAGTTCCAGTAGAGGAAATCTTCAAACCCATCCAGCGTCGTCAGTGCGATCGGTACAGCGACCCCGCTCTTGATTTCGGTGACAAAGAAGCCTTGGTTAACGGGGACCTGTACCTCCTTGTTGTTGTCATGCTGCAGACAGTAGGCAATCAATTCCTTGTTCCCGTCGGTCGGGCAGGTGAGGATTTTGGTGCGGGTCTGGCTACCCCATGCACCCCAGAATGCGGCGTAACGGCCATTGAAGGAAATACCTTCGCTCAGTCGATTGAACGTGGTGCCCTCGGGCAGACCGGGTACTTGCCCACCAAACCCGACCAAGGTCGTCAGCACGGGCGCGTCCACCAAAGGCGCCAGGTAGATACCCCCCATGCTGGGTGTCTCCTCGTTATCAAACCCGGCGAAGACCATACTCTTGCCTGCGGCACTGGGGGGTGCCGTCGAGCCGAATTTGGTGATGCCATCGCCGTTGGGTATGACCGTGTCGGTGTTGGCAACCAGAACATTGGGGAATGGGGTTTTCTTTTTCTTGCCATCATTCTTGGTATGTCTGAAATAGACCCCGGTCTTGCCAATAGTGGCATCCGGGTTCTCTGCAGTTGGAGCAGGCACTGTGTAGTTGCCTTTGAAGGTCACGATGTCGCCGACAGGTGAAGGTGCCCCCGGAAACATATCGAACTTGAGGGACAGTGCCTCATTGGGCACTGCGAAGTAGGAAAATTCCGGAACAACACCGAGCTGGTTAACTCCGGTGATCAACTGGTCCTTGGGAGACATATAGAGGCCGGTAGTCCCGATCTTGGTTTCCTCACCCCCCTCCGGGGTATAGGTCCATACGGGTTTTGACATGCCACGGAAGGCAAATGACCCTGAATTCCGATCCATCCGCGGAAATGAGGGTGTCTCAATGATCGTGGCGGCCGTGTTATTGGGCTGAGGCACCGGCGTTCCGTTATTGGCACGGCTCTTCGGCTTCGATCCACTGACCTTCATTTTCCTTGAGTAGATCCCTTTGGTCGGTTGACCTCCCTCGCCGCCGCCTTTGAGAAATGGTCAATTGTTGTGTATCTGAGCAGGTTTGCTCAGGCGGCAATCTTCTCGATGTTGTCCTGTACTCCATCCCTGAACACCACCCCCTCGATGACTTGAGCGAGGCGGGCGATTCCGTT
>JBIIEQ010000074.1:0-15568 GCA_044237765.1 Methylococcaceae bacterium | reverse complement strand
ACGCCAAAAGCCGACAACTCCAGCTTGCCAACCTCAGGGCCCCGGATATTGAATCCCGTTGGGGCGCGTTGAGCGGTCTGGCGCTGGAGGGATTGAGCTACCAGATGACCGAGAACCAGCAACTTAGAGCGCTGAAACTTGATGGGCTGTCACTGGAAACGGCCAAATTGCCGGTGGGTCAGGCAAAATCACTGAAAACTGGGCCACTGACCTACGACGCAGAAAAAGGCCGGCTCAATCTGAGCTCGCTGTCAGCGGCCGAGGCGCAATCCGAATGGGGCGGCGTCGGCGGATTATCGATGGACGGGCTGGAATATGGTCAGCGGGATGGCGAGCTGAAGCTCCAGGCCTTATCCGCAAATCAGGTGGATAGCCGTTGGGGTCAATTGGCCTCGCCCACGCTGTTCGGACTTCAGTTTTCCTCGACCGGAAAACGTGTGAGGTTTGATCATTTTGCCGCCGGGCAACTTAACAGCGAATGGGGAAATTTCACTTCGCCTGATCTACAGAACGTCGAATACGACATCGCCACCCGTTCCCTGCAGGCCGCTAGCGTCAAGTCGGGTGCCATTGAAACGCCGCAAGGCAAGCTGGGCAGTCTGAGCGCAGAAAATCTGCGATTTAAGGGCAAGGACCAACAGATCAACCTGGCCAACGGTCGTTTCAACGACCTCCAGAGTGAACTGTTGAATGCCGGTCAAATGGTTGTGGAGGATCTGGACTACCAGCTTAGCGGCAAGCGTTTTCAGGTTAAGTTGGCCGAACTCACGGATGCCGTGGCTCAGGGTTTCATTGAAAACGAAGCGGTGGCCATCCCCACCTTGCCCGCGAATCCGCCCATCCCGTCCGACCCGAGTGCCCATCCTGTCGCCGGTCAGCAGGATGTCGCTGCACAGACCTATCCACGCCGTGCGCGAATCGGCACCTTACGACTGGAGAATGCCAAAGGTGACCTGGAGCATCGCTTCCTGGCCGCCCACCTGATCAGTTCCGGCAAGACCGAGATGGACATCATCCGGCGTAAAAACGGGAGCCTGGAAGTCCGGGGGCTGCCGCCTGTTGCCGGCGGGTCTGGCACCGCCAAATCCGAGAGTCCGTTGCTCCTTGGCATCGAGGCTCTGCAGCTCGAGGACTATTCGATTAATTTCTATGACGAAAAAATGCAGCCCCCCGCCCGGTTCCGTTTCAACGGTCTGACCCTGAAGGCCGATGATCTGACCACGGATCGAGATAACGCCATGGAGTTTCGCGTACGAACCCAGGTGGGCAATAGTGCCCGTTTCGAGGCGGAAGGCCGTTTGCAGCTCAAACCGCTGTTGCTCAGCTTTCGTTTTGGTCTCGACAAGCTGCGCATGCGCACCATCGAGCCTTACTGGAAACCCCTGACCAACATTGATCTGCAGCGGGGTAACCTCAGCCTTTGGGGCGATGTCATCGCCCGCGAGGCACCCGATCTGACCATCGACTATGCCGGCGGCGCCGAGGTGCTGGAGTTTGACTCGATTGATCGGGTCACGCGCCAACCCGTGATGAAGTGGGATTTGATTAAGGTCGATGGCCTGGCCATCAGCAACAAGCCTCAGCGTTTCGTCGCTCGAGTGATCACCGCAGAAAACGCGTTTGCCCGAGTCGCGCTGGACGAAAAACGCCAGCTCAATCTGCTGGCGGCGCTGGAGCCACCCAACCAGGCGGACATTCCGCGTGAGCTTGAGGCTCTGCAAGTCGAAAAAACACCGGTTAACAAATTACCCTCGGCCGCCGTCGGTTTGTTGCGCATCAAGAATGGCACGGTCGATTTTTCCGATCGCAGCATGAAGCCTGGCTTTTCGGGTGAGATCACCCATTTCGATGGCACCGTGAGTGGTCTGACTTCCCGGGCAGGGGCGAGAGCGACGCTCTCGCTGAGCGGGAAATTCAACGGCAATGCCCCGCTCAATGTCTTTGGTGAGCTGGACCCCACCGACTACCGCGACCACACCAATGTCACCGCCCAATTCAAGGGCATCAACCTGACCACCTTTTCGGCCTATTCCGGCAAGTTTGGCGGATATCGGATCGAAAAGGGCAAGCTGGACATGACGTTCAACTACCAGATGCGCGACGGCCTGATGGAAATGACGAACCAGGCCGTGCTCGACAAGCTGACCCTGGGGGATCGTGTCGATGACAACACGTCCTGGTTGGTTGATTTCGCGCTGTACATCCTCAAGAACGGCGAAGGCAAGATCGATATCGATCTGCCTATTTATGGCGACCTGACCAACCCGCAATTCAACCTGTGGACGCTTTACCGGGATGCCTTCACCAGCCTGATCGCCAAACTCTTTTACACACCCGCGAGTCTGGTCAATGAAGTGGTCAATGGCGGCGAGGCCCAGCATTTCACCCTGTCTTTCCCCGCCGGGGAAGCTAAGATGGTGGAGTCCTCGGTCAATGCCCTTAAAACGATCGCGGACAACCTGCAGTCGACACTGGGCTCAACGCTGGACATACGCGGCACCGCCGACCCCCGCCAGGATCGGTTTGCGCTGGCCGGCAAGGCCTTGCTGGAAGAGCTCAAGAATGCGCGTCGGGTTGAGTTGCGCGCCCAGGGCGTGCGGCTCCGGGGTGCTCCAGTGCCGGATCTGACCGATGAGGATTACCGGCGGTTATTTACCGCCTATTACCGCGAAAAGTTTCCCGCCTCCCCAGAACTTCGCACGATGGATAAGGAAGACCAGAAGCTGTTGACCGGCCGTCTGTTTGAAAATGCCCGGAGAAAGGTGCTGGACAAATGGCCTATCGACGAGATCCACCTCAGGGCGCTCGCGCAGTCTCGTGCCGAGACCATTCGTGGATTTTTGATCGAGGAACAGGGCATTACCGACGAACGGCTTTTTCTGCGCGATGCGAAGATAGAAGCCTCACCCGATCAATGGATCCGCTCCGAACTGACGCTGGAAAGATTGTGAATTCTCTCGCGACAGTGATTGGCTAGCGTGTTATCGGCTCTCTGGAGGCGGAGGCGGAGGCGAGCCGGCGCCGACTCCATCTTGCCATGGAGTTATTTTCAGGGCGTTGAGCTTGTAGCGGTATTCTTCGATTTTGTTTTCCTTTGCGACCGAGGCGATTCCGGTAATTGGCTCTGCCTCCGCCAGGGTGTCAAGAAAACTACGATTGCGGAAGTTTTCCAGTACCTCTCTGTATGAGCGGACCAATTGGTTATTTTTATCGGTCGTCTTCTGGATCCATTCTGTACGCTCTTTGACAGCGTTGACCAGTAATTCGTTGTCGCTCAGGCTCGTACGCAACTCACCTGACAGCTGCGCACCTTGATTCCTTGCCTGCACTAACAGTTCTTGGCCTTGAGTCAATTGCTCCTTGAGCTTATCGGCATTGCCTTTCAGAATCTCGTTGTTTTTGGTGAGAATCTGATTGTGTTTTTGTTGAACCAGCAAGCTGGCCGATTGCTGTTTAAAATCCGTCTGAAGTTTTTGATTTTCAGCTGATTTGGCGGCGAGCTGGGCGGTTGTGTCGTCCAGGCTTTTTTGCATTTCGGCCACCTTGGATTCCAAAGCCGTTTTTTCCTGACTTAACTGACGCAACATGCCCTGTGCTTTGTTCAGCGTTTTGACGATGTCGCTATCACCATCACCTTTCGGTGCGGCTAAGGTTTCTCCGGCCATCAGAAACGATATCCCAATCGAAATAAGTATGCCGGCTATTAGCGAGACTTGAGGCATAGGTGAATGTTTCATGTCAGCTGCAAAACAAGCTAGCATCAAAATCTGGCATTGATATCAGCCATCAACACATCGACATCGTATGTTGGACCGGTTATGACAGAGCTGGACAGCCAACGCACATTGCCCCAGATGTTATTGGCCAGCCCATAATTCACACCAAGGATGTATCCCTTGGCGTTAGTACCGGACAAGTGGAAGTTAGAATCCGCCCAGGCATCCATGGTGGAGTCACGCTCCATATATTTGTAGGCGGCCCACGCGTTCCAGTCACCAAAACCCAACATGTCCGGACGACCGACGTCCAGGCGAATCTGGTAGGCCGTGGTTTGCGGCGCTATGTCAACACCCAGATTTCGGTAGATTTGATCCTGATCGAAGCCCAGGTTATTGCTGTAGTTACCGGTCAGAAGTATGTGGTTGGGGGCAAACCCGGTGAAGTCGTATTGGGCAATGACATCCAGAACGTCAAACTTCGAAGCCAGGCCGACCAATCTTGGGGCATTTTGCGGCTCAAGATCGTTGCTGATCTCGGCCAGACTGTTGCCTTGGGTGAAGAACTGTGGGGCGGTCCAGTCGTTGATGGTGCTGCCGGGAGGATTCCGTTGCGCTTGCGTGTTCTGGTAACTGTAGTAAGCAAGGCCGGTTTTAAACCGTGAATTCGAGTAAAAAAGCCAGTCGAAGCCCAACTGACCGGCAGCCATCCACTTTGACGAAGCTTCGAAAGGTGTTTCCTGCAAGGGGAAGAAACCACCGGTAAGGTAAACTTCATTCGGCTTGGTGAAGCCTTGGTTCAGCTGCTGGAACCACAGTCTTCCCGCAGTATTCGGGGCATTATATCCTCGCAACTCAGGGTCATTCAGATCACTGAACGGAAAGCGGAAGGTGCCTGAAAATCCGTCAAAATTAAGATCCTGATCGAACAGGTTATCTGTGCTGAACCACGGATTGGGAGTGCGCCCCCCCCAGAGGCTGAACCAATCATGCCCTTCGTCATCCAGATAATCATATTGGAGGAAAGCCCGATCCAGCTGCACCATCCAGCCTGAACTCATGTCAGTAAAGGTTTGATTGGTGGTGATGGGGCTGTTCATATTGCTGGTCGACATCCGTACGTTCACTTTGGCGCCCTCAACCAATTCGCTCTCGAAGCCAAACCGTACACGGGCACGCCAGCGATCGCGATTTTGGGTGGTATTGATATAGGGATTGGGCGTGTTGTCCAGGCCTCCCATCTTGTTGATGAGCGGCCAGTTATAGTAACTGTTGGGGATATTGTTCGAGCCAAAAAACTGATCTTCGAAACGCAGGCGCACGTCCCCAAAAGGCTTAATCTTGCTTACCCAATCGGGTAACGCGGCTGGAATACCCCATTTTTCATCTTTTGCTTCGGCCTTGACCTCTTTCACGACTTCATCTTTCAATTGTTTGCGGACATCAGCACGAATCTCATCCTTGACGAAATCTGGGACGTAAGTTACGCGCACAGGCCCCTTGCTGGGCTGCCCGCCACCATTGTTTTTCAGCGTGACGCGACTGTCCGATGGGCTCCCTCCCGTTACAGCGCCCGCTGCGGCACCCCCGGCGATGCCCGAGTGACGTGAATCATCCTCTCCGGCTTCTTCCTTGGCCTCGACCGCTGCTTTTTTCTCGGCCCGTTTCACCATGCTGGCTGCCTTGTCCTTATCCAGTACACCCTGTTCAACCAGCATATCTATAAGGTTAATGGTCGTGTTGCGCAACTTAAGCAACTCTTCTTTCTCTGCGTTCGCCATGACGTCTGTGCTAACCCCCAGGGCTAATGAGACCGACAAACCAAGCGCGAATCTGCGGCTTGGCAGAGTATCTTTCCGGATAATGGGATTTTTTTTCATGGTGTGCTCTAGCATTTGCGCAGTCATCTAATCTTCCACGGGTTAGCCTTCATCATCCGGCTTGTCATGACCGGATTCGAACCTTCAGTGGTTGAGGCATCCGCTCAGGTGGAGGTTTTAACCGCCCGTGTATCTGGCTGATGGCAGCCCGCAAGGCCTCATCGATTTCCGGCGTGCCGCTGGAATTGGCCAATTCCACCTTGCTGATATTTCCGTCGGGACTGATCCACACCAGCACGACCGCCGAATACTTGCTTTGGCGAGCTCGGTCTTTCAGAGCCGAACTGAGTTCGCTGGTCAACTCCTTGGCTACATGCTGGCCATACCAAATGATGGCGTTTCCGCCACCCCCGCCGCCTCCAATCAGGCCCGAGCCGCCTTTTTTGCCAACCAAACCAAATCCATCCCCACCGGCACTGCCATCAGAATCCACACCCAATTGATCACCGGGAGGTTCTGCATCGGGTGCCGCTTCCGGTTCCGGTTCAGGCTCTGGCTCCGGTTCAGGCTCTTCCGTTTTAACTTCTTCCTTGACCTCGGGTGGCTTGATTTCCGGTTTGGGTGGAGGTGGCGGTGGAGGTGGCGGCGGACGCACCACCGAAATCTGTTGCACTTGTTTTTTTGATTCCGAGGGTTTCTCGAAAAAATCCCGAAATACATAGGCAAGGATCGCGACAATTAATATCAGCAGACCGCCAGCGATCCAGGGGAGGTGTTTAAGCCAGGGTTTGTATTTCATAGGCTGACAATACCCTGATCAGACAATGACGTTCCGACGCATAGCCCAATACTTTTAGGCGCGATAAGGGATGCCAAATAATTGACATAATCAAACATAGACATTGGTCGTGTCATTACTTGACCAACTTTTGGGTGACTAGACCCAGCTGACTGATTTCCAGTCGTGTGACGATATCCAGAACTTCGATGACTTTCTGGTATTGAATGGAAGAATCCGCCTTGATAACCACCGGTAAATCCGGTGTGGCTGCCTTTAGCTGCGCCAGACGTGTTTCCAGCTCCTGTAGCGTGACTGGATAGGTATCCAGATAAAGCGTTCCATCCTGGGCAATCGAAACCGCCTTGGTTTTGGGTTTAGCCAAACTCGGGCTGCTACTGGCTTTGGGCAGATTCACCGTGATGCCCTGTACCGTTGCTGTGGTCATGATGATGAAAATCAGCAGGAGTACATAAGCGACATCTAGCATCGGGGTGACGTTGATGTCGTCATAAATCTTCTCTTCGGAATCGACTTTCATGGCTCAGTCCACCCTGAAGCGGTCAGCCGATTTCTCGGCGAGCATGGCCAGAAATTCGTCGCTGAAGACCCGCATGTCGGCGATGACATCCTTGATCTGGACGGTCAGGTAGTTGTAGGCAAACAGGGCAGGAATAGCCACCGCCAAACCCGCGACGGTTGCCAGCAGCGCGGCCGCAATACCGGGGGCAATCGCATTGATGTTGACATCGCCGCTGGCTGCAATCACGGCAAACGTGATCATGACGCCGACGACGGTTCCCAAGAGGCCCAGGTACGGGCCACCGGCGATGGATATCGACAGGAGCACCATTTTGCTGTTCAAGCGCTGGGTCTCCCGAACCAGAATCGCATCCAGTGCCGTCTGGATGACTTGCATCGCCTCGGACGAGAGGGGGCGATTGGTGGCACCAATGCGCTTGTTCATCTCGCGGATACCCGTGTGGTACAGGTGATAGAGCGGTGAACTTTGATAATGCGTATGGTCCCCTGCGATGGCGGTCAGGAGCTCCGAGTCGGCAACCGCCTTTTCCTCCTCAGTTTCCTCGTGATCCAGCGAGGCGATATCACTGTCGGCTGAGAGGGCTTCGTAGGCAGCAAGGAAGGCCAGGTTATCTTTTCGTACCCGACGCAGGACGATGATCTTGATGGTCATGACCACCATGGCCATGACGAACATGATGCCGGTGAGGCCGATCACGACCCATCCATCGATTGTCACGTTTGCGATGATGACGCCAAAAGAACTGTCGCTGCCGGACTCCTTGGCTTCATCGCCTCCCAGGCTGACCACGGTGAAATCCGGGCTCTGGCTCCGAGCGGACAGCTTCAACCAATCAACCGGCCGTGCCAGAGTGGAGATCTGCACCTCATCGATCACCCCTTTGAAAAAGCTGCCAGTACCATTGCCACCCAGGGTAATAGCGGGGTTCATTGCTATCACCGCAACGGGCACCTCGGACACGTTGTTGCCATCGACAAACAATTCGAGCTTGTTGGCGCGCAGTACCAATCCGGCATGGTGCCACTGATCTGTCACCTGAATTGCCGCTGGAGGAGTTTCGGTCTTCTTGCCGGCCGCCGTGTAGCGCGCGACTAAACCACTGGGCGTCATCACTAATTCCAGGGAGGATTGTGCATCCGCGGCCTTGAATACATGTGTTTCCGCAACCGGCTGTTCCGTTTTGATCCAGGCGTTGAAGGTCAGACCATTGGCGGCTTGCAGTGCAAGCGAAGGAGCGGCATTGACCGTTATGACGCTTTTGCCATCGAACCGGGCAGCTGTTCCGATCCAGCCAGCGGGATCGGGGGTCGTGTTTGCGGAGGCCGCATGATTATTGTTGGCGGTGGCATCCTGGGGAACAGGATCCTTTTCATCGAAGTGGTACACCAGCGCCATGCTGGCATCGAAAACACCCTGACCACTCTCGGGGGGAGGCGCATCTTCGTTACCGTAATACAGGCTGAATTTGTCCGCGGTCGCACCAGGTTGAAGTTGCGGGAGTTTCACCCACAGCAGGGCTACCTCGTTGATGGTATCGAATTTTTCGACCTGAAACTTGAGCGGTGTCTTGTCATCCTTCATGAAGCGGATATCTTTTCCGCCCTCGGCCAATTCACTGAAATAGTTGAAGTTGCCGGTATGGAGCCGGACCAGCACCGGAAAGTCAGTCAATGACTCCTTCAGATCGGCGCCCGTCATGCCGGTATCGACGGTGATCTCCTTCCTTGAGTTCCAGTCATCGTTCCACCAGGCTAAGCTGCTGGTAGGCAGGGAAGCCGCTAGGAGCAGCAAGCAGGCAATCAGGTTTTTCATAATCCCAAGGCGGTTGCGTGAAAACTGCGCGAATTATGATTTGGGCTTGTTACTGCTTAATGACTCAAAGATGACAATTAAGAGACAATTCCATGACAGTGGGCTGCCCTTGGGTTTGGCGACAGGTGTGCCAATTAACCTGCACCCAGAGATGAAGGGAAATCAGGTTGATTGATTACTGTCAGGCAGAGCATCGCGGGGCCGAAGCCCCGCGCGCCAATGTAGAGAGTACTTACAGTTTTGAATCAGGTGCCTACCACGCCACCGTCTTTCTTGCGGATGACGATAGTTGCTGATCGGGGACGGCCTTTGGGACCGTAGCCCTGGGAGAAGGGCCAGGAACTGATCTTCTCGGGATTAGCCGGATCGTTCTTCTCGCTGGCCGGTTCGCCCGGATGCTGGAGGTTGACGAACATCGATGCACCATCCGGCGTAGTGATGACGCCGGTCACCTCACAACCCGCTACACCCGTCAGGAAACGGCGAATCTCGCGAGTCTCAAGGTCGGCGCATAGCATCTGATTGTTGCCGATGTTGGCATACTCGTTCGTTCCCAAGACGCTGGTAGAGATATCGGTCTGAATCCACATGCGACGTTGAGGATCGATCCAGAGCCCGTCGGGGCTCCCAAACGCATCGCCTTTGATGTTGCCTTTATATTCGGGTTTGGTCTGGGTGGGATCGCCACAAAGGACGAAGACATCCCAGGTAAAGGTGCGTGATGCCGGGTCACTGTTACTTTCGCGCCAGCGAATGATATGACCAAACCGGTTGTCTTTCCGAGGGTTTGACTCATCTACTGGGGGTCGTGCCGAACCAGCGGTGGTGGTGCCATCGAGCTTGTTGCTGGACTCCGGCGTTGAGCCCCGGCGATTGTTGTTAGTGCAGGTGACAAATACATCCTTTGTCTTTTCATCCACGGCGATCCATTCAGGCCGATCCATCATGGTGGCGCCTACACGGTCTGCGGCCTGACGGGTCTTGATCAATACCTCAGCTTGGTCTGCGAAACCGTTTTCCGGGGTCAACCCGTTAAAGCCATGTTTCAGGGGAATCCATTCACCAACACCGGCCATGTCACCGGCCGTATTGCCTGGGTTAAATCTTGCGACATAAAGCGTCCCTCTATCCAAGAGATCAGCATTAACCCTGCGATTTGATTGATTGAACTTCCCGTCAGATACAAACTTGTAAATGTATTCATTGCGCTCGTCATCGCCCATGTAGACCACAACGCGATTGTTCTTGGCCAAGGTTGCTGTAGCGCCCTCATGTTTGAATCGGCCCAAGGCGGTCCGCTTCTTTGGCACACTGCGGTTATCGTAGGGATCGACTTCCACCACCCAACCAAAGCGGTTAGGCTCATTCGGGTGCAAATCGGCACGGAAACGTTCGTCATGTTCATGCCAGCGATAGCCAAAGCCACCCTTGTTGATGCCATAGCGATTCTGATGACTGGTCGGCGTACCGTTCTCCAGGGAGAAGTAACCATTAAAGTTCTCCTCGCAGGTCAGATAAGTACCCCACGGTGTATAACCATGAGCACAGTTGTTCAAAGTGCCCAGCACGGTTCGGCCGCTGGTGTCGGCTGCAGTCTGCATGAGCGGATGACGGGCGGCCGGGCCACTGACCCGAGTAGGTGTATAAGCGGTGAGGCGCCGCGCGAAGCGGGAGGGCCGCACTACGTCCCAGGTGGAACCATTGAGCTTGACTTCTACCATGGAGACGCCATGTGCCGCCTGGCTTTTGCGAACTTTCTCGGCGGTCCACGGTTCCATCCCGCCGACATGCAGCAGGCCATCATCCGTGTATTCGTGGTTCATCACCAGGATGCCGCGGTTCGAATTTGCTCCCCGAAAAGGCATCGGAAAAGGGAGTGGAAAGAAGTGCATGCCGTCGTGATGCATGCCGGCCTGCAGCTCCTGATCTGCCGCACTATTGCTGGCGTCCGGCCTGAAGGCTGGTCCGTTGGACACAGGGTCACCCCAAGCATACAAGACTTGTACGACATAGTTCGCTGGGACTTTAACCACATCAGCTAGGGAAGTAGGTATTCCTCCAAATCCTATAGTGGGCAAGCTGGAAGCCTCGGATCTGGAGGTCCAGCTTAATGCTGGCATACCCAGGAAAGAGGCCACAGCCAATGCTGAGCATCCCTTCAATACGTTGCGGCGTTGTTCGTTGACTTCAACCACATCGGCAAAATGCTCGTTGCCAGACGGGTTGCATACGCTATCGATATCATGATCAGCCATGATTCATCTCCGTGGTAGTTATCAAGACATGGAATCAAGGCGGTCATGAGGTTTCTTCACCGCCTTGCCAGTCACCTTAATCAATCGAGATGTCCAGACCGTGAATGATGCGTGACGAAAGGGTGAAGATTGTGTGAATCCAGCGACATACGATCAATTGTCATATTTCCGGGTTATGCTGTTTCAGGGGTAGGACTGAACAGCTACACTCTGACCCGACTAAAAATGGCTTTGCTCATGCTCTTAAACTGGCACTCAATCCAGTCTATGGTTCAATCAAAGCACGGTTTTAGGGTCCGGCAAACGGCAATTAACTTTCAGTGAGGACATCATGGGCATTGGTATTTGGGAGCTGATCATCATTTTCGCGATTCTGCTGCTGGTATTTGGGACCAAACGGCTCAAAAATCTGGGCGGAGATCTGGGTGGCGCCATCCGTGGCTTTCGAGCGGCGATGACGGAGAAGGATGAAGAGACTCAGGGCGAGCAAAAGCAGGATTAAAGTTACGGATCGCGGGCGTCCTTTTGTGCGCGACGCCCACTGAACAAATCAGGGCCCTGGGGCCCGCATCATCGCGAGTGCACGGAAATGTCTGAGGAACTCCCCTTCAATCAAGATGAGACAGTTGAGCAACCGTTCATCACGCATCTGGTCGAACTGCGGAACCGTATTCTCAAGTCATTGCTTGGGGTAGTGATTGTCTTTTTGCCACTGGGCTATTACGCCAACGACATTTACGGCTGGGTAGCCACTCCTTTGCTCAGGCATATGCCCGCAGGCACGCAAATGATTGCAATTGATGTGGCGTCGCCGTTTTTCATTCCATTCAAGCTGAGTCTGGTATTGGCGATCGTAGTGGCGGTCCCGTGGATTTTGTTCCAGGTTTGGGCGTTTGTTGCCCCGGGGCTTTATCGGCGAGAAAAGCGTCTGGTCCTTCCGTTACTGATTGCAAGCACGCTATTGTTTTATGCCGGCATCGCGTTCGCGTATTGGGTGGTTTTTCCCCTGATGTTCGGCTTTCTGACGTCAACGACCCCTACCGGCGTCACGATGATGACGGATATCTCGCATTACCTGGATTTTATCCTGACTATTTTCCTGGCGTTTGGGGTTGTTTTCGAGGTGCCGATTGCCACTATTCTTCTGGTCTGGAGTGGCGTCGTGACGCGTGAAGAACTAACAGCTAATCGTCCTTACGTAATTGTGGGCGCCTTCATCATCGGTGCACTGCTGACACCCCCGGATGTCGTCTCGCAGACCTTACTTTCAATACCCATGTGGTTGCTTTTCGAAGCCGGTCTTTGGATATCCGGTTTTTTCAAACCGAACAATGACCTGTTGAGCGACGACGATATTCCCAAATTGGAACCGATGACGACCGACGACTCGGCCTGACCAATAAAACGCTGATCGCTCTCACACCGCCCACCTGGTAATGCCGGTGGCAGGCTTACCTAAAGACTCTCAACATCGCGTCTCTCCTCGCAGATCAGAGCCAACTGATAAGGCTAGGTAGTTCCGCGTCGTCAAAAATCAAAGCCGACTTTTTCGCGTTAGCCTCGGCTGAAGGCCGATTGCCTGTTCTAATGGCTTACCTGAGGTGCTGCATTCGGGCCGGTGATTGAATCGGGATTTCGCAGCAAGCGCCGCCACGTCCAGCTCGAAACTATTCGAGCCAGGCGTTCCCAGTTCGATGACAAGCCCTCTCCCTCTTGCCAGCAAACCCACCACGGTTTGGTCTCCCGGGGCTCAATCCAAGGCTTATGAACCGGGTGGCCCCAGCTCGCCACCGGTTCGAGACTGATGCGGGCATGCCCCCAAAGGCCAGCAAAAGATGTATCACCCATATCAAGCCGTGCAAATCGGTGATAAGCCTCATGCAGTCAACCGGATGCGTCCCTGCTGAAAGGGATGCTAACCCACCTTCATCCTCATACGCAGCCCGGCTTGCCTTCTTTGATATCCACGGCAGCACACTCACCAAAACCAAGGATATCCACTTGCAATGGGGTAAAGCTGGATGCGTTCTCCGCCAGCGCGTTCTTTTCCATGGCCTGATTGGTGTCATTGTTGACAGCTGACTCGGCCGTCTGGGTAGCTTGATTGGAAGCCGAGGCAGCCGCGGATGCGGCGCCTGGAGAAGCCACCGGAACCGAGACACTGGTACTGGGTACACCCGTAGAACTGCCACCTACATCAATATTGCTGGCCCCCAGAACAGCGGTGGCCGCGATGGTAATGTTGGAGCCACCAATACCGGCTTCACCCGCATCCACGACGCCTCGTGGTGCGGCCAACGTAACATCGCCCGGTCGGACAACGGTACTGGCTGCCGTACGAATACCACTGCCTGATACCGCCGGGGGTACTTCAACTTTCAGATTCCCCTGTTCATCAAAACTGATGATGGGTGGCGGGACCGCGATGGCCGATTTCGAGCCGCGGCCGGCATCGATATTGCCATTGGACGACCAGAGCGTGATGTTGCCGCCATCCAGGGCGAATACGCGCGACTGGTTAACCAGGAAGTTACCATCGACAAGGCCATTTATGCTGCCTTCACGTTGGGTGACGATACCCAGCTCGCTGGCCGGTTTTGCGCCCGCAAAAGCAACCGCCAAACCCGCATTAACCAATCCGCCTGGCACCATCATATTGATGTCACCTCCATCCACGGTATGTATCCGGCTGAAGAATAGCTTGAGGTCACCTTTGTAGGCGTTACTTTTGCCGGCCCCGGGATAGAGCGCTTCTATAGCGGCATAACCCCGGCTGTAATCCGAGGTATTGCCGCTTTTGGCTGCAAGCGTGGCGGCAATCTGGATTTCCTGGAAAAGCACCTTAAGCAGAAATTCATTTCGCTGCTCCTCCGGGAGTTCGTTATAGGCAGAGGCCGCGGCCGCCGCGGACAGGTTTTTGCCCGTCCGTTCATTCATGTAAACCCTCAAGAGATCAGCATAAGGGCCAGACGTCGGCTTATATTTCTGGGCAAATCCCGCCCAGTCAGCACCGTTGGCGACACCGGCCTGCACCGATATCGAGGCACCGCGTTCCGCGAGCGCGCTATTGTTGGTATTGCCAATCGTATAGGCCCCTGCGGATGCCCCAAGGTCTATAGTCCGTCCTGCGGTCAGCCAAACTTCCCCGGGGCCTGCCACGCGAATTTCACGCGTGAGATTCACCAGATTTCCTTGCTGATTGCGAGGTGTGGTGAACTGGATATCGCGACCCGCCGTGATGCTGGTCAGAGCGTAATCCGTATGCTGCAACTGGAAGCTGACGTCCCTTATGTCCCGGCCCGCCTCCACATTGGCGGCCTTGGACAGTGAGAACAGCAAGGCATCGTTCGAGCGAATATCTCCTTGGGCATAAATCAGCGCCGGTTCGGGATCACCTTTATGAACCGGCGTTTTGGCATGAATCAGGTTTGAATTGCCGAAGGGTTGCAGGCGCTGATTTGCATCTTCCCAGCTGCTTGCCGGGTTTGAAATGCCTGGTAGTAAGCTAGCGTCTGCATCCGAAAGGGTGACGTTGACATTGTTCCCGGTCTGTCGAGTTGTGATGTTTCCACCCGCCAGTACTGTGAATTCACTTCTGGCGCCAGGATACGTGACGAAGGAATTGCCAAAAATCACATCGCCCTGCAGAGCCACGGCTTGGAAGCCTGCGGGATAAACCGACAAGGCTTCCTGTGAAACGCCGGGGAAGCGTAATTGGTTATTAAATGGTCTCATGGAGTTAAGAGAATCAATCAACTCCACCGTCTGGTTGGCCAAGGTCACATTGCCGGCCAATGCCTGTAAGGAAACGCGACTATCACCCGTATAAGTGAAGAAGTAGTTTCGGCTACGCGCATCGTTGATCACCGTTGGGTTGATGGCTGCCGCCAACTCAATGTCATCACCCGCGCGCAGGTTGAATTGTGAGTCACCCAACGCCAACACAGGACCGAGATTGTCACCGGTCTCGGAAGCCTTGATGGATCCGGCAGCATGAATATTGGCAGTGCCGCGGCCAGTGTAGAACGTGCCGCCGAGCACATCGCCGCCGGCATTGACCTGCAAATCACCACCGCCGAGAACCTGCACCACGTTGGTATTGAAGTTGTTGTTTGTGCGGTCGCTGGGGCTCTTCAACTCACCCACCTGCTTACCTGTCGTTGCGATAATGGCCGACAAATCGGTCACATCACGGCCGGCATTGACTACTATATTTCCACCACCCAGTGCGCCGATATTCTGGTTGAAACTTCCAAACGGCCGGGTCGACCCTTCAAGGCCACCAATTGTTATAGCCCAGGCAGTGGGTGTCTCACCGGTGTGATCGGCGTTTTGTGTCCAGTTACCTGTTCGCGACATCCAGCCATCAAACAATTGACCCGTCCGTGCCCCAATCACATCCCGGCCTGCCGAGACGTTGATGTCGCCGCCATCGACGGGGTATTCACCGAAGAAGTTATTGGCGACGAAACCGTTATTGAAGCTGCCATAACGATTGGCATCCGCACGACCCGCGGTATAGATCGCGGAGCTTGCATTAGTCAGGACAAGATCTTCACCCGCGGTGATATCAATATTGCCGGTCCCGGTGCGAATCAGGCTGTTGGCCCCTAAATTGACATTTTTGCCCGCATCGAGATGAA
>JBIIEQ010000131.1:0-4628 GCA_044237765.1 Methylococcaceae bacterium | reverse complement strand
GATGTCCAGTTCTGTGAATTGGCCAGTCAGATTCAGAAAAATCAGGGGCCGGTCAGCCACTACTGGTTAGCCGATGCCCCGACCGCGGCGGCACCAGCGGCTGGACCGACGGCACCTGTCGCCAAGAAGTGATTTACTTCACCGCCCGGCCTCTCCCGTGTGGGGGAAGCCGGGTGCGTCTCTCGGCAGTTTCAGGTCAGGCAGTCCCGTCAGCTTAAACCCAGCAATACACCATAAGCCCCCGGGCTTCCCTTACAGCAGCGTCAGTAACTCCGGATAGGAATCGCGTAGCCGCTGCCTGAAATCTTCCAGATGCCCGGCATTCCGTTGTTCTCGCGGTGTTTCGATCGGGATGTCGGCCAGCACCCTCGCCGGCGAACTCGACAGGAACACAAGCCGATTGGCCAATTCAACTGCCTCAGACAGGTCGTGTGTGACGAACAGAACGGTATGCGGCCGCTCCCTCCACAGTCGAATGATCAGTTCGCGGATGCGTCGCGCCGTCGGTGGGTCCAGCGAAACCAGGGGTTCGTCCATCAAGAGCAGGTCGGGACTGACGGCGAATGCCCGCACCAGTGCCGCCCTACGACTCATTCCAACTGAAAGCCGCTCCGGATAAAGAGTCTGAGCGTCTTTGAGACCCACGACCTCGAAAAGGTGGTCCACATAGCCGGAATCATGGTCCGGCGGCAGGGCCAGTTCGATGTTTTCCCGCACCGTGCGCCAAGGCAGCAGGCGGGGATTCTGGAAGACATAGCCGAGGCGTGGTTTTACCCCGCAGCGGATGGTCCCCGTATAGTCGGGGTCCAGTCCCGCTACCAGATTCAACAGCGTGGTTTTGCCGCAACCCGAAGCGCCGACCAGACCGACAAACTCTCCCGAGGTTACGCTGAGTTTCAGGTTTTCGATGACGGCATTGGACGGCGAATCGGACCGGTCCCCCGATTGATATTCCTTGCGATGGATGTCGATATCCAGATGGGTCATCGGCGCCACCGTTGTGCCTGGCGATCGAGTGGTCGCAACAGCGCCCATTCAATCAGTTGCACCACCAGAATAAAGGCAATGGAGTAGGCGAGAATGCCGGTCACGTCGAACATCTGAAAAAACAGGTGGAGTTGATACCCCATGCCGTCGCTGCGCCCAAGCAATTCCACCACCAGAATGATTTTCCAGATCAGCGCCAAGCCGGTGCGGGCGGCGGTGAGCACGAAGGGAAACAGCTGAGGCCAGATGACATGACGCAGCGTCTTGATTCGGCCGAACCCATAGACTTCGGCCATTTCCAGCAGGTCGCGGTTCAGGTGCCGGGTGCCCTCGCGCAGGGTCACAATCACGTTGGGTAATTTGTTGATGACCACGGCGGTAATCGCAGCAGCCTCCACCAGCCCAAACCAGACATAGCAAAGGATGATGGTGACCAAAGCCGGAATATTCAGCGCAATCACCAGCCAGCTGTCAAAAAACCGGTCCACATTAGGTTGCCTGCCAAGCGCAATGCCGATGGCCGTGCCCAGAACGAGCGCAACTATAAAGCTGATGGCGAGTCGAGCCAGCGTGATGCCCAGATGATGAGGCAGGCGACCGGACAGGATCTCACTACCCAGCACCTTAAAGACGGCAGATGGCCCAGGTAGCAAAACGGAATTTGCCGTTACCGCCGCCGCTTGCCACAGTGCCAGCAAGGCCAGGATCGACAGCAGGGGAGTAAGCAGGCTTCGGGTCATCAACACGGAATGGCTGTGGAGTGACAGCGCGCCCGGTTCGACGGCCTGTCGGAAGCGCAGTATTGTAAGCCACGACGCCAATCACCCAACATGCGAATCAGTCGATGACGATGCAGACAGAGATGACGCAAGCCGACCA
Organism: Methylococcaceae bacterium; assembly: GCA_044237765.1. Taxonomy (GTDB): domain Bacteria; phylum Pseudomonadota; class Gammaproteobacteria; order Methylococcales; family Methylococcaceae; genus UBA6136. The sequence goes on along the minus strand of JBIIEQ010000131.1, from coordinate 2,762 downwards.
GAGCGCCCAGCCCGCGGCCGAACACCTGCCGCAAAATGTCGAAACGAGTACCCGTCTGAAGTTAAGACGGGTGGCGATCGATACCTATCACGAGAATGTCGCCTATATGCATCGCGACTGCTCGGTTTATCGTGTGGAAGGATTTCAGGCGCTGGCCAAGGTGCGGGTGAGTTGTGGCGAGCAAAGCATCGTGGCTGTGCTCAACGTGGTCGATGATGATCGGATTGTCGGCGCGCATGAACTGGGTCTTTCCGAACAAGCCTTCGGACAGCTCTGTGTCGGCGATGACGGTTCCGTTCAGGTTGCCCAGGCTGAACCGCCGGCCTCGATGGACGCGGTGCGGCGCAAGATCGGCGGGCACCGGCTCGATCTGGAGGATTACCGGGCCATCACCCTGGATATTGCCCATAGCCGCTATTCGAAGATGGAAATGGCCGCGTTCCTGGTCGCCACGGGCCAGAACGGCCTGGACCGCGATGAAGTCTTCATGCTCACCCGCGCCATGCTGGAAACCGGCACCCGCATCGACTGGAATGAACCGCTGGTCGTCGACAAGCATTGTATCGGTGGTATTCCCGGCAATCGCACCTCCATGCTGGTCGTACCCATCGTCGCCGCACACGGCATGCTGATTCCCAAGACCTCCAGTCGCGCCATCACCTCGCCGGCCGGCACGGCCGACACCATGGAAGTGCTGGCGACCGTAGACATTGCCCCCGAGATGCTGGACCGACTGGTGCGGCATGAGCGCGGCTGTCTGACCTGGGGCGGGACCACGCGACTGGCCCCGGTCGATGATTTGCTCATCTCGGTCGAACGGCCGCTGGGCATCGATTCGCAGGGCCAGATGGTGGCCTCCATCCTCTCCAAGAAGCTGGCGGCCGGTTCCACCCATCTGTTGCTGGATATTCCCGTCGGCCCCACCGCCAAGGTACGGCACATGCGCGAGGCCATGCAGTTGCGCAAGCTGTTCGAATATGTCGGCGATCACATGGGGCTGCATCTGGAAGCCATCATCACCGACGGCCGGCAGCCGGTCGGCAAGGGCATCGGACCGGTGCTGGAAGTGCGCGACGTCCTGCAGGTGCTGCAGAACGACCCAGCCGCCCCGGTGGATTTGCGCGAGAAATCGCTACGGCTGGCCGGCCGCATTATCGAATTCGACCCCGACGTCCGGGGAGGGCAGGGCTATGCGATTGCCCGGGAGATTCTTGAATCCGGTCGGGCCCTGGAAAAAATGGACCGCATCATCAAGGCGCAGGGCGAGAAATCGAATCGGCCGGGATTGGGTCGGCTCAGTTTCGACGTCTGCGCCAGCACGTCAGGAACTGTCACGGCTATCGACAACTTCTTCCTCGCCCGCCTGGCACGGCTGGCTGGCGCGCCCATTGCACCCGGGGCCGGGGTCGATTTGTTCCGCAAGCTGGGAGATCGAGTCGAGCAAGGGGAACCCTTGTACCGCTTATATGCCGAGTTTCCCTCCAACCATGAGTTTGCCCGTGACTTTGTGGCCAAGGGGTCGGGCTACACGATTGGCGAAGCCGAGTTGGCGCCTCGCTACTATGTCGACTTCTGACGCCTTGCTGCTGGGCTTTCCCGAATCAGGGTCGGTCGCCGGCCGGGTAGCCGAGGGTGCGGGGCTGGCGTATGCAGAGATTGCTGTCCATCGTTTCCCTGATGGCGAAAGCCAGCTGACGTTGCCGGATCGGATGGCATCCCATGTCGTGCTCTATCGAAGCCTGGACCGGCCCAATGACAAGCTCATCGAGTTGCTGATGGTTTGTCGGACGCTGAGGGCTCGCGGCGCTCGTCGTCTGACGCTGGTGGCGCCCTACCTCTGCTATATGCGGCAGGATGTCGCTTTTCATCCGGGTGAGATCGTCAGTCAGCAAGTCGTAGGTGGGTGGCTGGCCGAACTGTTTGATACCGTGATTACCGTCGATCCCCATCTGCATCGCATCAGTCGGCTTGACGAGGCGGTGCCGGCAAAACAGGCCATCACCCACAGTGCTGCGCCGGCTTTTGTCGAGTACCTGCGGGCGCAGACACTTTCCGGAGATGCCCTGTTGCTCGGACCTGACAGCGAGTCCGAGCAATGGGTGCGCGGCATCGCCGAGGCCGCCGGACTGCCTTACGTCATTGCCCGAAAACAGCGGCAGGGCGACCGCTCCGTGGCGATCCGTCTGCCCGAGGCGGTCTCGTTTGAGGGCCGGACCGTGATCCTGCTGGACGACATGGCCAGCACCGGCCGTACCTTGATTGCGGCCGCGGAACAGGCCAAGTCTCGCGGCGCCACGGAAATTCGCGTGCTGGTCACGCATGCCCTGTTCGTCAACGGCAGCCTCGAACACCTGCGTGAGTCGCCGATCTCCCATATCGGGAGCAGCGACAGCATTCCGCATGAGACCAATGTTGTCAGCCTGGCCAAGCTTCTGGCTCACTCCTTGAGTGGGCTCAACGATAGTTAGAGGTCATCGTCCATTTCATGCGGCAATGTGTTGCTGTCCGCCCAACAGGCTGACAGCAATTCCGCCTGAGCGAGCACGGTCTTCACGGCTTTCCTTCTTCGTCAGCTCTTCGCCTTCGGTGATCTCCTCGAACTCCTCGTCGAAATCCACCAGCCGCACATGATCGCCCGCGATGCTGCCATCGGGCCGGGGATATTCCACCGGCACGCCATCGCGCAGCATCCGGTGAAAGGCTCGGTTCGTCTGCACCAGCGCAGGCGTCCCCACCCGCAGCACTTTTCTCAACGCCTCCTC
>JBIIEQ010000073.1:0-16332 GCA_044237765.1 Methylococcaceae bacterium | reverse complement strand
CTTGAACCCATCGGGTATATCCCGCCGGCCGAGGCTGAGGCAAACTATTGGCGGGAACTCGACCAAAAGGCCGAGATCGCCCACTCAACTTAAACCAAACAGCCTCCTCAATTCCCGGGGCGGTTCAAGGATCAACGAATTACCTGACCGAACGTCTTTCCGGAACTTATCCCCAGAACCTATGGATAACTCTGTGTGTACCCGTGTGGAAAGGCCCGGTTCATCTCGGTTCGGTTAAATCGGACACAAATTGAGCGTGACTCTAAGTCATTGAGATACATGAGTGACGCTTGGCTTTTCTCTAAAGCCCACCCCAATGCAGGGGCTTAGACTAGGGTGTGCATAAGACGGATCTGATCCTCTGCTCTGATTTCGAAAAGTTAAGTTGAATGGCCTTCTCAAATGAAAAAACTTGTTGCTGCGGAGGGATATGAACGCCCGAATTCTCCTCTGATTTCCCGTTTTCTAGGGTCAATCCAGCCATCACGTAAAGCCTCCATGGTTCCTTGACAGAGGGTCAGGTGCCGACGATGGGTGGGCAGGTGGACTTTGATGTCTTGCTCCCTCGTGAACGAATTCTCAATGTCAAGGGAGCCCTTTGCAGACTCGCTGGCGTTGGTCTTGAAAACAATAGAGTGTCTCCTGAACAGCCAGGCTTCGACGAACAGTTAGAGGATGTGATTGGGGTAATCCAGGTGACATGGCTTCACTCACAGGGCGGAGACGACTTTTAAAAAACTCAATGCTCTCATTGCCATCCATCGGCCAGATTGAAGACCCCGGGCTTTCAAGCGGCTGGATTTCGTGGCTTTCGAATCCGTGTTTCATATCTGTTTGAAACCCTTGATCTGCCGGTAGTGCTCCAGCACCCGCAGCTGCGCAATGGCCTTGGCCAGTTCCAATTTGGCGACATCACGGTCTTCGAGCAGATGCGTTTCCCTCAGGATTTGTTCGGCCTCTTCACGGGCTTCTTCCGCCCGTTGTTGGTCGATCTCGCTGGTGCGGAGGGCTTGGTCAGCCAGAATGCTGACGTTGCTGTCCTTGACCTCCATGAATCCACCGGACACATAGAAAAAACGCTCATCGCCGGCGGCATTCTGAAGCCTAATTTCACCGGGCTGGAGTGCCGTCAGCAGGGGGGCATGGCGCGGCAGGATGCAGACTTCACCCCAGGCGGCAGGGGCGGTGATTCTTTGGCAGGGGCCGGAATAGATCAGTCGAACGACGTCGATGATGTCGACTTGGAGGAGGGGAGGCGTCTTATCCATCAGGCGCGTGTGCTGGGCTCGTTGAGCGTGAATCCTGCCTGCTGAATGCCCAGCAGAATAATCGGCACGGCCTTCTCGGCGCTGATCCGGTCGGTGTTGATGATGAGGTCGAAATTCTTGGCGTAATTGAGCGAGCAGTGCTCGTAGCTGTCCTTGAACAGGTTTTCGATGGATTTATGCCGTTTGTTGTTGATCTCGTATACCTTGCGCTCGGCGGCATCGAGCGGCAGGCCCATCTCGTCGGCGATCCGTTTGGCGCAAATCATCCGGGAGCCAACGATGCGCACGCGAAAGGTTCGCTTGCCTGAAAGAATCAGATGCGCGCCACGACCCACCAAAATGCCATCATTCTGGGCCAGTTCAATGACGGCTTCGAACAGCGACCGGCGGTAGGTTTCCAGATTGCAGCCGCTCCCCATTAAGGCGCTGAAGATGAAATTGGAGACACTTGATGCGCGGTAGTCGTCGAGTTCGGCTAATCGTAGCGGATCTACTCCGGCTTTTTGGGCTGCCAGTTCAAGAATCTCACGGTTATGGAGTGGAACGGATAGTTGCTCCGCCAGCAGTGCGGCGATTTCATCGCCGCCGGCGCCGTAATCCCGAGAGAGGGTCACAATCAACGGTAACCGCTTTTGCCTTGATTTGGGGCCGGCGTTGGCTCCGTCCACAGCGATCAACGTCTTGATAAATGCATGGGGGTCTTTGGTGGTCATGGCAGGTCCCTGTTTCGCGGTGTGGTGGGGTCATTATTGCAGTTAAGGATTAGCCCCGCTTGGTCTGGCTGTTCCGCCGTTTCGTCTGCTGATGTCGATGGGCGATAATGGTTGCCGATTTACACTTTTCCCGTCTGCCCGTGATGATGCTTTCCATTCGATTTTGCTTGTTCCCCTTCCGGATGCTGCTTTGTCTGACATTGGTGATGCTCATTCAGGGCTGTGCCAGTATCTACAAGCCCAAGAATCAGCCGATTGCCAAAATCGATAACAAAGAGGGGTATCGATTCGTCACCAGTCGCAAGGGGGACATGGGCGACCACATGGTGTTTTTGGCCTTCTCCGGCGGCGGGACACGCGCCGCAGCGCTCTCGTATGGGCTGCTGAAGGAGTTGCGTGATACCCAGGTGGACTCCAGAGGCCAGCGCGTTCGCTTGCTGGATGAAGTGGACAGCATCAGTTCCGTTTCCGGAGGCAGCTTCACGGCGGCCTATTACGGACTGTTCGGCGAAAAGACCTTTGATGATTACGAGAAGGTCTTTCTGCGCCAGAGCATCCAGGGGACGCTCATTCGGCAATTGTTCAATCCCGCTTTCTGGTGGGACAGCGTGTTCGATGGCTTTGATCGCACCGAAATGGCCGTCGATTACTACGATCGGCATATTTTTGAGGGCAAGACTTTTGCCGATATCAATCTGAAGGGGGGTCCCTTCATTGAAATCAATGCGACCGATCTCGCCGGTGGAAATCGTTTTTCCTTTATCCAGGCTTCGTTTGATCTGATTTGCTCAAATCTGAATGACTTCACCATCGCAAGGGCGGTGACGGCTTCGTCCGCCGTTCCGGTCGCTTTCCCAACCGTGGTGCTGAAAAATCACGCGGGGAAATGCGATTTCAGTCAATCCAGCATGAAGAAGTTTATGGACACGCAAAGCGACAATGACCCGCGAAAGCAGGAAATCAAGGAGCGGATGCAGTCCTATCTCGACCCCAAGGCGCGTCCCTATATTCATCTGGTGGATGGTGGAATCGCCGATAATCTGGGCTTGCGGGCGGTGGCGGATAGGATCGAGACGCAAGGAAGTGGATACCTAACGAAAGAGGGCGCGCGAGCCCCCAAGGACGTCTTGATCATTACGGTGAATGCTCAGGTGAAGCCCTCACGGACTATGGATCATTCGGCAGAAAAGCCTTCGGTCGGTGAAACCGTTGATGCTATGACGGATACCCAGATGTCCCTATTCAATGACGAAACCAAGCTTCATCTCCAGAAAAAGTTGGGTGATCTGAAGACCGAATTTGCCGCCAAGGGTCATGATGTCATAATCCACAATGTGGAGATCTCTTTCGATTCGGTTGAGGCGAAAACCATGAAGAGCATGCTCAACAGCCTGCCAACTTCTCTCGAGCTATCGAACAAGGATGTTGATATCCTCATTGAAACTGCGGCCCACATCTTGCGCAGAAATCCTAATTACCTGGAATTCCTGCGATCGAATAACGGCACTCATGTGGCGTCTGTGACTGCTCAGGTCACTGCGGCGAGATAGCCGGGAAGTGGGTGGCGGGGTGCCTATGACTCCCACCTCAACTCTATATTGGCTGTTGTCTCATCGATTGCCATCAAAGTGATAGCCAGCTTGAAGCGACACTGAACGCGTAAAAAAGCCCGGTAAATCCGGGCTTTTAAACCTTCAGCGATACTGAAGTGCGGTGTGTTTGGTGGAGGTGGCGGGAATTGAACCCGCGTCCGCAAATCCTCCGCCTTCGGTTCTACATGCTTATCCGCGTCTTTGGTTTTAACTGCCTGCTTCCCGACTGGCAGGGAAGTCACACAGCGATTCCGTGAGTTTTAGCAATTTGGCCCCGGACTTGCCTCCTCGCGAGCTTATGCTTGGGTTATGCCTGAGACAGCGTCCATAAGCAGGCCCTGGTCAGACACTAGCCGATTAAGCGGCTAGAGCGTAGTTGTCGTCGTTGGCAACTAACTTGGTTGCAGCTGGTTTTACGAGGGGAACTGCACCTCGGCATGCACCTTGGGTTTTGCGATCCACGTCGAAGCCATGTCACCCCCGGCGTTGATGGGACAGTATATTCCTATCCGTCCGAGATACAAGTTGGGGTAGGGAAGCGGGTCTTTCAATGGAACAGACTCAATTTTGTGAGGACTTCCGGTCTCCCAGACCGCCGAATGTATTTTCCGAGTCAAATCCAGCACGCAGAATGTTCGATAGGGGGCGACTGCTTCAGTCACCCGCTTGCGATATCATCCTTTTCTGTTTGGCAGATTGTCTGCCTCTTCATTTATCCCTGTTCGGAATCTTATGGAAAGCCCATCAAGCCAATCGAAACACGTCGCCAAATTACCACCCCGTCTGCCTGGCGCCTGGCCGCTGGTTGGGCACATTCTTGATTTTGGTAAGAATCCACATGAATTCATGATGCGTCTTCGGGCGAAATTTGGGGATGTGGCTGAGTTCAAGATGTTTCACCAGGATATGGTGTTGCTGACGGGTGACAAGGCGAGCGAGGCGTTTTACCGGGCGGCGGATGAGACGCTGGATCAGGGGGCGGCTTACAAGATCATGACGCCCATTTTTGGCCATGGCGTGGTCTTTGATGCACCGATTCGCAAAAAGAATCAGCAACTGCAGATGTTGATGCCGGCGCTCAGGGACAAGCCGATGAGGACCTACTCGGACATCATCGTAGAGGAAGTCGAAAATCTCATCAAGGATTGGGGGGAGTCTGGCGAAATCGATCTGCTGCAGTTCACCAAGGAGCTGACCATTTACACGTCCAGCCATTGTTTGCTGGGCCCGGAGTTCCGGCATGAACTTAACAAGGAGTTTGCCGAGATCTATCACGATCTCGAGCAGGGCATCAAACCGATTGCCTATGTCTTCCCGAATTTGCCGCTGCCCGTTTTTCGGCGGCGCGACAAAGCAAGAGCGCGGCTGCAAGGACTGGTCACTGACATCATGGCGCGTCGAGCGGAGCAGAGTTCCGATAGTCCGAACGTTTTCCAGACATTGATTGATGCGGCCTACGAGGATGGCACCAAGCTGACGCCACATGAGATCACCGGCATGTTGATCGCGACGATCTTCGCGGGTCATCACACCAGTTCAGGTACCACCGCCTGGGTGTTGATCGAATTGTTGCGCCACCCGCAATGGATGACCGCCGTCGTTGATGAACTGGATGGGCTTTTCGGTGATGAGGGCGCAGTGACCTTTGAGTCGTTGCGACAAATTCCCAAGCTGGAAAATGTCATCAAGGAGGTGCTTCGCCTGCACCCGCCCCTAATCATACTGATGCGGAAGGTGCTTCAGGACTTCACTGTCGAAGACTTCACAATCAAGGCAGGCAAGTTCGTCTGTGCAGCGCCTGCCATTACTCACCGCATTGCTGGCCTGTTTGCTGATCCCGAACGATTTGATCCGGATCGCTATTCACCCGAGCGGGCCGAAGACAAGAATCTCTACGCTTGGCAGGCGTTTGGTGGAGGACGCCACAAATGCTCGGGTAACGCTTTCGCACTGTTCCAGATCAAGGCGATCTTCTGCATTCTGTTGCGCCGTTATGAATTCGAGCTGGTCAGCCCCGCAGAGTCCTACCATGACGATTACACCAAAATGGTGGTGGAACCCGCATCCCCATGCAGAATTCGCTATCGACTCAGGGCGCATGCTCAACCTTCTCCGGGAATGGTAAAGAGTGAGGGGTTAGGATTTGAAGCTCAGGCAGAAAGCAGTCGCTACAGGATCGAGGTAGACATGGATCTTTGTAAAGGCCATGCCACCTGCATGGGTGAGGCCCCTGAGCTGTTCCATGTCGATGAGGTCGGGAAGCTGACCGTACTGCACCCTTCTCCAGAGGAAGAATTGATCGATAAAGCCAGAGCCGCCGCCAAATATTGCCCGACTCAAGCCATCAGGATTGGAGAGACAAAGTGAGTCTGCCGGCGTTGGCTGTGTTTGGATAGCAGCTCTGAGGGACAGGAATCAAACCGCTGCCGCCACTCGCGAACACTCAGTAGATGCAACCAATAAAAAGCCCCGCGCAGATAGACACACGCGGGGCTCTCTAACGCTTGCCGTAAAAAGCGGCAATCAACATTTGATGCCGGGTTATTTGGCCATGGCGTGTTGCTCTCTCAACCAATGCCGGACCGCTGTTTGCGGGATGCTAAGGCTCTTGAAGGCCAGCTTGAGCATGGAGAGCGACCAGGAGCCCAATTTTCCTTGTCTGATCTGGCTGGGTAGCAGTCTGAAAGCTTGCATGACGACCAGAACGAATTGGGCGCCCATCGAAAGAATGCTGCTGTCCAGGGTAGATAACAGGGCCAGCGAATGAGCCCGACCTTTGGGGTTATTGTTCCAATAAGAAAAAATGCACTCGTTGAGTAGTTTTGCTTCGTTCGTATGCGAAAGAAACGCTTCGCGGAGTTCCTCAGAAAGCGTGCGGCGGGTCAATTGGACGCGGCCTGCAGCGATTGCGTATTTCCGCAGTGCGGCATGGAAATCAAAATTGGAGGCCACCAGGGCGTCGCGGAGGCTCAAGGCATCCTTCACGGCAGTCGTGATGCCGGAAGCCGTCAGTGGGTGGCAGCATCCCCTGGCGTCGCCCAGCAACGCAATATTCGCCTTGACGTTGCTTTGAGGAACGATGCGGTAGTTGGCAGCGGCCAGCGGCTTGTCTTCCGCCATGGCCGCTTCGATGTCGTCACGGAAGGGGCTGGGGAAGAATTTCAGATGCTCACGAATGGATTCCTTCGAGTCGTCCCCGCGGAGAATCTCGAACATGACACGTGCGCGCCCTTTGCTCACGCTGTAGGCGTAGGAAATGCCCAGTGGATTCAGAAAAATGTTGCCATAGCCTGGTGTTGGCAAATGGGTATCATCCACCTCCACGCCCAGCATCCCGGAATAGCGATGGGTCTCGTGTGGGATACCTGTCATTTTGCGGACTTGTGACATTGGGCCATCCGCACCAATGATGAGACGGGCATTGACCCGGGTAGAACCCGCTTCCGACGTGACGATAGTCGAGTAGTCATCTCCACCCTCGGTCTTTTCGATGCTGGTCACCCGACCGCCCATCCATATATCCACACCCGGGAATGTCTTGACCTTTTCCAGCAAATGCTCCTTGAGCGATTGGTGCTCAATCGCCATGCCACCATGTGTCAGGCCCTCGACCTCGCTGTAGGGGAGGGTGACTGATTCCTTCTGTTCATGATCGGGGTCATAGGGGAAGAGGGAGAAACCACGTATCTCCGAGCCAATGCCGGAATTTTCATCCAGAAGCCCCAGTTGTTTGAGTCCATCAATGCCAGGTGGATGAATCAGTTCACCCGCGAGCCGCCGACCATGCGATGCCTTGGGTTCGACAATGAGGATTTTGAGGCCGAGAGGTGAAAGTGCCGCGGCAGCAGCAGAACCCGCAACGCCACCCCCGGCAATTAGGACATCAACGTCCATCTCGTTCATTGCTTGTGCTTCCTTCATGAATTCGGAATTCCCCGTCACTGATTTCTTAGCTTGGAGTAGCGGGATCGAATCTGACCGCAGCTACGTAATAGGTGTTTGAATTGGGTGATGGTTTGCGTCTCGACCCGTGAGTACTCCACTTTCCTCAAACGGTTTCTGCGCGATTATCGCAACATCTGTAGCGTAATAGCAACTTTCACTGCGCAGTGGCAACCCGATTATACCTTGTCAGCGCCCAAACTGGAAAATAGGTGTGGTAAAGGCGATAGTCCAGCATCGCAGCCCCGAAAAATACACCATTGACGGCCTGTCTCGGCCAGCCGCCATCGGCCTGTTGTTGGCTTAAAAGCCACAGTATTCCTTGTTGTATACTCGGGTCGTCCGCGGGAACAATCTCCAACAAGGCCAGTAAAGCCCAACTGGTCATCACCACCTGTGTAGTCGGATGATCCTTGTAGTGGCCTTCAAGGCAACTGCTGTAGTGTTCACTCCAGCCACCGTCAGGGCGCTGCTTGCTCTTCAGCCATTCGGCGGCCTTGACCAGCGCCGGGTCATTCGGCGAGATTCCTGCCATGCGGAATGCTTTGGCGACGTGGAAAATCGCATAGGTGTAGTTGATGCCCCAGAATCCGGGCCAGGAGCCATCATCCAGCTGACTTTGCCGCAACAGCTTGATCGCTTTACGGTTGGCGCGGTCTATATCGCCGCCGGGTAAATCAGCATGATGGCGACGGTAATGACAAAGCGCCGCCAATGAGGATGCCGTGCACTCGATATAGGACAGTTCCGTCATGCACTGCCCGAACATCTCGGAAGGGTTGATCATTTCCAGGAGCCGGCCGGCACGGCGCCGTTCGTAAGTGCCGAACCCGCCATCCGCGTTCTGTCTGGAAAGGATGAACTCGGCCGCCTGACGCATTCGCCGCTCATCGTAACGCGCCAGTTTGTCATGTCGGGGATGCTCTTGTAGTGAAAGCAAGCCACTCATTGCTTCCGCAGTGCAATCACTCACCGGCCACCGATGTTGTCCATCGGAAAAGCACCAGCCACCTGCGGCGGGATCTCGCCAGTATTGTTTGAAATCAGTCAATTCCTCGACCATTTGGGCCTTGTCGAGAAAGTTCTGTGCATTCTGGACGGCCCTGTGGAGGGCCTGATCGGGTTCCCTGACTTCGGCCAGCGCCTGCAAGACAAACCCGGTGTCCCATGTATTTGAGCGAGCGCCCACATAGCGCAGACCTTCCGCCTCATCTTGCCAGCGCCAGGCCTCGACGCCTGCAAGGCTCGGTTCGAGCTCCGGATGGTTGGGATCGTGAATGAAGATCGCCAGCGTATTCAACAGCCCATTGACCGGAGAGATGCCTTGGTGGCGGGTAGATTTCTGCTCGTAAAGTATGCGGTCGAAGCAAGCTTTTAGTGCCTTTTCGCGTAATTTTTTACCATGCCATCGTTCAAATAATGCCAGCACATCGTATATCAGCCGCAGCAGCGGGCTGATCGGGACGTAAACATCTCCCGGCGCGAGAACGTGCCGCAAGGCCGTAAAGTCGATCTTTTCGTAGGGCTCGCCATACAGTTCTTCCCGGAGTTCCCCGAGGAGCGGCTCAGGCAACTTCGCTTGAGAGCGGTTACCGGCAATGAAGGCAATCCCGAGATAGATCAATCGGGTGTGGCTGTAGAAACGGCTCGGATGAAAAGGGAGCGACTCTGGCAAGAGGAACAGTTCGGGGGGAATAGCATTGAGTCCCCGGTAATCATAAAGACCCAGAATGGCCAACCAGAACTTGCCCCAGGTGGGAATGCCTTTGACGCCTCCCGGTTGTCTGTGAAGCCAGGAGCGGGCCTTTACCAGCATGGGATCGTCAGCGGGCAATCCCAGCAGTCTGAGCGCCACATAGGCCAGCGTCGTGAAAAACACATATCCGGGTGATTCCGGATGCATACCCCAGGCGCCCTCGCTGGATTGGCTAACCTTGAAGTTCTTTATGATGGCTTGCCGATCATCGTGACTGTAAGGTCGGTGAGTGAGTGTGCGAACGATCACCGCCTGGGCGAGAATCATCGTGCACCACACCATTTCCCCCTCCCAGTCGCCTTCAAGCTTTTGCAATCCGAGCAGATAGCGAAGGGCTTTTTGAGTGGCTTGGGTGACTTTTTCTTGATTCAATTCAGCGGAAGGTTTCACGATGTGGCTGGACGAATGCGAGCGGACGGGCGATGGAGAAAAACCTAGCGGGAAGAAGTCGACACTTCATCGGCGACAGCGTTGAATTCCTTGTTCCAGATGGCCTTGTTATAACCCCAGGCACCGGTATTTAACTTTTCGCGGCCAACGGCGAGCGACTGGTTGGCCAATATCGACTTTTCATCAACTTCCCAGAGCGCCTGACCATAAAAGAGGTGGTTGAGCGGGTGATCGGGATAGTCATTAACGGCTTTTGTCAGCAGTTCCAGCGCCTTGTCGCCGTCCCCGATGCCGGTTGGCCAAGGTGGTGCCTTCAGATAAAGCATGCCGAGCAGACGGAGCGGACCACCGTCATCGACAGCCGGGCTGAGATCCGCCGCCTTTTTCAGTTCCTGCTCAAGGCGCGCCAAGTTATCCGCCGCCTGTAGAGGGTGGTCATGGATCGCCAGGCCCAGATTGGCCGCCAGATAGTAATGCACAGCCCCCTCGCTTCCGGCGCCTTTGGCCAGTGCCCGTTCGGCCAGGGCGACACCTTCATTGGCTAGTGCCTCCTTCTCTGATGGATTCGTGCTGCGCTCTGCCAGATGCAGGGCTAGTTGGGAGGGAAGGGGAGACCGCAGCAGAGCCTGATCACTCGACTCACGCACCGCAGTCAACGCGCATTGCAAGGTGTGAGTTGAGCTGGCTGGCCCCAGCTTTTGAGACTGAGTCAGCAGGGCTTTGGCGGGTTCGCAATCAGAGAGTCCCGAGAACTGAACAGTCTTGTCCGGCAGGCTGATACATCCATTGAGCAAGAAGCCAGCCGAGAGGACCAGTAGCAGAATCGAGTGTCTCACTGCCTTACTTTCCCTGCTGCCAAAGCTTGATCATGGGCTCGATCGCTGCTGGGTTGGCGGCGACAAAGGCCTCGATGCCAAAAAGGTCGCAAAGCTTCTTGCCGTCGGCATCGCTGCACATCCCCTGGAGTGCCCTGGCGAGTCGCGCCCGCTCCTCCGGTTTGCTTGTCAGGCTGTTGGCTACGAGTCCCATCAGCGGGATATCCTCCGATGTAAAGACTGCAGCCAGGGGTGTCTTGAGCGGCAGCGAACCCAGTGCTGCGTATTGCTGGCCATTCAGCAACACCGCATCCAGCTCGCCCTTGTCCAGCGATCGTAATGCCCTGATGGCCTGACGGGAAGGTTGGGTCTTAAAGGCAACCGCCGGATCAACTTTTCCGGCGAACACAATCTTCCTGATGAAATCAGGTTCTTCGAAAACCGTTCCACCAACGGATTTGCCATGAAGGCTATCGAGGGTCGCATATTTATCCTTCTGGACCATGAGCCGATATCGCTCGGAAGCCGCTCCTTTCATTCGTGGCTGGACCACGGGCAGAAGATGGTGAGCTTCGCGCTGCTCAAGAAACAGACCCAGCGAGGTAATGGCAAACGCGGGCTTCTTGTTGCTCAGCAGGCTTCGGCACTCATCGACACTGGCAGTGAAATAGCTGGTGAAACTGTTTGCCGGCCATTCTCCAACGCGCTCGACCACGCGAAGCATTGCGCCCATGGCGGTATTCGCTTCGGACTCGCTGACGGGGCCGCCGGGGTAGCAAACGACAATCGGTGCCGAGGCCGCGAGAGCCGGAACGGAAATGGCCAGCGCGAGCAGGCTGCCGATAAGGCGAACTTTCAGAAACTGGTTCAATTTCACGATCTCCTCTTTGAGTCGATGAGTTGCCCGATGGCCGGCGCCACCAGAAGGGTTGCCAACAAACAGGATAGCAAGCCAAGGGTAATGTCCATGCCCAACCCGGCCACGCCCCGATAGCTGGCCAGGGTAATGGCTCCGAGTCCAGCAAGTTCGGTTCCGGCCGCCAGTGCAATCACCTTGCCTGCATCCCAGGTGACCGCCAGCGGACTGTGTTCCCTCAGCGCAGTCCATCGGTGACTGTACCAAACGCCATAATCCACCGCCAAGGCAATGACCAGGGGGAGGGCAATGATGTTGGCGTAATTGTAGCTAAGCCCACTGATCGCCATCAGACCCAGCATCCAGCCACCACCGATAACGAGTGGCAGTGACGCGAGAATGAAGCCGCGAAGGTTGCGTAGCACAAGCAATAGCCAGAGCAAACACAAGGCAGCGGCCAGCAGCGTTCCCCGGGTAAAGCTGTCGACGACCGCCTTGGTAAAGGCCAGGTGAGTTGTCGGGAAGCCTGTGGCATCGGGGGATACGCTGTAAACTTCGGTGACAAGTTGTTCCAGATTGGCCGGGTCATAAACACTCTTCGCGGGGAAGGCATAGGCAGCCAACGTGCCATCAGGAGCCACGAAGCGATCACGCAGGGTATCTGGTAAGTCGGCGGGGGTGAGCGGCTTCGCTTCCCGCCAGCCTTGCATCAATCCAATGCCTTGGTGGCCCTCGCTGATCAGTGCGCGCAGGAAAGCTTCCGTGCGAGTGCGAGTAGTCTCTGGATCGTTTTTGGCGCTCTCCAGTAGCGACTCGATTTGTGAGCGGATCTTCTCCAGACCTTTGACTAGGTCGGCATGGCCAGCCGAAAAAGCCTGTTCCTGCGCTTCATCGATGCGCTCCGAGGCTTTCTCCAGTAATTTGATCAAGGATTGATTGGCCGCTTGGCTCAGTCCGGCCACTCCCAAACTTTCGAGAGTTCGGGTCAATTGCGGCTTGGTGGCTTGCAAGCCAATTTCCCGCGCCTGATCCAGTCGGGAATCGGCATCGGTCGGAAACAGATTTGTGATCGACTGTACCTTGGCGATCGATTTCAGCCGGCTGGCTTCATCCGTGATTCGCCGGATTTCATCCAACGTATCGGCGGTAAAGATGACGACTTCCGACTGATAGTCGGTTTCCTTGACCATGCGTCGCTGGTACTGGGCGGCCTGCGAGTTAACCGGCAGAAGCGACAACACGTCGTAATCGAAAGGGATACGAGTGCCGGCGCGAAGACCCGCGATGGCCGTAACAATCGCCAGCAGGACCAGCCCGACCGCCAGAGAGCGAGGATACGACCCCTTGATGCCGGAAGATTGTTTGTCCGGGTCCTTCGGCGGCTTGAGGTTTGGAGGCAACAGACTGTAGATAGCCGGCTGCACGACCCAGGTGCTGAGCAGGATCAGCAATACACCGCCAGCTGCGACCAGTCCGAGTTCAGCGAAGCCGGGAAAATCCACGGTCGCCAGTGCACCGAAGATCAGTAGTGATGCGCCGCCTGCTGTCATCACCGCATGGAACGATTCGCCCATCCCGTCCCCGATGGCATCGATCAAGGACTTGCCCTTGCGCCGTTCTTCGGCGATCTGTGACGTGGTAAAGATTCCGTAATCGGCACCCAGCCCGAAGAGAATCGCCAGAAAGCTGGACGTGATGATCGTCAAGTGGCCCACCGTGCCCAAGGCCAGGGCCAGACTCCAGAGAGCGCCGAGGCCCATGGGGATGAAAATCGCCAAAGCCCAGCGGACGCTGCGGACTACCAGGAAAATCAGCGCCGCAATCAATCCGGCAGCGGTCCAGATCACCAGCTTGATGTCCTTCTCGATATCGAGATATTCCTCGTACTCGATGGCCGGGAGCCCGGTCAGCACCACGCCGGGCGCCACCCGTCCCGCGGCCCGGTATTCCTCGGCAAGGGTTGCAGCCACCGTTTTCACGCGTTCATTGAAAGGCTGGAGAACCTCAAAATCCTCCGAGTGATTGCTCGCATGAACAAAAAGGAAAAGCATCTTTCCATCATGCGAAGCAAAATAGCCATCCCCCAGCTGCCCCGCGCCCACACTGGTTAACAGGCCGCTCCAATCGACGCGAGCGGTCGGCTCTGTCTTGATCCAGCGCTGCCATTCATCGAGTGCCGCCCCTATGGCCTTCAGTCCGGTATTGGCCTGGTTCAGGTCCACCTCGGTCATCGATGCCGGCAGACTCAACAGGCTGTGTGCGTTTTGGAGGAGCGACTCCAGTGTGGCCGGTTTCGCACTGCCTGCCTGACTCAGCAGGTTATCCAGCCCCGCCAGCTGCGCCTGTGGCATCAGCAAGTAAGCATGCTGCATGAAGAAATGTGAATCGAGTCGCTCGGTGGCCTGATCGATCTCGGGTTCGGCCTTCAGCCGCTTTGCCAACTCGCTGGCATAAGCTTCCATGTCGGCGCGAGGCGCATTCTCCAGCGCGACCACGAGATCAGACGCCGCACCAAATTTCTCCAGGAAACGATTGAGTCGCCATGCCACTTCCGTATTTTGCGGGAGCAGGGCTTGCCTCGATGTATAAACCGGCAAATGGGAGGCGGCCTGCAGGGCGAAGGCCGAAAGGATCAGCGTTAAGCTCAGAACGAACCAGGGATGTTGGGCGCTAGCCCGGGCCATCCGGGTAACCAGTTGCTTCATGAGTGGGATTTTGTGAGCTTCTGAAGGAAGACTGAAAGGAGATAACTTAGAGGTTTATCTCAAGCCATCGATAATAGAAATATTGTCAGCCAAGTGAGACATTGTCCGTCAACCGCTACCATGGGTCCATCGGGATCATCCAGTCTGTGCGGATATCCTAACCCTGGTTGCCGGCCTCACTGACCGGAAAAACCTTACCGATCCGGAATTTTTTACCCGGCTTGCGTCTAAACGTGTGACCTTCACCCGCGTGGACGCGGTGGATTCATGCAAATTAAGTAGAGAGAGAACCATGGAGATCAACGGCAAAGCCCTACTTTGGGGGATCGGTATTTTTGTGGCGATTTATGTGTTGCACATCGTCTTGCTACCTTCGCTGATCGGCAAGGAAGCCGCCGAAAGTGAAAATCAAGGATTGTTATACGCCGTCAATCAGGCGCTCGGTCTGGCGACTTGCCTCGTATCAGGTTTCGTTGCGGCAAAAAAGGCTGATCATCATGGCTTTGTCCATGGTGCCATCGTGGGGTTTGTCAGCACCATCCTTACCGCCTTGATGGCCATGTTATGGTCCATCGTAACCGGGGCAAAATTCGCAGGATTGGCCACGTTGCCTTTCTGGCTGGTGGTCAACGGCTTTCTTTGCGCCTTCGCGGGACTCCTGGCCACCAACATGGTTGAAGACGAAACTGCGGACTGAACAAGGATGGCCGTGCAGAGCTCCCGTGAAAATGCCTGCCGGTCTTCGTGAACCCAAATTAACCACCCGGGTGGGCCCGGGTCGTCAACAAAAGATGATCGTGAAACCCGGAATTATCGGTTCACCTTGTCTCCCTGCTGTTCTACCTTTTGACCGACTTTCTGCATGTCCTTGCCGAGTCCGCTCCAGGTATTGCAACCGCTTAACGCAAGGCACAGGGCAAGAAAAATTACTGGGCTGCGTAACGCTTTCATCGTGGTTTTACTCCCAAATCATGTCGTGATTGAAGTTGTCTGGGATGGCCTTGGGCTCCCGATAGTGAAAGTTATCTTAGCTAATCTATCTTTCAGTTCAAAGTTTACGGACCGGCGGTTGGTCATTGATCTGTCTTGCGCCATCGGAAAACTGGGCGAGAAAGGCAGGCTTCCGATGCCGATTAGGTCTCGTCATCTTTGAGCCGTATAATGCTCTGTTTGCCATTACCCCGCAGGCCCGCTCCCTCATGATCGAGAAATTACGCAATATCGCCATTATCGCCCACGTCGACCACGGCAAGACCACCCTGGTGGACAAGCTGCTGCAGCAGTCCGGCACCTTTGCCGCGCATGAAAAAGTCGAAGAGCGGGTCATGGACTCCAATGCGCTGGAGAAGGAGCGCGGCATTACGATTCTGGCCAAGAATACGGCGATCGACTGGAACGATTACCACATCAACATCGTGGATACCCCCGGCCATGCCGACTTTGGCGGTGAAGTAGAGCGCGTGCTGTCGATGGTGGACTCTGTTTTGCTGTTGGTTGACGCCGTGGACGGGCCGATGCCGCAGACACGTTTCGTGACCCAGAAAGCTTTTGCCATGGGCCTGCATCCCATCGTGGTCATCAACAAGATCGACCGGCCGGGTGCCCGTGCGCATTGGGTGCTGGACCAGACTTTTGATCTGTTCGACAAATTGGGCGCTACCGAAGAGCAGCTGGATTTTCCGGTGGTTTACGCTTCGGCACTCAATGGCTACGCCGGCGACAACCCGGATGTTCGCGAAGGCAATATGGATTTCTTGTTCCAGACCATCGTGGAAAAAGTCCATCCGCCGGTGGTAGACCGCGATGGCGGTTTCCAGATGCAGATCAGTCAGCTGGATTACAACTCGTATGTCGGCGTTATCGGCATTGGCCGCATTCAGCGGGGCAGCATCAAGACCAACTCGCCGGTGGTCGTCGTCAACCGCGACGGTTCACAGCGTAACGCCCGCTTGTTGCAGGTGTTCGGTTTCAAGGGCCTGGAACGGGTCGAGGTACCGGAGGCCAATGCCGGCGACATCATCGCTTTTACCGGAATCGATGCGTTGGAAATCTCCGACACCATCTGTTCGCCGGATGCCATCGAGGCGTTGCCGCCACTGACCGTGGACGAGCCTACCGTGACCATGACCTTCCAGGTCAACAACTCACCGTTTGCAGGCAAGGAAGGGAAGTTCGTCACCTCGCGCCAGATTCGCGAGCGTCTGCAGCGTGAACTGCTGCATAACGTCGCTCTGCGGGTCGAGGATACCCCGGACCCGGACAAGTTCCGCGTTTCCGGACGCGGTGAACTGCATC
>JBIIEQ010000008.1:0-71362 GCA_044237765.1 Methylococcaceae bacterium | reverse complement strand
TCATCAAGACTCAACGCCTCCGTCTTGAAGATCGGCTGCAGTACCGGCAAGTAGAGCACGGCCATCTGCAGCGCGAACGTGAGCATTGTCGCGCCCAGCAGCGGCAAATTGGAAAACGGCCCCTGCACGAAGAACGAATCCCGCTCGGAGCGGATCGCCAGCACATGTCCCATCTGCGACAGGGTCAGCACCGTGAACACCATGCTCTGCCAGTGGGCCGAGCCGGTGTGGTAGGCCCAGCCCTGCGCGAATAGGGACACGCCACCCATCAGCAGACCGATCCAGAGAATGTGCTGCCACATTCCACCGGCGAAGATGCTTTCCTGCGGCGGACGCGGAGAACGATCCATGATGCCGCGCTCCTCCGGCTCCACCGCCAGCGCAAGCCCCGGCAGGCCGTCCGTGACCAGATTGATCCACAGAATATGAATGGGCAATAACGGGATCGGCAACCCCAGGAATGGCGCCAGAAACAGCGTCCAGATCTCCGCCGAGTTACTGGTCATCGTGTACTTGATGAACTTGCGGATGTTGTCGAAGATGCGCCGGCCCTCGCGCACGGCGGCGACGATGGTGGCGAAATTGTCATCCAGCAGCACCATGTGCGACGCCTCGCGGGCGACGTCGGTACCGATCTTGCCCATGGCGATGCCGATATTGGCCGAGCGCAGCGCCGGCGCGTCGTTGACGCCATCGCCGGTCATGGCCACGAACTCGCCCTTGTCCTGCAAGGCATTGACGATCTTGATCTTCTGCTCGGGTGCGACCCGGGCGTATAGCCGAACCGACTCCACCTGCTTTTCGAACTCCTCCAGGCTCATGGCCGCGAGCTCGGCGCCGGTCAGCACGGCGCTGTCGGCCTCGGCAATGCCGAGGCGCATGGCGATGGCGCGGGCCGTGGCCGGGTGATCGCCGGTAATCATCACCGGCGTGATGCCGGCACTTTGGCAGAGCGCTACCGCCTCGCGCGCCTCGGGGCGGGGCGGGTCCATCAGCCCCACCAGCCCGAGGAAGCATAGTTCGGTTTCGATGACTTCGGCGCTGAAGTCCGTCGGTAGCTGATCAAAGACGCGAAATGCCAGCGCCAGGACACGCAGCCCGTCGGCGGCCATCTGTTCGGCCACGGCAAGGATCGGCGCCGAATCCAGGACTTGCGTTTGCCCATCGACCCATTGACTGACGCAGCAGGGCAACAGCGATTCCGGCGCGCCCTTGGTGTAGGCCACGTGCCCGTCCGTTTCAAGATGCAGGGTGGTCATCCGCTTGCGGTCGGAATCGAACGGAATCTCGTCGATCCGTGGCGACTCCTGACTCAACCTGGCCGGCTCCAGCCCGGCGCTCACGGCCGCCTCATACAGGGCAATTTCGGTCGGGTCGCCGATCAATTGGCCGGCGGCATCCGGACGCGCATCGTTGTTCAATAGCAGCGCCCGCGCCAGGCGCGGTGCCGATTCGGGCCGGAGCGCATCCAGACGCTGGCCCGCCACCCAGAACGCCTCGGCCCGCATGCGATTCTGCGTCAAGGTGCCGGTCTTGTCGGAGCAGATGAAGGTGACCGAACCCAGGGTTTCGACAGCCGGCAGCCGCCGGATCAGGGCGTTCTTCCTAACCATCCGGCGCGCGCCCAGGGCCAGCGACACGGTCGCCACTGCAGGCAGTGCCTCGGGAATGGCCGCCACCGCCAGACTGATGGCGGTCAGCAGCATCAGGACCGGCTCCTCTCCTCGCAACAGCCCGACCGCGAAAATGATGGCGCAGACCGCCAGCACCAGCAGTGCCAGCCGTTGCCCGAATTTGGCCAGCCGTTGCTGGAGGGGCGTCTTGGCTTCCTTTTCCTGGCGCAGCAGCTCGGCAATCTTGCCCAGCTCCGTATTCAGGCCCGTCGCGATCACGATGCCGGCGCCGCGCCCATAAGTGGCCACGGTACCCTTGTAGGCCATGTTCGTGCGGTCCCCCAGCGGCGAATCCAGTTCGCGGAGCAGCACATCCACCTTTTCCACCGGCTGGGATTCCCCGGTCAGGGCCGCCTCCTCGACCTTCAGGCGCGCGACATCGAGCAGCCGCAAGTCAGCCGGGACGACATTCCCCGCCTCCAGCATGACCAGATCGCCCGGCACCAACTCGCTGGCCGGTATCGTGTTGAGCTGGCCCTCGCGTAACACCTGCGCGGAGGCACTCGCCAGTCGCCTGAGCGCCGCGACGGCGCGCTCCGCCCGGTATTCCTGCACAAAGCCGATGATCGCGTTCAGCACCACGATGACGACGATGGCGATGGTGTCGGTAATATCCCCGAGCAAGCCCGAAATCAGCCCGGCCACCATCAGCACGACGATCATGAAGTCGGCGAACTGACCGAAGAACATCCGCAACGGGCCGCGCGTGCGCTGCTCGGGAATGGCATTTGGACCAAAGATCGCCCGGCGCTCCTCTACATCCGCCTTACTCAGACCCTGCTCAGGATCGACCTTGAGCCAGGTCGAGGTTTGCCAAGGCTCCAGCAGGTGCCAGGGCGGTACGCTGAAACTATTCGATGACGGCTTTTGCGGCAGTGATGAGTTCATGCGGTGAGTCAGTGGGATATGGGCGGAAGCAGGATGGTCTGTGTTGAGTTCGATCCGCGAACGGGCCAAGACTTCTCGTACCCGACCAGGTGATCCGGCTCGACGGGTCGCCGAACGGACGATTTCAGAACAACCTTACTTCAGGTATTGACGGGCCACAACGAAAGATCGAATCGCCGATGCGACCAGATTCCTATCAGTCAAATCGATCAGCTTAATCGCCGATGCAGCGGGCTCTTGCGCGGAAAGTGAGACTTGAGAAATTCCATCTGGTCACTGAGTACGCGCCGCCCCTGCAGGTAGACGTATTCGGCGTGGGTAGGCGTAAAGGGAATGGCCAGCAGCTGCATGCCCACCTGCTCCGGCGTTCGGCCGGCCTTGTGGTTGTTGCAGCGCTTGCAGGCCGTGACAACATTGCCCCAAAGATCGACCCCGCCGTGACTGAGCGGCTTGACGTGATCCCGTGAAAGCTCCGTGTGACGGAACTGGAATCCACAGTAGAGGCAGAGATGATCGTCGCGTCGAAACAGTGCCGGGTTGCTGAGAGGAGGGACATAATGGACATCGACACCGCGCCCCTTCTTGTGATGGTGGGTGGTGGCGATGATGGAGTTGACTTCTATCTGGCTCAGCCGGCCGCTTTTCGCATTGATGCCGCCATGCAGGGTATACAGCGGGGTGCCACAGCTATAAGCAACCATGCCCAGGTGATAGAGTTTCGCGGCCTCCTGGTAGCCCAACCACTCTAATGGCATGCCAGAGACATCGGTACGCAACACCTGTAGCTGACAAATATCCATAGATTCTCCTCCGGTAGTTTTCTTCTGTTTTCAGTGCATGGGGTGGCTAAGCGATTGATTCATGGTTGAGTTATGCACAGTGTATAAAATTTATCTGTCAAGTAGAAACTTTCCCGACCCATACCGGGGCCACTCGCTGAAGATTCGCCCAACCCATTGTTTCATATAAGCCATTTCGCAGCGTCCAATTCCTGGTCAATCCAATGAATCCCCAGCATCCACGCTTGCGGGCGCCAATCTTGCATGCGGCATCCACAAACTTATCCACAGACTCTGTGGATAAACGGCCCGAGGCCGAATGGTGTCTGGCTCTTGGGCCAATGTCATCTTTTTTCCCGCCTGACCCCCCATGTCCAGCGTGCTGAAGATCGCCGTACCGGTCCCGATGCACCGGGTGTTTGATTACCTCCCCCCCGCCGAAGTCGACCTCAAGTCGATCAGACCGGGCGTGCGGGTCGAGGTGCCCTTCGGGCGCAGCCGGAAGACAGGCATCCTGCTGGACATCGTCGATACCTCGGACATCGCACCGGAGCGATTGCGCAAAGCCAGCCGCATTATCGATACCGTCCCGCTGCTGGCCGAGGCCGATCTTCGTTTGATGCGCTGGGCCAGCCACTACTACCACTACCCGATCGGCGAGGCGATGTCGGCGGCCCTTGCGGCCGTCCTCAGGAAAGGCGAATCCGCCGAACCGGAAACCCGGCGCCGGCTGTTTGCGGCCCAGACGCCAAACCCAGACGCTGTCGCCGGGCTCAAGCGGGCGCCCCGTCAGTACGAGCTATTCACCCGCCTGCAGCAATGCCGGGACGGGCTGGGCAGCGAGGCGCTGTCCGGGCTGGCTATCGACTTTTCTGGCCCGGCACGGGCACTGATCGGCAAGGGACTGGCGGAGTGGAAGGAGCTTTCCGCAGACCCACCCGCGCCACCGTCAGCCAGCCAACCGTCACCCCCGCTGCTCACACTGAATAGCGGTCAGGCTCAAGCCGTCGCGGCCGTTACGGCCGCCCTCGGGAGTTATCAGGCGTTCCTGCTGGAAGGCGTTACCGGCAGCGGCAAGACCGAGGTTTATCTGCGCCTGACGCAGGAGGTACTGGCTCGCGGCCAGCAGGTGATGATCCTGCTCCCCGAAATCAACCTCACACCGCAACTCGAAGCCCGCTTTCGCACCCGCTTCGACGCGCCCATCGCCACCTTTCATTCGGCGCTGGCTGATGGCGTGCGCCGCCGCGCCTGGCTGTCGATGCAGCGCGGCGAATCGGCCATTCTGCTGGGCACCCGCTCGGCCGTCTTCACGCCGATTCAGTCACTCGGCCTGATCATTCTGGACGAGGAACATGACAGTTCGTTTAAACAACAGGAGGGTTTTCGCTTTTCGGCACGTGATGTCGCCGTCATGCGCGCGCGATTTGCCGAGGTGCCGATCCTGCTGGGCTCGGCTACTCCTTCGCTGGAAAGCCGGCATAACGTGCAGCTGGGCCGCTATCGTCTGCTCGACTTACCCTATCGCGCCGGCAATGCTGCCCCGCCCCGCTTTCAGGTACTGGACATCCGCGCCCAGCGGCTGAATGAAGGCATCTCCGCCCAGCTTGCCGGCCAAATTATCGACACGCTGGACCGGGGCGAGCAGGCCCTGCTGTTCGTCAACCGCCGCGGGTACGCTCCGACCTTGATTTGTCATGACTGTGGCTGGGTGGCGCCGTGTCGGCACTGCGATACGCATCTGGTAATTCATGCTCAGGAACGCCGGCTGCGCTGCCATCATTGCGGGCTGGAACAGCCCATTCCTCCTGCATGCCCGGACTGCGGCAAGACAGCCCTCCAGCCGCTGGGCCTGGGAACGGAGCGGGTCGAGACGGTGCTGACCGAGCTGTTTCCGAAGGCACGAGTGGCGCGCATCGACCGCGACAGTACCCGCCGCAAAGGTTCGCTGGAGCGGGCGCTGAAGGAGATTCATGCCGGCCGGATCAACATCCTGATCGGCACCCAGATGCTGGCCAAGGGGCATCATTTCCCCGGCGTCACCCTCGTCGGCATTCTGGACGTGGATGCCGGGCTTTACAGCAACGACTTCCGGGCAGGCGAACGGACCGCACAATTGATCATTCAGGTCGCGGGCCGGGCCGGTCGCGAGGAAAAGCCCGGCACCGTAATTCTACAGACCCGCCATCCGGCGCATCCGCTGCTGCTGGCCCTGGTGCGGAACGGCTACCCGGACTTTGCCCGCGCCTGCCTGCTGGAACGGCAGGAGACAGGACTGCCGCCTTTCAGCCATCAGGCCCTTTGGCGAGCCGACGCGCTGGACAGCCGCATGGCCCAGCAATTTCTGGACACCTTGGCGGTCCACGCCAGCCGCCTCGGCGAGAAGGCGGTGGAAGTACTGGGGCCGGTGCCTGCCCCGCTGGCTCGCCGCGGCAATCGCTACCGCTGGCAATTGCTGCTGCAATCCGACCGTCGCGGCTCACTTCACGCCCTGCTGGATCGCCTGATACCAGCCGCATCCGAAACCGAACTCGCCCGCAAGGTGCGCTGGTCGGTCGACGTCGACCCGGTCGATCTCTTTTGATCAGACGCATGAAGCCTCAGCCGGGAGGCTGAAAGGACTTTCGCGGTAACATGAGCGCCGAATTTCCGTGACCCCTGTCACCCCGGCAAGACAAGCACCCAACCGATCGAGGCCACCATGTTTCCACTGCGCGACGAAAACCCCACCCTCAGAACCCCGGTGGCCGTCATGTCCATCATCGCCTTCAACATAGCCGCCTGGGCACTGGCCCAGGGCTTTGGCGAGGGCGCGCATCTGGCGCAATCGCTGTGTGACTGGGGATTGATCCCCGGCGAACTCCTGCATACCGCCGAACCCGGCACGCTCATCCCGCTGGGCGAGGGCCTCGCCTGCCGTCTGGAACCCAGCGCATCCCTATTCACCATGGTGACCCACATGTTCCTGCACGGCGGGTGGTTTCACCTGATCGGCAACATGTGGTTCCTCTGGGTGTTCGGCGACAATGTCGAGGACGCCATGGGACCCGACCGTTTCTGGATTTTCTATCTGCTGTGCGGGCTCGCCGCCGCCAGCGCGCAGATCATTTCCAATCCTTCCGCCGCCATTCCCATGGTCGGCGCATCCGGGGCCATAGGCGGCGTCATGGGCGGCTACGCCCGGCTCTACCCTCATGCCCGCATCATCACCTTCCTCTTTCTCGGCTTTTACGCAACCACCTTTGCCGTACCCGCCCTCGCCATGCTCGGCTACTGGTTTTTCATTCAGCTGGCGTCCGGCATTCCGGCCTTGCAGGAAGCCGGCGGTGGCGTGGCCTTCTGGGCGCATGCCGGCGGTTTCGTCGCCGGCGTTCTCCTGGTCAAACCGATGGTCAGACCGGAACTGTTGGCCAATCATCTCAGCCACGACCGGCCACCCTCCCGGCCCTGGAGATAAGCCGGGGTGGAGCACCCCCTGAAATTCTGGAAAAATGACCGACGTTCAGCGCCTTGAAGCAATGAAATGCCCCTGGACCGGATACGCCGCAGCACGGACATCCGCATAACAATAATCAGAACCCACGAGGAGAACCCGATGAGCGAAGAAACCGAAATCAAGGTCGAGGAAGCACCCGCCAAGCCCCCACGCAGTAAATCCCCCGCCCCAAGAAAAGCCAAAAGCGAAAAGACTGAACCCGCCCAGACGGAGGCAGCATCCCTGCGCGAACAGCTCGGCGGCGACGAAGCCATTCAGAATGCGGTCGAGATCCTGACCGAAAAGCTGATGGCGGACCCCCGCATCAATCACTTCATGTTCGGGGTAAGCCGCGCCGATCAGGGCGGCAAGCACAAGTCATTCCTGACCGTGGCCCTGCGCGGCGAAAACGATGGAACGGAGGGCGGCGACCTACCAGATCTGCACAAGGCCTTTGCCCAGTTCTTCGACAAGGGTTTCAAGGACCGGCACTTCGACGTGATCTTCCATCACCTTCGCGAATCTTTGAAAGAGATGAACATTGCAGACGAGCTCTCCGACGCCGTCATCAAGGCATCCGATACCCTCCGCAACAGCCTCTTCAGCAAATAACTCGAGCGCCGTGGCCATGGACGGCCAAAGTGAGTTGATGCAGGAAAGCGTGGGTTGCTGCCGCAAGGACTGTGGCAACCAGCCTCCCACGGGGAGCAGAGGTTATTTGATAAGTCGCGCCAGCGCGGGCCCCAGTCGCCTGGCACCGACATCCGACAGGTGGTTATTGTCGGTATAGAGATAATCGCCATCGATCCGGGCATAGCAGTATTGCCTGTCACAGAAGCTATCCAGCGGGTCCAATTCAAGGATTCCAGGAAACGCGGACATCACACTCCTCACCACGGACCTGTACCCGGACTGTCTTGCCTCCACCATAACCCGATCAATCATGCACACATTGACGGGTTTAAAACTGAATGGTCGTGGCAGACAGGACTTTGTATTGAACCCAAGTTCCGGCACCTGATGGACGAATATAATCCTTTTTCCTGTCGCATAAAGTTGTTGCAACGTTTCGCGTAGGGTTCTGGCAAAAAGCGACTCCTGACTCTCGCCCTGCATCTTTCTTACATCCCTGAAGGCATGAGGCAGGGTATCCACGCCAAAACCCGTACCATGAAACCTGGCAGCCCAGCGGCCGACAAGAATAACCGCATCGGCGACGTCATCATCGGTCGCATATTCATAGATGGATGAGTAGAAAGGATGACACTCGTTGCTGCCATGCAGCTTTTCTACCCAACCAAAGGGCATACAACCACCCTTTGCCATAATGTGCGCCGAAAAACCCATGCCCGTATCATCCTTGACCTGGTTAAGCGCCTCCGCGAAGGCCATGGCATGACTGTCACCCACCAGCAGAATCCGTCGACTCTCACCCGGATTACCGGGCAACCGCTTGCAGGCTACCTCAGCTCCATTGGCGTTCAAAATACGATCAGGACATGAGCTGACCCATCCCGACAGACTCCAGCCCAATTGTTTTGACTTTTGCAAATCCTCCGCAATCTCATTCAACCGTGCGGGCAGACCGTCGCTCAACGAAACAATCCCACCGACCGCACCCACAAGAGCGAGCCCGAGAAACAAAGCTACCGACAATCTCCCTGACCTGGCCTTTCGAACCGGCCGTTCAACAAATCGCCAAGTGAGATCGGCCAGCAGCAATCCCAGCGCAAGCAAGCCGAAACTGACTACCCGAGTCCGATCCCCGGAGTCCATCAGATACTCGAATGAGATAAGCGGCCAATGCCATAAATAGAGCGGATAACTGATCAACCCGATATAGACGAGCCACCGCATACTCAGTAGCCATTTATTCACAAAGGCCTTTTCACCCGAAGCAACCAGAAAGCCCGCCGCCATGACTGGCAAAACCGCGAGAAAACCAGGAAATGGTTTTCTCTGATCAATGATCACATATGAAATAATCAACAAGAAAAGGCCGGATACCGATAGCACGTCACCAACACTAATGGCTAATTTACCCCTACTAGCCTGCAATCCCCTCAATCTTATGAACCGACCATGACGGCTCAGCCAACACACTAAAAACCCAACCATGAACTCCCAGAATCGATAGACCGGAAGGTAAAAAGCCGCATCCTGATGGGCACCCGTCACCATGACGCACAGCACAAAGGAAGCCAATCCCAACAGAGCCGGCAACCATAAGAACCTATATTGATTAGCCAGGAGCAGCAATGTCGGCCAGAAAAGATAAAACTGCTCTTCCACACCCAAGGACCAAAGGTGGAGCAATGGCTTTTCATGGGAGGCAAGATCGAAATATCCAGCCTCACTATACAGCAACAGGTTGGCTATAAACCCCGCACCCGCCGCCACCGCCTTTCCTAAGGATTTATATTCAGCGGACCATAAAACAAACCAGCCCACAGCCAGAGACGCCAGCAAAACAAGAATCAAAGCCGGAAAAATCCTTCTGGCCCTCCTTGCATAAAATTCGGAATATCTAAACAGTCCGTCAGAATCCTCTCTCAAAATGATATCCGAGATCAAATATCCGGATATCACGAAGAAGACATCAACACCGATAAACCCTGCCTTTATGAATTTTGGGAAGGCGTGATAAATCACCACTGACAACACCGCGATTCCACGGAGACCATCAATGTCTCTGCGATAAACGCCCAGGCTATTCTGTCTTTCGCTCATAAAATTCAGTTGGGTCGCTGTCGATCAAGGGCTACCGAGGAGCCTTGATATAGTGTTCGTGTCCTGCACGGACGAGCGGCAGGTAGCGATGCAAACGGTACCAGCTCGGGTAGCCGCGGGTAAAACACAGCGCGCTGATGTATAGGACGGGTTGCGCCAGTTTCGCCGCCAGCTTGGGCATGCCGTCAAGGCCGCCGCCCAACCAGGCCAGCGCGGCCGAGAGCACGAAACAGACCCCCCAGACCAGCGTCACCCGGCTGTTGACGCGAAGAAAGTGGCGGTTGTTCCACCATTCGGGACCGACCATCGACCGCGAGTAGTCCAGTGTGCAGGGACGGCCGGCGATCACCGAGGCAAACGACGCCATGGCCAGCAGCAGGGGAATCATGATCTCCGGACGCCGGGTCAGCGGCTGTCCGGGAAACACCCAGGCGCCGAGGAAAAACAGCAGGATCATCCCTTCAAATCGCTTCAGTTCCCGCCAGGCCGGCGCTCGCAGAAACAGCCATACGAGCAGGGCCACGGCGGCCGCGGGAACGGTGCCGGCCAGCGGATCCCGGGCAAAGGCCAGCCAGGGCAGGAGCGCGGCCAGCCCGTCCCGAAGGAGGGTGCGCCGATTCAAGGCTTGCGGGCGGTATATTCGCTGAAAATGCCCGCTTCGACGGTGCGGCTGGGCCTATCGAAACCGGCTCCCTCCAGCGCCTCCAGCACCCGGGATGGCTCGACCATCTGGTCGAGCGTTTCCCAGTAATACTCCATCAGGTATTGCGCCTTGTTGCTGCCGGTCATCACCCAGGTCAGGCGCGGCAGCACATCGCGGAAATAGAGGCGGGTCAGCCAGTTGGCGAACCGCCCTTCGGGTTTAGTGATGTCCATGATTAGCAATCGTCCGCCCGGCTTGAGGATGCGGGCGAATTCCCGGAAGGCAGTCTCCAGGTCCTCGACATGCCGCAGGGCGAAACCCATGCTGACAAAATCGAATTGGCCATCCGGCAGCGGGATGTCATCCGCGCCCGCTTGCACATGCTGCGCCGTGGGCAGGCACTTTTCCGACTCCCGCAACATGCCGGCGCTGGGCTCGACGCAGGTGATCCGCGAGGCATCGCCGACGATCTCCGCCGCTGCCCGGGCGGTAATGCCCGTACCCGCCGCAATGTCCGCCACCCGCATTCCGGGCTGCAGACCGGCTCGACGCAGGGCCTGACGGCGATACCAGTCACCGGTACCGAAAAAACCCCACCGGGCGATGCGCTCGTAATATTCGGCCGAATCGTCGAACACTCGGCGCAAAAAGGGCTGCTTCTCCCGCAAATCGTTGAAGTGTGGATCGAGCACCGGGTGAGGCGTGTAGGGGGATTTTTCCTGCATGGTCGTCTCGCTTCAGTCGATGTAATCAGTGAACGCCGGCACCATCCATGCCCATTAGCGCCGGATATTCCCGCGCATGCCCGGCTGATTCACCCCTGGGTCACGCCCCACCCGGGGCGTCGCCACCGCTGCAGCCCCGCGCGGGTACTGCACTCCCGGCATGCGCGCCGCTTCACGAGCCATGGGCGCATTGCCCACCGCCCCGGGCTGGTTGATACCGGGATCCCGAGCGGCCGCTCTGCCCACGCCGTGATTACCGATCATTCCGGGCTGATTGATGCCGGGATCGACGGCGAATGAATCCATGGCGGTCATTGCGGCCATGGCGCCGACGATGGCGAGAGTGGTGATTTTCATGCGGGTACCTCCTCAGGTGATTGGAGGCCGATTGTCCCACATTGCCTGACCTGCACAATCCCGAGCGAGAAGCGCACCGTCACCCCGAACCCTTCAGCCCCAGCCGTTTAGCCAGCCGGTGCAGGTTGCCGAGATCAATCTGGAGCCGGCGGGCAGTTTCAGCCCAATTATCGCCCAACTCGAGCAATGTGGACCGTATCAGCTGAGCCTGGAATCCATCGACCCTTTTCGCCAGCGAACCCTTCGACTCCGCTGTAAGGGACACTGACTGGCGTGGCGTTTCATCGACGTGCCCCAAGCCATCCAGATGCAGGGGCTCGATCACGGCCACTGCAGTGTGTGCATCGGTTGCCCGAAGCGCAGCCCGCAACATGACGTGCTCCAGCTCGCGGACATTTCGCGGCCAGTCGTATTCCTCCTGTCGCCTGATAGTCGCCGGCGTCATGGAAAAACGGCTCAGCCCGAGACGGATGCGGAACTGCTCCAGAAAATGACCCGCCAGATTGGCGATATCCTTGACCCGCTCGCGCAAGGGCGGTACGTGCCATGTGTAAATGCTGAGACGGTGATAGAGATCTGCGAGAAAGCGGCCCTCCTTGGCCTTCACCGGCAACAGCCGATTGGTTGCGGCGATGATGAGGATATCGACCTGGTGACTTCCGTCGGTACCCACACGCTGAATTTCGCCAAACTGGACCGCTCTCAGCAGCTTTGTCTGAATCGCCAGCGGCAGTTCGCACACTTTATCAAGAAACAACGTGCCGCCATCGACCAATTCAAATTTGCCGATACGATAACGGCTGGCGCCGGTAAACGCGCCCCGCACGTGCCCGAACAGCTCACTTTCCCCGAGCAACTCCGGGAGCGCCGCGCAATTGACATGCACCAGCGGCGGCTGCGAACGCAGCGAGCGCGAATGAATGATACGGACCAGCACCTTCTTGCCGACCCCGGTCATATCCATCAGCAATACCGTCAGATCCGAGCGGGCGACGATATTAATTTCACGGTCGAGTTCCTGCATCGCGCGACTCTCGCCCAGAATGGGGTGGCTGCGCTCCAGCGCCACGCTCACCAACTCGGCGGCGACCTGGCCGCGATGTTAGGCCAGTATTTCCAGCGCGTTGATACAGGTCCCATAACGGAATGACACCGTGGCGATGGCGGTCAACACGCCAAAAAGCTTGTTCTCGTTATGCAAACGGCAATCCAGACAGGCATGTACCAGCAATCGGGCGCTTTCGTCACCCAGCAGCAGTCCATCGTAAGGATCCGGACGTGCGTCTTCCGCTAGGAAATGGCCAATGGAATCAGCGCTCCTCCCGATAACGCAATAGGGTGCAGGCCTGATTACCCGTCACGGCCGAAAAGAGATCGAGAAAACGGTGATGCCGCTCCTTGACCGAAAGATCAGCGGTCAAATTGAAGACGGATGTCCGGATCAATTCGTCAACCTGCGCATGCGAGGGCGGTGCGGCGATCTCAGTCAAGCGGGAAGCGCTGTCATATAGACACCAACGATGTTAAATGGACATCCATCAAATCACGAACAGGACTCAAAATACATATCCTACAAATATCATTTACTTATGACTTTATACAGGGTGGCGCCCACGGCTCGATAGAGTCATCGTGACATCAAAAACCCAACACTTCTCCAAATCCCCGCCAACTCAGTGCCGGCTCACATTACCCATATAAATTCACAGCCGACTGTTTTTACTGGCATTTATTCCGGCAGGACCAAACCACCTCATCCTGGCACATGGCTTGCTTTTGTGACATTCCACCCGCCGTCCTCCACCAGAATTCCTGCCGGAGGCGACATCTGTTAAAAAACACTCCCGGAGCAAACCATGACTGACGCCACCCAAGCCACTCAAGACTCACCCCTCTACGAAAAGCTCGGCGGCGAGCCCGCCGTGAATGCGGCCGTCGACGTCTTCTACCGCAAGGTGATCGCCGACCCGCGCATCAACACCTTTTTTGGCGTCGACATGGCCAAGCAAGCAGCCAAGCAAAAGGCGTTCCTGACCATGGCCTTTGGTGGCCCGCACACCTACACCGGCCTGGATATGCGACGTGGTCATGCTCGGCTGGTCGAGATGGGCCTGACCGACCGGCATTTCGATGCCGTCCTCGAGCATTTTGGCAATAACCTTCGCGAGTTAGGCATCGCCGAACCATTGGTCACGCAGGTCAACGACATCGCCGAAAGCACCCGCACCGACGTGCTGGGCCGCTGAGACGGGTCGGCGCCGACGTGGTCACGATCCGCTATCGGGACGACCGCTGCGAACTGGCGCCGAGCCAGTCGGTGCTGGATGCCCTGCTGGAGCGCGGCCACGACATTCCCCACAGCTGCCGCAACGCTACCTGCCAGACCTGCCTGATGCGGACGGTGGAAGGTACGCCGCCGGCCGACTCACAGAAAGACCTCGGCCCGGCGCTGAGGATGCGCGGCCATTTCCTGGCCTGTGTGTGCCGCCCGGACGAGGATCTGATCGTCGCCCTGCCGGCGGAGGGCGAGTCGACACTGACCGCCGTGGTCCGTCGACTGGAGCCACTGAACGCAGATATCCTGCGGGTCGACCTGACGCTGGACGCGCCCTTCGACTACCGGGCCGGCCAGTTTCTAAACCTGTTCATGGACGAAATGCTGGGCCGAAGTTATTCACTGGCCAGCGTGCCCGAGCTGGACGAGTATCTGGAACTGCATGTCCGCCGGCTGCCAGACGGCCGGGTCAGCGGCTGGATCCATGACGAACTCCGCGTTGGCCAAACCCTGGCGGTTCGCGGTCCAGGCGGCAACTGTTTCTATATGCCCGGCCAGCCGGAACAACCGCTGCTGCTGATCGGCACCGGCTCCGGCCTCGCGCCGCTGTACGGCATCCTGCGCGATGCCCTGCGGCACGGCCATACGGGACCGATCCGCCTGTTCCATGGCAGCCGATCTGCCGAAGGGTTGTATCTGAAGGATGAACTGCGTGAATTAGCCGGGCGACATGCCAACCTAGAATACGTCCCCTGCATCTCAGGTGCGGATATTCCGCACGATCACACTCCCGGCCGGGCAGATGATGTCGCCCTGACCGGAAACCCCGATCTCCAGGGCTGGCGCGTTTATCTTTGCGGCCACCCGGACATGGTTCAGCAGGCGCAGATGCGCGCCTATCTGGCGGGGGCCTCGCTACAGGAGATCCATGCCGACGCCTTTCACGCTGAAAGAAATCCAGCGGGGCCACTTCAACCCGACTTGACCGACCAATAGCAAGCAAGCCTTATCTTGATGGTCTAGCACAACGATTCAGGTAAACAGGTTCTGGCTTTGGCTCAAGACAGTCCGAAAAAATCTGAATATTTCCGCGACCGGGAGACCCTATTCTGAGATATTCGCCATTTTTGGCTGAACGCGAACCCGTCGCACAGACTTGATCGAATTCTGCGGCGGTCTTTGGGCAGGGATTGGGTCCAAACACCTCATAAACATTGGCGGTTGTAATCGGGCAGGAGCACATGATTTCGTTTTCGGCCAGCTTACCAAGCCCGGGGAAATTTTTGCCCGATGTGTTGGTAAAGCAGATACCGCCGTCGCACTGGGCATAGCTACCCTTTCGTTTGCAGTTATACACGGCCAAGTCACCTGAAGGCGATCGGGCCCCTTCAGGAGGGGAGTAGGTGCTGACAATAAAAGCGCCATTGTCTGGCGCTGTACCGATATCGTTGATGGTCTGGATGTCGCCTTGCTGGGGCTTGGGTGGCGCAGGATAGGGCTGTGTCAGACTGAGGCTGTTGCCGTGCATTTTCTTGCACTTGGCATAGGTGATTCCATCGAAGTTCCAGGTCAGTGCGCCCGCGCAGAGGGCGTAGTCCTGATCCGCCAGTTTGGTAAATGCGCTGCAGTCTATTTTGCCCGCAGACACCACCCCTTGCATGGAGAATGCCACCAGGGCAAACACTATGGTTACCAGCTGCTTGGTCAGTGATTTGTTTCTCATTTTCATGCTCTTCTCAAGATAATTTTCATGGTTAATGAAGCCAGACTGATGCAGAGGGGCCACTCCAAGGCAATCGTACGAGAAGTTTTTCCTAATTCTGCCTGCTGTTGATGATCGCATTGGGGCATGGTTGAGTGGTTCATATCCCGTAGCTTGGGTGATTTCTGGTCATTATCGAAGAGTGACAGTCGATTTCAGCTCCATGCCCAACGGAAAGAATTAGCGTTTTCTGTTTTTGCGATTGCCCTAGCCAGCTGGCCTGTTTGCAAATTCTACCTTGGTAACTGGTGAATTCCGATGAATCCACCGCCGCATTCACAAAAGGCCCGGTTTAGAAAAAGCCAATGCAGACAACCGAAACGTGTCTGGTCGGTCTGCTGTTGGAACTCGGTTTTCTGGTTGCGTCAGCCGCTTGCGGACACCAGGCCATTAAAACCGCACGAAATCTGACCGAACTGGACCTTGTCATCACTAATCAATTCATGGCCCGGGATGACGGCTGGTCAGTCCTTGAGGGCCTATCCGAGGATTGGCCCGATGTACCTGTCTTTCTTGTGTCTGGGGGTCCGCCCAGCCCACCCGTCTCATGGCCAGTGAATCTGCAATTTGCCGCACATTTTTTGCGAACACTTGATCATGATCGGCTGCTGCAACGCATCGGCGACACCCTCGACTTACACTGGATCATTGGCCGCCACCAAGACCTGGCGAGATCAACGACGACCGGCGCTGGCAGTCCACAAACTCCACCGATTCAGCAGGGGGTAAGAAAAAATTCCCTATACCCTGGGAAACCCGGTAAACCTTTCGGGAAACCATATTTCATTAACCAGGATGACGTCTGCATCCTTCATGTTCCGTCTTGAGACCTCCCAGGTCCCTTGAACATTACACCCTGTGCGACCTGCCACAGCACCGCATCATGCCGGGGAAATCCAACCGACCTTGCCCCGATCCCCCAGCCATTGCTCCTGAAAAATTCGCTTGGTCGCCGTACCGGTGCGAATGATGAGTTGCCTGTTGAGGTAGGCATTCAGGGCAATGTTGAACCCCGGAACCATGGCACCAATTTCTTGCCCCAACACCACCCGCTGCAGGGCCTTGTTGGCAGACTCCTCCATGGCAGCATGAATGAAGGAGGTTTCGATACGCTGGCGATACCCTGCCATGGCATGGGCTCGCTGCTCGGGGGTACTGGCCAGGGCGATCGATAACACGCCCATCATGACGCCCGGTTCCTGCTCCGGCGTGAAGGTATTTCCATAACAACCTGACACGCGGTGAATCAGTCGCAACGCCCCGAACAATAGAGTCGGGATGCCCAGGGCCACCGAAATCGGCCCACCGGCACTGGTCGCGGCCCCCATCCCGGCAGCCATGTGCCCCGCCTCCGTTATGCAACGGTCCGCGAGTTCATCAACGAACTCGAGAGACTGGGCGGAAAGCTGATCGATACTACTGATCCCCAGCGCTTCCAACCGCTTGTCTTTTAGAATCGAGTCATCCTGATTGATGTGGGCCGCCGCCTGATTGATCAACACCAGGACTTTCTCGATAGGCGCATCCGGCAATACTGCATCAGTTAGCTTGCTTGCAGATGATGCCACGCGACTAATGACACTGGACATGACCCCCCGCTTTTCTCCCTTCCAGGCCGCAATCGCCTGCACTTGGCGACGCTCATAGTCAGAGAGCGGGACGGGTGATGCAGTTTTTGGGAAGACCATCATTTTCTGATTTGCTCTGGATACTGATCATTGTGGAACACACCGTAGATCGCAAGGACACAACCGACCCGCGGGACACAGCGCCGCAGCGGGTGAGGTAGACTCTGCGATCCATTGCAACCCTGACTCCTTGGTTTCGGTCCGCAACATTTCGCAGCCTTTCGTTCGTTGACCCATGATAGAGAACTACTACGATGTGTCCGAAATCGCCGATCTCATCAAGGTAGCCGTCGCTCCCGTGTTTCTTTTGACTGGCATCGGCAGTTTTGCCAACGTACTAAGCGCCCGTGTAGCCCGCATTGTCGATCGAGCGCGGGTCCTTGAGGAAATTATGATGGCCGGTGGGTTGCCAACCGCGGCCCAGGCAAGGCTGGAATTGAAGGTACAAATTCGTCGATTGAAGCTGGCCAGCTGGGCGGTGGGGTTGTGCGTGGCCAGTGCTCTGCTGATCTGTACGCTGGTGGCCTTGCTGTTTATGGGAGGGCTGCTTCATTTTGATCCATCTGAAGCCCTTGGCATCTTGTTTGTAGCGGCGATGTGCTGCCTGATCGTCGCCTTGATCCTGTTTTTCATCGAAGTGCAGATCGCCGTGCGACATACCTGGGTTGGAAGCTCAATGAAGCGTCATTGACCTTGGCTTACCTAGGGGCCGGCCGAAATTGGCCCGTGCCGCCAGAGCCCTTTTCATCGAAGACGAACGACAACGATAAGGACTCAGACTGCTAGCACCCGCCGTTTCAACAGCGGGCGTACGTCAGCAATTCCCACAATAAAGAGATAAACCCCCATGAGACCCGCGCCGGTTTTCCAGGCACTCCAGCCACAGAACTGGACCAGCTCGCGGTCAACAAAATACAGCCCGACCCCGAAGAGCATATAAAAGGCAATGCGGATCATTGGATACGGCACCGGATAATAATGCCGACCGAGCAACCAGGAGGCCACCGCCATCCCACCATAGCACGCGAGATGTGCCCAGGCGGCACCCCGATACCCGATCAGCGGAATCCACCAGAAGTTGAGGCCAATGGTGATGAGGGCGGCGATCAGCGATACCCAGGCGCCCATACCGGTGCGGTCGGTGAGCTTGTACCAGACCGACAGGTTGACGTAGACACCGAGAAACAGGTTGGCCATCAGGAGTATCGGCACGACATCCAGCCCTTCGCGATAGTCCGTCCCCACAAAGTATTTGAAGACATCCAGGAACAAGGTCACTAGCAGGAAGATGAAGACACAGAAGATAACGAAATACTTCAGCACCAGGGCATAGGAGCGTTTGGCATCGGCGCGGCCGGCGTAGGCAAAGAAGAAGGGCTCGCCGGCATAGCGGAACGCCTGCACGAACAGCGTCATCAGGATCGACAATTTGTAGCAGGCGCCATAGACGCCAAGGATGCGCAGGTTTTCCTTGAGGTCGTAAGGCAGCAGGAATTTGAGGATGGCCCGGTCCAGCATCTCGTTGATGACGCCGGCAAAGCCGATGATCACCATCGGCAATGAGTAGGCCAGCATCGGCTGGAGTACCTTGAACCCCTCACGGAAGCGAACACCGCGAAATTGCGGGATGAGCAGCAGCATCTTGAAGCCGCTGGCCAGAAGGTTCGCCAGAAAGATGTAGCCGACGCCGATGGCGGGATCGTAAAACCGGGCCGCAACCGAGTCGGGCCCAAGGGTTGCAATTTTTGGCAGACCGAGCAGAAACAGGAGGTTAAGGCCGATGGCGAGCAATATCTCCGCCACCTTGATGCCGGCAAAACGCCAGGCCCGATCTTCGGCCCGCAGCCGCGCAAAGGGCAGCGCTGAGATGGCGTCCAGGGCCAGAATCAGCCCAAACCAGACCAGATATTCCGGGTGATCCGGATAGCGCAGCACATCGGCCAGCGGTTGCCGATACGCGACAATCAGGCCGATGAAAACCAGGTTCGCCAACAGCGCAACCATCAGAGCCGCCGGATATGCAGCGCCGGCCGGCACGCCCTCCTTCTTGCGGAAGCGGAAGTAGCCGGTCTCCAGACCGAACACCAGCAATACCGCAAAGAAACCCGCATAGGCATAGAATTCCGAAACAACCCCATAGGCGTCGGCCGGAAAGGTGTAGGTGTAGAGCGGAACCAGCAAGTAATTAAGGAACCGTCCGACGATACTGCTCAGCCCGTAGACGGCGGTTTGCGAGGCGAGTTTGCGAAGCGGATTCAAGACGATGGCCAGCGAAATGGTTACAGTGGCGCCATTGTAAGGGCGCCCATCGGCTTGACCCAAATGGCAACCGGTTTTGCCAAGTCTTGTCGGGTATGGATACCATGACACCCATCAATCTTCTTGCCATTTTCAGACCGCCCCACCCGATGCGCTCCCTGACCCCTTGATCACAACGTCCGGCCGAACTCCCTCATGATCGAATTCAAGCATGTGACGAAACGTTACCCGGAAAGCGGCGAGGCGCTGTCGGACGTCAGCTTTCGTATCGAGCGGGGAGAACTGACTTTCCTCACCGGCCATTCGGGCGCGGGGAAAAGCACGCTGCTGCGGCTTATTCCCGCCATGGAAAGACCGAGTCGCGGCGAGATCACTCTGGACGGGGTGACGGTCCAGGACCTGCCCAAAGGACAAATTCCTTTCCTAAGGCGCAAGCTGGGGCTGATTTTCCAGGACTACCGGCTGCTGAATGACCGCACCGTTTTCGACAATGTGGCGTTGCCGCTGCTGATCACAGGCCACAACCCGCACGAAGTCGGGCGCCGGGTCAGGGCCGCGCTGGACAAGGTCGGCCTTCTCAAGAAGGAAAAACGTCTGCCGCTGGCGCTGTCGGGAGGCGAGCAGCAGAGAGTCGGCATTGCCCGGGCCATCGTCCACAAACCTCCCGTGATCCTGGCCGATGAGCCCACCGGCAACCTCGATCCCGAGCTGGCCGAGGAAATCATGCGAATGTTCCGTGAATTCAATGATGTTGGCGTGACGGTGCTGATTGCCAGCCATGACCAGCCACTGGTGCGCCGATTCAGCCGCCGCACCCTGAAGCTGGAGCATGGCAAATTGATCGAGGGAGGCTGACACATGGCACTCATGCGCAAACCCGGAGCAAGACGAGGGATCTTCCGCCAGCCGCTGCAACCCGAAACCGCTTTCAGTGACCGGATCAGCGCCTATCTGGCTCTGCAAACGGATTCACTCAAGGCCAGCTTTGCCCGTATCTGGGAAACCCCCATCGCCAGCAGCCTGACCATCCTCGTGGTGGCAATCGCGCTGGCCCTGCCCGCCAGTTTCAATGCCTTGATCCAGAATGCGCGTCAACCGGTGGAGGCGCTGGAGACTACCAGCCAGATCTCCCTATTTCTCAAGCCAGAGCTGAGCAATGAAGTGGCGCTGAAGCTGGCCAACAAACTCAAGCAGAATCCGACGCTGATCGACGCTTCCCTGATCACCAAGGAAGACGGGCTGCGCGAACTGGCCGCTTACAGCGGTTTTGGCGATGCGCTGGCTGCGCTGAAAAGTAACCCCTTGCCCGCAGTCATACTGCTCAAACCCAAGGCGACCGAAGCCGATTCGGTTTCTCGGCTACTCATTGACCTAAAAACACTGAGCGAGGCCGATAAGGTGCAATTCGACAGTGAGTGGCTGCAAAAACTGCAAGCCTTGCTGGCCATTGCAGAACGCAGCGTGACGGCCTTTAGTCTGCTGCTGGGTTTCGGCGTGCTGTTTACCGTGGGCAACACCATTCGCCTGGAGTTACAGAATCGCCGCAACGAAATCGCCGTGGTCCAGCTGCTGGGTGCAACTCACCGATTTATACGCCGCCCCTTTATTCATTCCGGCTTCTGGTATGCCTTTCTGGGTGCAATCCTGGCGTGGGGCTTGG
The DNA here is from genome assembly GCA_044237765.1 of Methylococcaceae bacterium. Lineage (GTDB taxonomy): Bacteria > Pseudomonadota > Gammaproteobacteria > Methylococcales > Methylococcaceae > UBA6136. Next base: position 50,508 of record JBIIEQ010000008.1, on the reverse strand, counting down.
CCAACCTCCTGATCCTGGGCGTGCGAACCCCCGCCAATCAACTGGCGGAACTCTACAACAGCCCCTATCGGCTCTCCTTTTTGCGACTCACCGACACGGGCATACTCTTTAGCAGCTCCATTCTGCTGGGCATTGCCGGTGCGTGGATCGTCGTCGCCCACTTTCTGCGCGAAATCGATTCCGAGTAAGGAACCGTCATTAGCACTCACTGTCCTAGAGTGCTAATATTATCTGGCCATTCCAAACCATGGGGGACTTACATGACCAATGCACTGACCCTGCCGCTGAATGTTTCACTGGGCTCCATCGATGACTACATGGCTGGCATCAGCCGTTTGCCGCGTCTCGAAGCCGAAGAGGAACGCGCCCTAGCCGTGCGCTTTCGCGAGGACGGCGATCTCGACGCCGCTCGCAAGCTCGTCATGGCCAACTTACGCTTCGTTGCTCACGTGGCCCGGGGTTACATGGGGTATGGATTGCCGTTGTCTGACCTGATTCAGGAAGGCAACATTGGCCTGATGAAGGCCGTCAAACGTTTTGACCCGGAAGTCGGGGTGCGCCTGGTGTCCTTTGCCGTGCACTGGATCAAGGCGGAAATCCACGAGTACATCATCCAGAACTGGCGCATCGTCAAGGTGGCGACCACCAAAGCTCAGCGCAAGCTCTTCTTTAATCTACGGAAGTATAAAAACCGGCTCGGCTGGCTCAACTCGGAGGAAGCCCACACCATCGCGGAAGAGCTGGATGTGGATGTCGCTACGGTCTACGAAATGGAAGGCCGCCTGAGCAGCCACGACATGGCCTTTGACGCCTCGGATGATTCGGAAGATGGGGAAAAGGATCTTGCCGCCCCGGTTCATTACCTGAAGAAGTCAAACGCCGACCCGGCGGAACTGCTCGAGGAGAGCGACTGGGAAGAGAACGAACAAAGCCGTCTAATCAGCGCCATCGAGACACTGGATGACCGCAGCCGCGATATCGTCAAAAGCCGCTGGCTCAGCGAGGAAAAGCTGACCCTGCATGACTTGGCTGCGCGCTATAACGTGTCCGCCGAGCGTATCCGGCAACTGGAAAGCTCCGCCATGAAGCGGATCAAGCTCTCAATGGCCGCCTAGGCCAGCAACCACCTAGCGAAAAAGGCGGCGGTTGTGCCGCCTTTTTCATGCCCGGCCACACCCATTGAAACTGCCCGACATTTCACCGATTGAGGGCAATTCGTATAAGATTCTCCGCAATGTTGAATCACGGAATGGGAATCCACCAAATGAGCAAAGCCTTCGAAGTCAAACTCAGTAGCGACCCAAATGAAGTCATCGCGAAAGCCAAGGTGGCTGCCCGCGACAATGGCGTCAATTTCGAGGGCGACAGCCAAACCGGACATTTCTCCGGGCACGGCATTGAGGGGAGCTACCTTATCCTTGAGAACAACCTCGCCATTCAAATTTCCAAGAAACCCTTCATCATGCCCTGGAGCATGATCGAAACGACCCTCCGCAAATATTTCGCCTAAGCCTTCTCTGCCGATACCGGGCTATTGACGGACAGGAGCACCGTCTCGCCCGTGTCCGATTTCGACCAACCCCTGAAGCCAGCGCTACTGCTAAAGCGTTGTAATCCGGCGGATTTCGATTTCTCCACCACGGAGACGCTGCCCGATATTGGCCTCGCGATCGGCCAGGAGCGCGCGATGGAAGCGCTGCAATTTGGCTTGAGCACGACCCATGAGGGATTCACTCTGTTTGCCCTGGGTCCAAAAACCGCTGCCGTGGAGGCTGTTTTGGTCGAAGTCGAGAGCTATCGCGAGCAGACCGAAGCCATCGAAGAGGATGTGAATCAGCGGCAGGCTTTGGCTATCGATGCCTTGCGTGCTGAGGCGCAAGCACAGCAGATTGCTCTGATTGAAATGCACGCCCATTTCTCTTTTGCGCCCATCAACGAGAAGGCCGAGGCGCTCAGCCCCGAGGATTTCCAGAAGCTGCCGATGGAGCGGCAGCAAGCCCTGAAAGAAGCTATCGCCGATTTTCACGCACGCTTGCAGAAAATCGTTCGCCAGTTTCCTGCCTGGCAGCGTGAAGCCAAGGAAAAGCTGGCTGCGCTGAACCATGAAACAGCGGCATCCGCTATTCGTCGGCTGATTGATGACCTGAAAACCCGTTATGCCGTTCACACGCCGCTGATCCAGCACCTCGAAGCGCTTGGAAACACTCTCATCGACCACTCGCATGAATTCATCACGGGTCATGAAGACAGCAAACCCCCCGCCCTTGGGACCAGCACGACCATTCGACCACCGCCTGCGCTATGGCTTGAATCTCCTGGTCAACAACGACATGACCCATGGCGCGCCCGTTGTCTTCGAACGGCTGCCTCATCACGCCAACCTATTTGACGTGTGGAGCATCAGGCCCAGATGGGAACCCTCATCACCGACTTCAGGATGATCCACCCGGGAGCGTTGCATCGCGCCAACGGCGGCTATCTCATACTGGATGCGCGCACATTGCTGGCTCAGCCCCACGTCTGGGAGACGCTGAAACGAGCCTTGCACTCGGGGGAAATCCGCATCGAACCCCTGGAACGCACACTCAGCCTGGTGGGAAAGGCCTCCCTGGAACCCGAGCCCATTCCGCTGGATGTCAAAATCATCCTGACCGGCGACCGTATCCTCTACTACCTGTTGAATCTTTCCGACCCGGAGTTTCAGGATCTCTTCAAGATTCCGGCGGATTTCGAGGACAGTCTGGATCGCAATGCAGAAAGCACCGCTTGCTGGCCCAACTGATCGGCAGCGTGGCCAGAAACAACCACCTGCGCCCACTTGATCGTGATGCGGTGATCCGGGTTGTCGAACACTCATCCCGACTGGCGGAGGATGGTGCAAACTGGGCACTCACCTCAGACCTCTTGGGGACCTCCTGAAGGAGGCGGTCTAATGGTCTGACGAGCAGGGTCACACACTCATCACCCGGGAGGCCATTCAGACCGCCATTGACCAGCACATCCGGAGGTCCAGTCGCGTCCGCGACAAGATTTACGAGCATATCCGACGCGGCAGTCTGCTCATCGACACTCAGGGCAGCACCATCGGTCAGGTCAAAGGCCTATCGGTGATCACGCTGGGCGACTTTAGCTTCGGCCAGCCCTCGCGTATCACCGCAACCACCCGCCTGGGCACGGGCAAGATTGTCGATATCGAGCGGGATGCCGAACTGGGCGGCCCCCTGCACAGCAAGGGCGTGATGATTCTTTCGGCCCTCTTGTCAGGACGCTAGGCGCGCATCCAACCGCTCTCACTGTCCGCCAGCCTGGTGTTCGAACAGTCGTATGCCGAAGTAGAAGGCGACAGCGCGTCGCTGGCTGAGCTTTGCGCACTGCTGTCTTCCCTGTCCGACCTGTCTGCCCTGCAATCGCTCGCAGTCACCGGATCGGTCAACCAGTTGGGCCGGATTCAGCCGATTGGCGGGGTCAACGAGAAGGTCGAAGGATTTTTCGATGTCTGCAAGGCGACCGGACTCACTGGGCATCAGGGCGTGATCATTCCCAAGGCCAATATCCCGCACCTGATGCTCCGTGAGGACGTGGTGGCCGCAGCCGCAGCCGGCCAATTTCATATCTTTGCGGTCACGTCCGTCGACGAGGCCCTGGCGTTGCTATTGAACACCGCTGCCGGTGATCGCGATGACGCGGGAGAATATTCCCCGCCGGAACCGTTAACCATCGGGTTGAGTGGAAATTCCGGGAGTGGGCCATTATCGCGACCCAGATGAACCAGACACAGGACGAGACTGATTAAGCCTAGCGAGAAGCGGCGCGGCATCGGACGCCGCCAGCCCGGGTTCTGATCAGATCGTGATGGAGGACCCATATTCGGCAATCTCTACCCGCATCTTTGATTGATGGAGACACTGCTTCAACGCCTCCATAGCCTCGACTTCGCCATGGACCAGATAGACTCGGGGATCTGACGGCCTCATGCCCAGCGCCCAACTCACCAGCTAGGTCTGTCCCGCATGGGCGGAAAAGCCTCCCAACGTATGAATAGTCGCCCGCACCGCGATTTCGCTACCGAGAATGGACACCCGACGCACGCCGTCCACGAGGCGCCTTCCGAGCGTGCCGCGGGGCTGGAAGCCGGAAATGATCACATGTGTGTCGCGCCGCCAGAGGTTGTACTTGAAATGATGGCGAATGCGCCCCCCGGTACACATGCCGCTGCCGGCAATGATGATGGCGCCTTCACTTTATTGAGCGCCATGGACTCCTCGCTCGTGCGTGAATAGGACAGGATCGGCAGCCAGGCTTGCCAGCCGCCGTGCTCCAGTGCGCGGTTAAACTCCGGGTCGTCCCGATTGAACAGGCCGGTATATCGCGCGTAAATCTCGCTGGCCTCGATCGCCATCGGGCTATCCACGAATACCCGCTGCTGCGGGAGCTGGCCGTCACGATAAAAACGGCCCAGCCAGTACAGAATGTCCTGCGTCCGGCCAACCGCAAAGGACGATATCAACACGTTGCCCCCGCCTTTTGAAGCCTGCTGCAGCGCTAGCCTCAGTTCATCCAACGTCTCGGGCAGGGAGCGATGATCGCGATCGCCATAGGTGGATTCAAGCAATAACACATCGGCCCGATCCATTTTGTCCGGGTCTCGCAATAACGGCGAATAGCGATTACCGAGATCCCCCGAGAAGACCAGCGTCCGGTTCTTGCCGCCCGATTCCAGGACCACCTCGACGATAGCCGCACCAATGATGTGGCCGGCATCGTGGAAATGCAGCCTGACGCCGGGCAGCACCTCCGTGGCTGCACCGTAGGCAACGGTCGTGCGCTGGCTGAGGACCTGGCCTACATCGTACAGGGTATACAATGGCTCGATCAGTCGCTTGCCGGCCCGCTGCCGCCGTTTGTTTTCCCACTGGGTGTCCATCATTTCCAGATGCGCGGCATCCTTCAGCAGCAGCTCCAGCAAATCATGCGTGGGCGGCGTGACATAGATCGGTCCTCCATATCCGGCCTTGACCAGCTTGGGCAACAAGCCAGAGTGATCGATATGTGCGTGGGAGACGATCACGGCATCCAGCGAGGCGGGATCAAAGGGAAAGCCGAGCTGGTTCTGTGCCTCGACATCCGGAGGCCCTTGAAACATCCCACAATCGAGCAGCAGTCGTCCCCGGTCGGTTTCCAAAAGATGACAGGAGCCGGTGACCTGGCGAGCAGCGCCAAAAGAGGTGAGACGAGCCTTGGAAGAGATGGTTTTGGTCATGACTGCGCGCTCCTATCCTTAGAATTTCCGGAAAATCTGGAGATGGCACAGTGAGAGTGCCACTTTTGTTGCCGCCACGTTAAACCGACAGGACTTCCCCCGTCCATTGCCAAACACAACCTTTGCTGAACATAGAACAGGCTGATCCAATTGGCCAATCAGAGTTATTAGCGCTACGGCCATACTCATACAAGGAGGAAAGATCGAGCGGCACACCATGCGATCGGATGCAGTGTTCTCTTTTGCTTTTGGCCGCTCGCAAGGCCTAGGAAAGAGTGTCGGATTGGTCACCACGTAACCGGAGATTCATCATGAACAACAAAACACCCCATCTTCAGGCATCAGGGACCCAGATTCGCAACCTGCGGGAACTTGAGCATGATCCCTACCATGCCCGGATCAAACTCAGCGAACCCACGGCCTGCCCGGACTGCGGCGCCATTTACTAGGGCGGACGCTGGCAGCGTGGGCAAGCAACCGCAGGAGCCGAGCAGCATAGATGCCCTGCCTGCCAGCGCATCCATGACCGATGCCCAGCGGGTTTCCTGACGATCAGTGGCGACTTTCTCGCCGGGCACCGCGACGACATCCACCACCTCATCCGTAATGTGGAGCAGCGGGAGAAATCAGAGCATGCCCTGAAGCGGTTCATCGACATGGAAGAACAAGCCGACGGCGCCCTGCTCGTTACCTTCACCGATCCGCATCTGGCACGCGCCACCGGCGATGCCCTGCATGGTGCCTGCAAGGGCGATCTGGACTTTCACTATCAGGAAGGCGAATTTCTGTTACGGGTGAGCTGGCGTCGGTAAGCCGGCGCTACCCACACCCCCCCACCGCGCCGCAGGCGCTGCAGAAATCGCAACCGTCCTTGCGAATGACGGCATGGTTGCCGCATTCCGGACAGCGCTTGCCGGGACGGATATCGATGACGCCGGCCGCATGGGTCCGCAGTGGCAACACGTTCTCGGCATCGTAGGCGACGATGCCCATATCCTCCACGGGGATGCCATTCTCGTCGAGAATCTCCAGAAGGGCGAAGCGGTGGATGATCAGCCGCACCAGATAGGCGACGGTCGAGGGATAATTAGTCTTGCGATTTTCCCCCGGCACCCAAGCCAGGAAATCGCCCTGCGGCTCGGCGAAATCGACCAGTTGCCGCAGCTTGGCGCCAATCCAGGCTGGGTCGATCACCCGCATGTCGTAGGACAGTGACTTGCACAGACCGTCCAGCACCTTGGGATATTCGCCGGACAGCCAGACCGAATAAGGCCGACGCTGGCCGTTGGGCAGTACCAGTTCCTTGAGCCCCATGACGAAGTCGTCTCCGGTGGCGGGGTTGTAGATGTCGACGGTCCAGGACAGCGTCCCGTCCGGGCCGGTCTTGGGTTCCTTGGGTGACATCAACGCGTCCAGAACCGGGGTTTCGCCCTTCTCGGCGAACGCCCCCAGATCGACACAGCGCTGATGCACCAGCCGCGCAAAACCGGCGACCAGGCTGGGCACGCGGGTCAGTTCGCCATCGGGCGGCAGCGGCAGGTCGAAGGCATCATCGCCTGAGGCTTTCATCAGACTTTCCAGCTTGGCCTTGAGCCAGCCGCGATCGTTGGAGCGCATGTCCATCGACATGGACTTGGCCAACGCGCCCAGCCCGCGCGGCTGCTCGGCGCCGTTGATCCACACCTCGAATGGCGCCCGCCGCCCATCCTCCAGATGGCCGACGAACACGGCGAACGAACCGCGCGGATGATCGACCAGGAAACACCAGGCCGGATTGCCGCCGGTTGGGCGGGGCCGTCTCCGCCAGCGCAGCGAGGCCAGCGTCGGCTCGGGCACCTGCTCCAGATGAATGCGGCGGTTGGGGTCCGACTCATCGAAATCGGGCGCCGTGCCGGCGGCCTTGACCGCCTGGGCATCGGTCGCCTCCAGCACCGCGCCGGTAATGAGATTGGGCCGATAGGTGGCAAGACCCTTCAGGCCATGTCGCCAGGCCTCCAGATACAGGTCCTTGAACGCCTCGAACGGATAGTCGGCCGGCACGTTGACCGTCTTGGAGATGCTGGTGTCGGTGAACGGCTGCACCGCCGCCAGCATGCGCATGTGGTCGAGCGCGGCGATCTCCAGCGCCGTGATCCAGTGAGGCGGCAGCTTGTCCGTGTCGCCACCCTCGATGCGGTAGCGGCGCCAGGCATGATCCTCGACAGCATAGTCCTCAACCCCGCCGTCCGGGGTGCGCTTGCGTCGGGTATAGGTCCAGGCGAACGGCGGCTCGATGCCGTTGGAGGCATTGTCGGCGAAGGCCAGGCTGATGGTGCCGGTCGGCGCCATGGCCAGCAGGTGGCTGTTGCGCAGCCCGTGCGCGCTGATGGCCTCGCGTAATTCGGCCGGCAGCCGGCCGGCAAAGCCCGAATCCAGATACGGATCAGCCTGGAACAACGGGAACGCACCTTTTTCTTTCGCCAGCTCCACCGAAGCACGATAGGCTGCGTCGCGCAGCGTCTCGGCAATGCGGGCGGCCATGGCCCGGGCGGCTTCGGTGTCATAGCGCAGGCCCAGCATGATCAGCGCGTCGCCCAGTCCGGTGAAGCCCAGGCCGATGCGGCGCTTGGCCATGGCCTCGTCCCGCTGTTGCGGCAGCGGCCAATAGGTCAGGTCCAGGACGTTGTCGAGCATGCGCACGGCCAGTGCCGTCAGTTCCGTCAGCCCGCCAAAATCAAACGTCGCCCGCTCGTCGAAGGGTGACTCGACCAGCCGGGTCAGGTTGATCGAACCCAAGCAACAGCAGCCGTAATCGGGCAGGAACTCCTCGGCGCACGGGTTGGTCGCCTCGAATATCTCGCAATAGTGCAGATTGTTTTCGGCATTCGCGCGGTCGATGAAGAGGACACCCGGCTCAGCATGGTCGAAGGTGGAGGCCATGATCTGCTCCCACAGCTCGCGGGCCGGCAGCGTGCGATACACCCAGACACCATCGTCTCGACGCCGGACCGTCGCCCTAATCGCTTCGGCCGGCTCGGCCCGGTGCACCAGATCCCAGTCGGCGTCGACCTCGACGGCGCGCAGAAAGGCGTCGGTGACGGCGACCGAGATATTGAAGTTGGTCAGCTCCCCGGCGCGATCCTTGGCGTGGATGAAATCCTCGATGTCGGGATGATCACAGCGCAGCACGCCCATCTGCGCACCGCGCCTGCTGCCGGCCGATTCGACGGTTTCGCACGAGCGGTCGAACACCCGCATGTAGGAAATGGGGCCCGACGCGTTCGAGGCGGTGCCCTTGACCCGCGCGCCCTTGGGCCGGATGCGCGAAAAGTCATAGCCGACGCCGCCACCCCGGCGCATGGTCTCGGCCGATTCGCGCAACGCGATGTAGATGCCGGGCTTGCCGTCCGTATCGGGTTCGGAGATGGAATCGCCGACCGGCTGCACGAAGCAGTTGATCAGCGTGGCCTGAATGTCGGTGCCGGCTGCCGACATGATGCGTCCAGCTGGGATGAATCCGCGCTCCAGGGCATCGCGGAAGCGCGGTTCCCAGGTATCGGGATCGGACTCCACCGAGGCCAATGCCCGGGCGACACGGGCATGAATGTCAGCCACCGTGGTTTCACCCGGCTTGGCGTATTTTTCCCTGAGGACGTCTTCAGAAATCGGCTGGGTTGGCATGGGTTCCCCCTTGGGTACGGCCATTGTAATCCGGTGATCAACACCCGTGGCGCCAAGAAAAAGGCCGTGTCCGCCAGCTTGGTGGAGCCGGCGGGACACGGCCTTTCAGCCCTGCCGAATCAATCGAATCAGGTCTTGTGATAAATCTCCGCGCCGGTCTTGACGAACTCCTCGGCCATTTCCTCCATGCCGGCTTCCAAGGCCGCTGTGGTTTCCAGCCCATGGGTCTGGGCATACTCACGCACATCCTGGGTGATCTTCATCGAACAGAAATGCGGACCGCACATGGAGCAGAAGTGGGCCAACTTGGCGCCTTCCTGAGGCAGGGTTTCATCGTGAAATTCCAGCGCCTTTTCCGGATCAAGCGACAGATTGAACTGGTCGGCCCAGCGGAATTCGAAACGCGCCTTGGACAGAGCGTTATCCCTCGCCTGGGCGCCGGGATGGCCTTTGCCCAGATCGGCGGCGTGGGCAGCGATCTTGTAGGCGATGATACCGTCGCGGACGTCCTGCTTGTTGGGCAGGCCAAGATGCTCTTTGGGGGTCACATAGCACAGCATGGCCGTACCGTACCAACCGATCATTGCCGCACCGATGGCCGAGGTAATGTGGTCGTAGCCGGGGGCAATATCCGTGGTCAGCGGGCCGAGCGTGTAGAACGGCGCCTCATGGCAATGCTTAAGCTGCTCGTCCATATTGGCCTTGATCATGTGCATGGGCACATGACCGGGTCCCTCGATCATGACCTGCACGTCATGCTTCCAGGCGATCTGCGTCAGCTCGCCGAGGGTGCGAAGTTCGGCGAACTGAGCTTCGTCATTAGCATCGGCAATCGAGCCGGGGCGCAGACCGTCGCCCAGCGAAAAGGCGACGTCGTAGGCCTTCATGATCTCGCAAATATCCTCGAAATGGGTGTAGAGGAAACTTTCCTTGTGGTGGGCCAAACACCACTTCGCCATGATGGAACCGCCGCGAGACACGATCCCGGTCACACGCTTGGCGGTGAGCGGGATGTGGGCGAGCCGGATGCCGGCATGGATGGTGAAGTAATCGACGCCCTGTTCGGCCTGCTCGATCAGTGTGTCGCGGAAGATCTCCCAGGTCAGTTCCTCGGCGCGGCCGTCAACCTTCTCCAGCGCTTGATAAATGGGCACGGTGCCGATCGGCACCGGTGAATTGCGGATGATCCACTCGCGGGTTTCATGGATGTTTTTGCCGGTAGAGAGATCCATCACCGTATCGCCACCCCAGCGAATGGACCAGAGCATCTTTTCGACCTCTTCCTCAATTGACGAGGTGACGGCGGAGTTGCCCAGATTGCAGTTGATCTTCACCAGGAAGTTGCGGCCGATGATCATCGGCTCGGATTCGGGGTGATTGATGTTGTTGGGGATGATCGCTCGTCCGCGCGCCACCTCGTCGCGGACAAATTCGGGCGTGATGATGTTGGGGATGGCCGCCCCGAAATTTTCACCGGGATGCTGGAACCGATACATATCGGCGATGGCATCCAGCTTTTGGTTTTCGCGGATGGCGATGTATTCCATCTCCGGCGTGATGATGCCGTTCCGCGCATAGTGCATCTGGGTCACGTTGGCGCCGGCTTTGGCGCGACGCGGGTTGCGGATGTGCTCGAACCGCAGCGCGCTCAGGCCGGGGTCGTTCTGCCGAGTATGCCCGTAGCTGGAACTCGGCCCGCTGAGCTGTTCCGTGTCACCGCGCTCCTCGATCCAGCCCTCACGAAGAGCGGGCAGGCCGTGACGCAAATCGACGGTGACAGCCAGGTCGGTGTAGGGGCCGGAAGTATCGTAGACATAAATCGGCGGATTCGTCTGCGCACCCGTGGAGGTCGGCGTGTCGGACTGGCTGACCTTGCGCATCGGCACGCGGATGTCGGCGCGGCCGCCCTGGATGTAAACCTTTTCCGAGGCGGCAAAAGGCTGTATGGATGCCCGTTTGGCGGTGACGGCATCGTGGAGGTAGGTATCAGGGACGGCGTTCATCGCATGCTCCTCAGCGGAATGACTTTCAATGTCAGCGCAGGAGCGAAGTCTGAACAGATGACCGGAAGAAATCCGGCCTCTTGAACAGGCTTTCCTACGCCGGTACTAACCGGGTCAGGTTCAAAGGGTGTGTCTCAGCCCGGCAGCGGATGGTCTTCCATCGCGCCGGGCACCCCTAGCCCTAGGTTGGCGGCTAAGCTAATGCATGTCCGCTGGTTTGGCAAGGCAGGGGATCACCGTGCGTCCCGCGTAACGGCAGGCCCTATGGTGAGACTGGTTTGCCAGTTGCTGGAGGGGTCACGCTCCTTGTAATAGCGCACCTCAACCTTGGCTGGATCACTGCCTTTCGAAAACAGCGTGGCCTGGCCGGTTTGTCCAGCAGGATGGGAGGCTGTCCATTCCGGACCAAGGCAACGCTGGACGATGCCCAACCCGCCCTGATAATCAGAACGCGCGGATGCTTCACTGCCCTTGTTCCAGGCGCAGGCATAATTGGTGCGCCCTCCACCCCAGCCAATCACGTCACACTGCGTCCCGGGGATGATCGGTTGGGCATCCCAACGGGTATGGTCGTAATCGGTGGTGGCACTCCCACGAAGGCCTGTGAAACCTGTATTCGCCTGAGACAGCACACTCTTGAGAGAAGAGCAGGCCTGGACTTCGCTGATCGCCGCTTTCGGTTTTTGCATGTTCATGTTTTCGGTGCACCCCATCACCAAACCGCCGAGGGTGACCATTAAAACCGGCTTGGCAAATACAACTCGCCTTGAGTGTTCAGACTGAGACATGAGATGTTCACCTGTCTTTGGAATTTGTTTGGAAGCAAGTCAGCGACTGACGCAGAGCAGTTCAACGAACTTTCATGGGCGGAGATACTACCACCCACCCTTCGACTTAAGAAAGCACCCCGAACCGAATGAGGAGTGTGAAAGCAAGCCGCGCTTATAACCTTTCGATCTATATGTATTCAATTTGATTCTTGGGGAATCAATCCGCTGATTGCTACGATGGTCATTTTGGCGCAATCGCGCATCTCCGCGATGCTTCGCCCATAGTCCCCCTCCATTTTTTGAGGAATGACCTTATGACATTTGACGTGGCGCAGATAATTTCAGGTCTGCTGGTGGGTTTTCTGGTGGGCTTGACCGGTGTCGGCGGTGGCTCATTGATGACGCCCATCCTGGTGTTCATCTTTGGCTACGCTCCCAAGGCGGCCGTGGGAACCGACCTTTTGTTTGCCGCGCTCACCAAGACGGGCGGTGTCTTGGTGCATCATGGCAAGCATCGCTCAGTGGAATGGAAAATCGTGAGGCAACTTTGCCTGGGTAGCATCCCCGCCGCCCTGCTGGTGATTTACCTGATGGAAAATGTCTTCACCAAGGACGACACGATTACCAAAGTGATCACCAACAGTCTGGGCGTGGCGCTGATTTTCACCTCGCTTGCGCTTTTCGTCCGGAATCACCTGATTTCGCGCAGGCAGCAGGACGAAACCGCCATCGAACGGCTTACCCACAAGGAACGTTTCGGGCGCTGGCAGGGCGCCTTGACCTTGCTGGTCGGACTGGTCCTGGGGGTTTTGGTCACGCTGTCATCAGTGGGCGCAGGCGCACTCGGCACGATCGCGCTTCTCTTCCTCTATCCGCGTCTCGCCACCGTACGTATTGTCGGCACCGACTTGGCGCACGCGATTCCGCTCACGGCGGTTGCTGGGCTTGGACACATGCACATGGGCAATGTTGACTTCGGGTTACTGGGAAGCCTGCTGATCGGTTCCTTGCCGGGCATCTACATCGGCAGCCACCTGAGCGCGAAGATTCCGGAAAAGGTCCTGCGCCCCATACTGGCGACGCTCCTGATGATCATCGGCATCAAGTTCGTGATGTGATGGCTGGCGTCAGCTCAACTGGATTGATCGATACGAAAACAGCCGGCGATGTGGTCGTTGACCATACCAACAGCCTGCATGTAGGAGTAGCAAATGACCGAACCCACGAAGGTGAACCCCAGGCGTTTCAGATCCTTGCTGAGCCGGTCAGAAATCGGTGATCGGGGTGGAAGGTCGGCAAGACGTGGCCAAATATTGTTGACGGGCTCACCGTCCACAAAACGCCACAAATACTGATCAAAGCTGCCAAATTGTTCCTGAACGGCCAGGAATGCCCGCGCATTGTTCACGGCCGATATCAGTTTCATACGATTCCGGATAAGACCCGGGTCTTGCATCAGATCAGCCATCTTTTCCGGCCCGTAGCCGGCGACTCGCATCGGATCAAAGCCGTCAAAAGCCGCGCGATACGCCTCGCGCTTGCGGAGCACCGTGACCCAGGACAGTCCGGCCTGCGCGCCCTCGAGCAGCAGAAACTCGAACAGCCGCCGATCGTCATGCTCGGGCATGCCCCATTCGGTATCGTGATAATGCCGCTCCAGCTCGGTCCGCTCGGCCCAGGCGCAGCGGGAGAGCTCTTCAACCATTCGCCGCAGCCCCCTGTTCCCAGACCTTCCAGACGGGCTCGAGCCCAGCGGGTAGTGCGGGCAAACGCCCCAGCTTGGGCCAACCATCATCGGGACCATGAAAATCCGAGCCGCACGATGCAAGCAAACCAAAACGCTTAGCCAACGCGGCGCTGGACTGCACTTCGCCGGGTGAGGCCGTGCCGGACAGGACCTCCAACCCCTCTCCACCCATTTCCTTGAACTCCCCCAGCAATCGCCGCAACCAGCTGCCCGTCAGTTTGTAACGATGCGGGTGAGCCAGCACCGCAACCCCACCCGCATCGCGTATCCATTGGATCGCATCGGCTATATCGGCCCAGCGGGTGGACACATAGCCGGGTTTGCCTGCCGTCAAATAGCGGCCAAAGACATCCCGGACATCGGCGGCCAACCCGCGTCGGGCTAGACAATGGGCAAAATGGGTTCGCGTGATCATGCCCTCACCGACCATGGCTTGCGCCTCTTCGAAAATGCCAGGAATCCCTGCCTTTTCCAGTCGGTCGCCCATTTCCATCGCACGATCGGCTCTGACCTGCTCCAGCTGACTCAAGCCGGCCTGAAGCGAGGCATGCTGAATATCAATATTGAGACCGACCACATGCAGCGTTTTCTTTTCCCAGGTCACTGAAATTTCCACGCCAGGAACAAGGCGGATCCCGGCGCCCTGCGCGGCGATGTCAGCCTCGGGCAAACCTGCCGTTGTATCGTGGTCAGTCAGACTCAATACCTTGACCCCGGCGGTCGCGGCCCGCTGCACCAAGTCCGTCGGCGAATAAAAGCCATCCGACGCGGTCGAGTGGGAGTGGAGATCGTGGACTGTCAGAGGCCCCGGCTTCTGGCTGCTCATGCGGGTTCCATCCGCGACTCCGTCGCTCGGGACCTTGGGCCCGGCGCGCCATAGAGCCTGGAATATAGCCCCTGCCGCGCCATCAGGGTTTCGTGATTGCCGTCCTCGACGATCAATCCTTCCTCGAAGACCAATATCCGATCGGCATGAGTAATCGCACTCAGCCGATGCGCCACGATCAGGGTCGTGCGCTGGGCAAGAAAATCATCCAGCGATCGGTAGAGATTGGCCTCGGTGACATTGTCGACAGCAGAGGTGGCTTCATCCAGGATCACGACCTTTGGGTCGGCCAGCACCATGCGTGCAATCGCCAGCCTTTGGCGCTGACCACCCGAAAGACGCACACCAGATCGCCCCACGACCGCATCAAGACCCTCCGGAGCGTCTTCGATTACGTCACGTAGTTGAGCAATCTCCAGCGCCCGCCAAAGATCCTCGTCCCGGGCATTCCGACCGAGCGTCAGATTGGAGCGCACGGTATCGTTAAACAGCACCGGATGCTGAAGAACGGTCACGACATGCTCCCGAATGACGTCCATACCGATCTGGTCCATTGGTACCCCGTCGTAATAAACCATGCCGCGCGTCGGGGGATAGAGACCGATGAGCACCTGCACGAGCGTCGACTTGCCGCCCCCGCTGGCACCAACCAGGGCAATCTTTTCACCCGGCGCAATATCCAGCTGGATCCCCTGCAAAACCTCGCCGCCATGAGGGTAGGTGAAATGCAGGTTTTCAACACGGACTCCCACCGTTTTCTTGCCGAGGAAGGGGTTGTGCCGGTGGGGGTAAACCGGCTCCAGCTGGAGCCCGCAGAACTGGTTGAGCCGATCGAGTGCCGCGTTGGCGCCGTAATAGGCGTACTGCATGCCCAGGATTTCCTGGACCGGCGCCATCATAAACCAAAGATATCCCGACACCGCCATCATTTCGCCAATGGTCAGGTCCGAGTAAACCACCATGAACAGGGCCAACCCGCGAAACAGGTCAAAGCCGGTTAGAAACACCAGAAAACTCATCCGGCTGGCGGCGTCACTTTTCCAGGCATAGGCGGCAGAGTGCTCGCGGACACCACGCGCGGCATCCACCAGACGACCGAAATAATGCTGTTCCCGGTTGCTGGCCCGAATCTGTTGAATGGCATCCAGCGTTTCGGTGAGCGCTGTCTGGAAAGCGCCAATCGCGCTGTTTTCCTGACGCTTGAGCACCTTGACCTGCTTGCCCATCGCCTTGGTAAAGAAAATCACCACGGGGTTAAGCAGCAAAATGAAGAGAGCAAGACGCCAGTTCATCCAGAGCAGTACCGCGGCGGTACCGGTCAGCGTCAGAACCGCCACCAGGCTCCGGGCGACGGTGTTGCCGACGAAGACATCCAGCGTATCCAGGTCAGTCACTAGATGCGTCACGACGGCACCACTGCCGAGGCTCTCATATTCCGCCATCGAAATCCGCTCCAATCGCCCAATCAGATGTGAGCGGATACGGAAAACAATATCCTTGGAAATCAGGCTAAAGGCACGCGTCTGCAAAACATTGAACATTGCCGCCAGCAGCCGCAACAGCATCGTTAACAGAAGCAAGGCCAGGATATAGCCTGTCGGGCCCTGCCAGGCCTCCGGCAGGAGACTGTTCATCACACCGACGGCCACCCCGGGATGATTCAACAGTACCTCATCCACCAGCATCGGCAACAGCAACGGGACAGGGACGGCGGCAAGGGCCGCCAGAATAGCCACCCATTGGGCAAAAACCAGCTCCCTTCTGTGCTGCAGCACCACGGTTTTGATATAGCTCCAGCCCAGCGGAGCACCGAGCCCCTGTTCCGTCTTTCCGGTCATGTTGCCATCAAAATCTTACTGCTATTCATTTGCCTTAGTTCATAAGAGTCGTGACGGCCGGGCAGGGCGTCATTCATCACGGCCCCACGCATTGGCCTCGCTCGCTTTAACCGACCAAGCCATCTGATACAATGCCGCGAAAATTCGGGGACTGAGGGTGGGT
This sequence comes from Methylococcaceae bacterium, assembly GCA_044237765.1. GTDB lineage: Bacteria > Pseudomonadota > Gammaproteobacteria > Methylococcales > Methylococcaceae > UBA6136. Next base: position 34,241 of record JBIIEQ010000008.1, on the reverse strand, counting down.
GCCAATCATCGAAAAAACCCTCCATCGACTCAACGATTGCGGCCGACGGTCTGACGAAGGCGAACACAGAATTACGAGGATCGCGACCCTCAGGGCATGAGTATAAATGCTCTTGGTGATCCAGGCCGGCACAAAGTTTTTTCGGCCGCGCACAACGTGAGTGCGGGCTTTTTAACAGAGTCCCACGAATAACCAGAAACAATCATCAACACCGGCACGCCCATGACAGTTACGGAAATCCCCCCGAGCCATTCACGTCAGGCCCATTACACCCGCGAGGACCTCCTGCGTTGTGGACGTGGCGAACTTTTCGGGCCGGGTAACGCGCAGCTGCCGCTCCCCCCCATGTTGATGTTCGACCGCATTACGCAGATTGCGGCTGAAGGAGGGATGTTCGACAAGGGCGTGATAACCGCTGAGTTGGATGTGTCGCCTGACTTATGGTTCTTCGACTGTCACTTCAGGAATGATCCGGTCATGCCCGGTTGCCTTGGACTGGATGCCATGTGGCAACTGGTTGGCTTTCATCTGGGCTGGCTTGGTGGCCCTGGCCGTGGCCGGGCATTGGGCGTGGGAGAGGTCAAATTTCGTGGACAAGTGCTCCCCGAAAACAAACTGGTCACTTATCGCATCAACCTGAAAAGGGTGATGATGCGTAAATTGGTAATGGGGATCGCGGACGCCGAAATGGAATGCGACGGCCGGGTCATTTATGAGGCCAACGACCTGAGAGTCGGCCTTTTCACCTCCACAGACGACTTCTGAGGAGCAAAGATGATGAAACGTGTTGTTGTTACCGGAATCGGTATCGTATCCAGCCTTGGCAACAATAAGTCCGAGGTAATTGAATCCCTGAGATCCGGCAAGACCGGTGTGAACTTCAGCGAAGAGTATGCCGAGCTGGGCTTTCGCAGCCATGTGCATGCCCCGATCACCATCGATACCGAGGAGCTGATCGACCGAAAGATCCGCCGCTTCATGGGCGAGGGCGCTGCCTACAACTACCTGGCCATGGAAGAGGCGATTGCCGATGCCGGTTTGCCCGAATCGCTGGTATCCAATCCACGTGCCGGATTGATCATGGGCTCGGGCGGCCCCTCCACCTCGAACCTGCTCATGGCATGGGATACCTTTCGCGAGAAAGGCATCAAGAAGGTCGGGCCTTACATGGTCCCACGCACCATGTCGAACACCAACTCTGCCTGTCTTGCCACGCCGTTCAAGATACAGGGCGTCAACTACTCCATAAGCTCCGCCTGTGCGACCAGCGCCCACTGCATCGGCAATGCCGCCGAGCTCATTCAACTGGGCAAGCAGGACATCATCTTCGCGGGTGGCGGTGAAGAACTCCACTGGACATTGACTGTGCTGTTCGACGCCATGGGCGCGCTCTCATCAAAGTACAACGACACTCCTGAGCGGGCATCCCGAGCTTATGACGCAGATCGTGATGGCTTCGTCATTTCCGGCGGCGGCGGGGTGCTGGTTCTGGAAGAACTGCAGCACGCCAAGAACCGCGGTGCGAAAATTTATGCCGAATTGACTGGCTACGGCGCGACCTCCGATGGCTACGACATGGTCCAGCCATCGGGCGAAGGCGCCATACGCTGCATGCAGCAGGCCATGGCGACCATCCAGACTCCGATCGACTACATCAACGCTCACGGCACCAGTACGCCAATTGGCGATATTCGCGAACTTGAAGCTGTCAAAACCGTCTTTGGAGCGGGAATTCCAAAGATCAGTTCGACAAAATCCCTGTCCGGGCACTCGCTGGGAGCTGCTGGCGTGCATGAAGCCATCTATACGCTTCTCATGATGGAGAACCGCTTCATCGCCGCATCTGCCAACATCGAAAATCTTGACCCCGGCGCCCAGGGCGTGCCCATTGTCAGAGAACGCCTGGATAACGCTCAAATAAATACCGCCATGTCCAACAGCTTCGGGTTTGGCGGCACCAACGCCAGCCTGGTGTTCCAGCGGCATGACGGATAGGGCGACCGCGGAGCTCAGCGAGAAGCAACGCTACGACTTCAACAAGCTGCAGAAACGTCTGCGCCGACTGACGGGTGAGGCTATCGCCGACTTCGACATGATCGAGGCCGGCGACAAGGTGATGGTCTGCCTGTCGGGCGGAAAAGACTCCTACACGCTTCTTGACCTGCTCCTTAGCCTGAGACTGAATGCCCCGATTGACTTCGACATTGTCGCGGTCAACCTCGACCAGAAACAGCCAGGCTTTCCCGAGGACGTCCTGCCGGCTTACCTGAAGGAACGGCAAATTCCCTTCCACATCATCGAGCAGGACACCTATAGCATCGTCAAACGGGTGGTCCCAGAGGGCAAAACCACCTGCGGACTCTGTTCCCGACTGAGGCGGGGCCTGCTATACCGCTATGCCACAGAGAACGGAGTGACCAAGATCGCCCTCGGGCATCACCGCGATGACATTCTGGAAACTTTCTTCCTGAACCTGTTTTACGGTGGGACGCTGAAGGCAATGCCCCCCAAGTTGCTGAGCGACAATCGGGAACACATCGTCATCCGGCCCCTAGCCTATTGCAAGGAGAAGGACATCGACGCTTACGCTCGCACACGCGCCTTCCCTCTGATTCCCTGCAACCTTTGCGGATCACAGCAGAATCTCCAGCGCCAGGCCATGAAGGAGATGCTGGGAGATTGGGAAAGGCGCCATCCCGGACGGGTCGAGACCATCTTCACTGCGCTGCAGAATGTCGCTCCTTCACAACTGGCCGATCGCAATCTCTTTGATTTCGCCACACTAGAGAAACTGAGAGGCCAGACCGTGGACGCCCCGGCTGTTGGCGGCGAAGGCCTGGATATTCTGGCCCGGTAAACCCAGCCTAGGCTACCCGATGCAGCCATGTCTGCCCCTCGCACAAAAATCGGCTATTGCATTTCGCTGGAATGTTATTTATAAATTGCCCCGTGCTTCGTGCACTACAAACTATAACTTTCAAGTGTTCAATCAGGAGGTTCCTTATGAAGAAGTTGCTCTGCGTTGTTAGCGTACTGATGATGTCTCTGGTCGTTGTTGGCTGTGGCAACTCCCCAGACGGCGACGGTCAAAAACTGGAAGCACCTGCTGCTCCTTCTCTGTAAGCAGAGAGCCGGCCTGAGTATCGCGTTGACGCACTAGCAAACAAGGGAACACCCCCGCACAAAAATTGCGATAAGCGCTTCAGGTTCTAAATAAACCCGGGTTCTTCCCGGGTTTTTTTTGCGCAAAATCTCCATAAAGCGCGTCAATATGCCGCAGGCGGAGGCTCTGCGACGGCTTTGATTCGAGCCAAACCCGACTTGACAGACAATTGCCACCCTGTAAGATAACCCGCAGCGCTAGACGCTAACTGAAGCCATTCATTAAGCTAACAAAAATCTAGAAAGGTATAAGCACATGGGAATGATCCTCGACTTGGTCGAAAAAATGAGATCTCCGGTTGGTATCACTGTAACTCTGGCTATCGTAGCCGCTGGCGTATTTTTCGTGCGCTGGGTCTTCAACGACGAAGAACCCAAGTAAATCGCTTGCCATGCGGCAAGCATGGGTGTCTTCGCTAGGATTTGCTCCAACCAAGCACCCGTACTTGCCCGCCCGGCTCTTCCACATTTTTTTGACTGTGGGAAGCCAAATACTCCCCTCTATACCTGTGAAGTGCTCCAACCGCGGAAGCACTTTCCGCCAAATACATGATCACTGCAGATAGGGCGGACATCATGAGAATCCTGATCACCGGCGGAACAGGCTTCATCGGTCGTGAGCTCTGTCAGCACCTGGCCCGACAGGGTCACCAACTCACTCTTCTCGCCCGAAATCCAGCCAAGGCCAAGCAACTGCTTAGCCGAATCCAAGTTGATACCTTCGCCTCCCTTGAGGATTGGAAACCTCATATCGGCTTTGACGCAGTGATTAATCTGGCCGGCGAACCCATCATGGCAAAGCGCTGGACCGAGCATCGAAAAAAAGCCCTCTGGGACAGCCGGGTCAAATTGACCGAAGAACTCGTAGAACGCATGACCTCGGTGCAGCATAAGCCAGCCATATTCATCAGCGGTTCTGCAGTGGGGATTTACGGCAATCAAGAGGATGCGATGCTGGACGAGACGAGCCAATTTAATGATGAATTCGGTCACCGGCTCTGCGCTGCCTGGGAGAACGCCGCACTTGAGGCGGAAAAATCAGGCATCCGGGTTTGCCTGCTGCGAACGGGATTGGTTATCGGCAAACATGGAGGCTTTCTGGAGCGGATGCTCCTGCCCTTCAAGCTCGGCCTTGGCGGCCGAATCGGTGAAGGACGGCAATGGATGTCCTGGATCCATATCAAGGACCACGTCGGCTTGACCCAGCACTTACTGGAGTCACCTAAGGCGCGAGGCCCTTACAACGCCACAGCACCCAATCCCGTGACTAATGCCGAATTCACTCGCGAACTGGCTAAATGTCTCCAGCGGCCCGCTCTGCTTCCGATTCCTGCCTGGTTACTGAAGCTTGCGATGGGCGAAATGGCGGAGCTACTTCTGGGTAGCCAGCGGGTATTGCCCAAAAAGGCACTGGCCAACGGTTTCAAATTTTCCTATGCGACACTGGAACCTGCATTAAGTAACGTCCTGGCAGAAAAGGTCGAGCCTATTTAACGACTCAAATCTTTCCCGATTCCAGCAATGGGACTACCCAGAAGTGAATGCCGGTATCTGCAAAATCGCCACGCAAACGCTCTAACATGAGATTCACCTCTCCCTCCGGGGCATGTACCTCAAACCGAATCTGCCGCTGACGGCCCGACACCTGCTCAGCCACCGTCAGTGACTCATGACTGGCCGAATGTCCGTTGATCGGACCGCTGCAAAAGCCAAGACTTGACGCATGCTCCAGAAGCCAATCGACCAGCGGCCCCTCGAGACCGACCGGCGCAATCAATGTCAGCAGTGAAGTCGCTCCCATCACATCCGCCCATTTGTCATGGTGTCACCAAAACGCCGATACAAAATGGGTAACAGGACTAGGGTCAACAAGGTGGAGGTGCAAAGCCCTCCAACACCAACGACAGCCAGGGGACGCTGAATCTCGGAACCCGGTCCGGTAGCGAACAGTAACGGTATCAGGCCAAAAGCGGCGATACTCGCCGTCATGAGTACGGGCCTCAGTCGTCGCATGGCTCCCTGGAGTACGACCTCGTTCATTGGCCGACCCAACGCCCGTAGCTGATTGAAATAACTCACCATGACCACCCCATTCAACACCGCTATCCCGAGTAGGGAAATAAAGCCCACCGAGGCCGATACCGACAGATACTCCCCGGACACCCAGATCCCGTAGACCCCACCGATCAAAGCCAGCGGGACATTCGCCAAGACCAACAGCGCCTGCCGAACCGACTGGAAGGTTGAGAACAACAATAAAAAAATGAGCAGGAGTGCTATGGGAATGACCACCGCCAATCGGGCGGCAGCTCGCTGTTGGTTCTCGAACTGGCCACCCCACTGAATAAAGTAGCCCTGGGGCAGGCTAACCTTTTCGGTCACGACTCGCTTGGCATCCTCGACAAAGCCAACCAGATCACGACCCTCTACATTGCTCCGGACGACCGAGAACCGTTGACCGCGCTCCCTCGATACGGATACGGCCCCTTCGACGATCTTGATGTTTGCGACGGCAGACAAGGGAACCCGCTGCCCATCGGGCAAAGCGATCTGCAAGGTCGACATATTGGCCGATTCGCCGGAGCCTCTCAGCAGCAAAGGCGTCCTCCGGACGCCCTCCTGAACGATGCCCAACTTGAGACCCTCGACTTGAGCCCGCAAGGTATCGGCCAATGAATCGGAATCCAGGCCGAGTCGTCCTGCCGCCAGACGATCGACCTTCACCACGAGATATTGCATGCCCTCATTGCGCAGGGTAAAGACATCCGAGGAACCCTCGATACCTCGCATGATGCCCGCTATTTCCTCGGCCTTGGCATTCAGCACGGAAAGCTCGGGGCCATAGAGCTTCACCGCCACATCCCCGCGCACCCCCGTCAACATTTCGGTCACCCGCATCTGGATAGGCTGAGTGAAGCCATAAGCAATGCCGGGGATGGTATCCAGTACCTTGCGAATTTCTTCGATCAGCTCGCCCTTGTTTTTGACGCGCCATTCCGATTGCGGCTTCAACACCATAAAAGTATCGGTTTCATTCAGCCCCATGGGGTCCAGGCCGATTTCATCCGCGCCCGCCCTTGCCGTGATCCGCTCCACTTCGGGTACATGATCAAGAATCGCTTTCTGGATTTGGCCATCCATTCGGATCGACTGCTCCAGATTGATGGAGGGCAGCTTTTCCACCTGAACGATGATGTCGCCCTCGTCCATGGTCGGCATGAAGGTCTTGCCGATCAGGGTGTAGACATACAACGCGGACAACAGCAACGCACCGGCAAACAGCAGAACCACGCGGGCATGGGCCAGGCACCAGATCAAAACGGGTCGGTAGATCGCCAGCAAGGTTCTCGCCAGCCAGGGCTCCTTGTGACTGACCTTCGTCATCAGAAAGGAGGCCAGCACCGGAATGACCAGCAGGGAAAAGATCAGGGACCCGGCCATGGCAAAGACGTTGGTAAAGGCGACGGGCTTGAATAGCTTGCCTTCCAGGCCCTCCAGCGAGAGCAGAGGCACGAAAACGATGCCGATGATGATGGCCCCGGAAATGACCGGCGCCATGATTTCGCGCATGGCCCGATAGATCACATGCAGGCGAGGCAGCTTGCTGTCCTCCGAGCGCTCGGCCAGATGCGAAGTAACGTTCTCGACGACGACCACCGCTGGATCAACCAGCTTGCCAATGGCAATTGCCAGCCCGCCGAGACTCATCAGATTGGCAGTCAGTCCGAAATAATTCATCAGCAGGAACGTGAACAGGGCGACCATCGGCAAAATCAGGGCAACCGTGAGCGCCGCGCGCAGATCGCCCAGAAACAACACCAGAAGAATCACTACCAGCACCGTAGCTTCGATCAACGCATGCACAATGGTCTGGGTCGCCTTGTTGACCAGATGACTGCGATTGTAGAAAACATTCACCTCGACCCCCTTCGGCAAGGCCGGACGAATTTCTTCCAATTTCTTTTCGATACCCTCAACCACCAGCCGGACATTGGCGCCACGCAAACTGAGCACCAACCCCTCGACGACCTCGCCCTTACCGTTCTGACTCACGGCCCCATAGCGCGTCAGGGAACCGAGCCGGACTTCAGCAATGTCACCCACGGTGATGGGAATGTAATTAGGCTCGGCCACCACGATATTGCGGACGTCTTCCAGAGTAGTGATGCGCCCCTCTGTGCGCACCAGCAAGGACTCCTCTCCCTGAATCAATCGCCCAGCCCCATCATTACGATTATTGGACTCCAGCGCTTTTGTCAGGGACTCCATGCTTACGCCGCGCGCCGACAAGCGGGTAGGATCTGGGATAACTTCATAACTGCGCACCTCGCCACCGAGGGCATTGACATCGGCCACTCCAGGCACGGTCCGAAGCGCCGGACGGATGACCCAATCCAGTAAGCCCCGTCGATCGGCAAGACTCAGTCCCTCGCCATCGACCGTGAACATGAACATTTCCCCCAAGGGCGTGGTCATGGGCGCCATGCCGCCCTCGGCATTCGCGGGCAACGCTGCCCAAACGCCATTCAACCGTTCGGCCACCTGTTGGCGGGCCCAGTAGATATCGGTCCCTTCTTCAAAATCGATAGTGATATCAGTCAAGGCATATTTCGCGATGGATCGCAGCATAGTCTGCTTGGGGATACCCAGCATTTCCACTTCGATCGGCATCGTCACCCGCGTCTCGACTTCTTCCGGCGTCATGCCGGCCACCTTGACGATGATCTTGACCTGGGTAGGCGAAACATCCGGGAAGGCATCAATGGGCAAGTTGAGCGCGGCCACCCAGCCAGCCCCAGCAACCATCAGAGCCAACAGCAGCGTGAAGACCCGCTGCGTCAGTGCGAAATGAATCAGGCGTCCCATCAGTCGCTGTGACTGCCCGTACTGCCCAGCCAGGCCGCCTTCAAACCGGCGACACCCTGAACCACCACGGCCTCGCCACCCCGCAAGCCCTCATGCAGAACTATGCTGTAGGCTTCCTGACCGGCCACCGCCACTTCCACGGCCTCGAACCCCCCCAGTCTTTTGACAAAGACATAGTTGTGTCCTTCATGACTGAATACGGCGGCGACCGGCACCTTGAAAATACGGTCGGTACTGCGATGCATGGTCTGTACATTGACATGCATGCCGGGGCGCAATCGCTCGGCGCCTGACTCCACGAAGGCCCGCACCACCGTGCTCTGGCTCTGAGGATCGACGCTTTGACTGATTTCGATGACTCTTGCGCGTACTTTCGGGTTCTCCACCGTCACGCAATCACCGATACGAGCTTCCTTGAGCCGCTCCTGCGGCATATCAACTTCCAGCCACAGGACATCCAGCTTGCCAATGCGAAAGAGTGGAGAAAAGGCATCCACTCGCTGCCCGACCATTGCCATTCGATCCAGCACTATGCCATTCACTGGAGCCAGGACCTTGTAAAGACCATTGATCTGGCTTGTGCTGGTCTTGATCCGATCGATATCGGCCTGAGCGATGCCGGTCGCCAGCAATGTCTGCTCGGCTGCCCTCAAAGTAGCTTGTGCTCGCTCAAAATCACTCTGGGTTTCCTGCCACCGCATCCTGGAAATGACCCCTTCACGTAGCAGTATCTCGTCCCTGTTCAATTTGGCGGCCGCCACACCAAAAACAGCAGAGGCGTCGACCAGGGAGCGCTGGAGATCCACCAAAGCCACGCTGTCGATTTCAGCCAACACCTGTCCCTTGGTCACCTTCACGCCCAGCGGGACATTGACGTGGGTGATCACGCCAGACTGGGCGGCTGTCACCGCGAACTCCTTGGCCGGCGGCAAGACCACACGACCCGGGGCCTGCGCCAGGGGTATGCCGGCGACGGGCTCGGGTGGCGCTGTGCGAACATCGAGGTGGCTGCGCTGCTCTGCATCGAGATTGATCAAGCCGCCTTCGGCGGTGGCCTGTCCGTTCATGACCAGACACAAGCCCAGCAGCCAGACCCTCTTCATGGCATGACTCCGACCACTTGGTTGTAGACCGAGGTATCTTTCTGGACGAGGATGGCGCGCTCGGCGGCGTCGCGGATGGCCGATTGGGCGCCGGCCTGGATCTTGAGGTAGTCGATGAGGGCAACTTCGCCGGCCTCGAAGGCTATGCGGCTCATGCTGATCTGGGTTTCTGCGATGGCCTTGCGTCGCTCGGCAATGTCCAGCGCGGCCCGGTCCACTTCCAGGGTGTGCTGTGCCTCGTGCAGTGCTTTTTCCAGTTGCCGCCGCAGGGTTTCCCGCTGAACGATTTTCTCGTTGAGTGTCAGGTTGGCTTGGGCCACCTGTGGCGCATGCCAGTCGTCACCGCCAATGGGGACTTGCAGCACGATATTGGTCCCTGTCCCGAAACTGCCCTGGCGGTCAATCTGGGTGCTGTCGGTTCCTACCAGGATGGTCGGCTGATTGCCTTGCTTGGAGAGGCGGGTGAATTCCACTTCGGCTTGTGCTCTTTCTACGGAAGCATTGGAGGCCGCTAGGGAGGGGTGTCGTTCATCCAGGCCCTTTAATTTGCTCAGGATCTCTTCGAGCCGTCTGGGGGCTCGGTTCATGCGGGTCAGGTTCTGATAGGCTTTACGTGCATGCATGACCTCTGCTTCGGCCTGAACCAGTGCGGTTTTCTTCTCGAGCTGGTCGCTTTCGGCCAGCAGTTCGTCGGCCCGGGCGAGATCGCCCAACTCGACGCGCCGTCGTACGACGGCGGTGAGTTTTTCGGCCACTTCGTAGATCTGGCGGGCCAACTCCCGGCGGTTTTCCATGAGGCGGAGCGTCCAGAGGGCCTCCCGGACCAGGCCGGCCACTTCATGTTTGAGTGCCACGATGTAGTGTTCGGCCGCTTGCTTGGATTCTTCGGTGATTTTCTGACTGGCCGCCTTCTGCCCCCACATCCACAGGGGCACTTGGTAACCTGACTGGACATTGGTGATGCCGTCATCACGCCCCAGCAGTGCATCATCGATATATTGCAGATAAATCATGGGGTATCCGGCTATCCAGCTGGAACTGCGTTGCTCCAGCGCCTTGGACTCTTCCTGGAAGGCGGAAATGAGTGCGTTTTGGGGATAGCGCTCGAATGTGCTGTCCACCACCTGCCTGAGCGTGAGCCGATCATCGATCACCAACTCGTCGAGGTGCTCTATCATCAATTCCTCGGCATCGGCGCTGACCGTGACCGCAAGGCCGATAACGAAAATGATGCCAGTTAGACTCTTCATCAATAATCCCATGCCGTCATGAAGGCCTCATGACCCTGATCAACCATCATTGAATCCAGTATATGCACAGAATGTACAGGTTCCCGGAGGGGGTGGGGGCCAAGCCCCGAAAACTTCAGAGATGGATGCCCGTGGGCGGGGCGCGGGGAGGGGAGCCCGAACGTGGATTCAACCGGGGCAATCCATTGCCCGCTGTATTTTCACGGATACTCAAGACGAGAGGCGAGGACCCTGCAAGCAGGGGCAAACTCAGGAACACTCCATCATCGGAATCCAGCAGCTTGCCAAGACGATAGCTGGAATTCTCAATACCGGACTGAACCCCCACCAAGGTATCGGCGGCGTAGAGATCGGCCTGAGCCGTGGGACCAGCCTCCGGAGCCCGCAACCTTTCCAAACCGGGAATATGCAAAAGCCCCCCCGTCTCGCATCCAGTATGGGCATGCACCCACGGCGAGAGCAGCTGAATCAGAATCAGCAGCAGACAAACAAGGATGGAGCGAGGTCGGCTCATGGACTAGCGATCGTGATGTAACCGGAATATGTAAGTCCACAGTATAGTACCGATGAACCCGGATTACCCTTGCAGCGGCAAAATGCGGCCTCTCGTCTGCTCGCCTTGTCCATTTGCGCTGAATGGGATGGCAGAATACACCTGCGGCCCCAAAAACCAAGAAAGTAATAAATAGCAAATCGACATGCGATATTGGCTGATGAAATCCGAACCCAGTGAGTTCAGCATTGATGACCTGGCGCAGCGCCCTGATCAAACGGAACCCTGGGATGGCGTAAGAAACTACCAGGCGCGCAACATGATGCGGGATGACATGAAAGTGGGGGATTCCATTTTCTTCTACCACTCCAATTGTGACGTACCGGGAATTGTCGGCATTGCCCAGGTCAAGCGCGAGGCTTACCCTGACCCTACGGCATTTGACCCCCAAAACAAACACTATGACCCGAAGAGTCAGCCGGAGAAACCGACCTGGCTCATGGTCGATGTGGGATTTGTTCGCAAGCTAACCCGAGCCATTACTCTCGCGGAATTAAAGGACAAAGCGGAGCTGGAAAGCCTGGCACTCGTTCGACGCGGCAACCGGCTGTCGGTGATGCCGATGACCGAAAAACAATGGCATTTCATTCTGGGGTTGGAATGAGCTGGCTATATCTCCTGGGTGCCGGCTTGTTCGAAATTGGCTGGCCGGTCGGCCTGAAGCTGGCGCAAGCCTCCAGTCACCGGCTATTGGGCATAGCGATTGCCATCGGTTGCATGGCCTGCAGTGGCGGCCTGCTCTGGCTGGCACAGCGGGATATCACCATCGGCACGGCCTATGCTGTGTGGACCGGCATCGGGGCGGCAGGAACATTTCTGGTGGGCATCTGGTTTTTTGGTGACCCCTCCAGTCTGGGCCGCTATCTGGGAGTTTTGCTGATCATCGCAGGCGTCGCCACTCTGAAGCTGGCCAATTAGACAGCCTCGTAAACCTTACCGACCCCCGGCAAACAGGCGATAGGCTGGGTTCTGGGTTTCGTCGTAATAGGCGAACCCGATTTCGTCTAGAAACGCACGAAAGCTTTTCCGCTCAGCCTTGGGAACCTGAATCCCCATCAGTACCCGACCGTAGGCCGCACCATGATTGCGGTAATGAAACAGGCTAATGTTCCAGCGACCGCTCAGCCGGGAGAGAAAATCAAGCAGGGCGCCGGGTCGCTCGGGAAACTCAAACCGATAAACAACTTCGTCCAGCAGTCTGGGCGCGTGACCCCCGACCATATAGCGAATGTGCTCCAGCGCCAGCTCGTTGCCGGACATGTCGGTGACCCCGTAGCCTTGGTCACCCAGGTCATCGATCAGCGCTCCGGCGTCCTTGACATCGGTCTGGATGCCAACAAAGATCTGCGCGTCACCCTCATCGAAATAACGATAGTTGAATTCGGTAATGCCACGCCGACCAATGGCTCGGCAGAAGTCTAGAAAGCTGCCGGGGCGCTCGGGGATGGTGACGGCCATCAGCCGCTCCCGCATCTCGCCGACCTGGGCACGCTCCGCCACGTGGCGCAGCCGATCAAAATTGATGTTGGCGCCGCTTTCAATGGCAATCAGACACTGGTTGGTCATGCCGGTTTGTTCGACGTATTTTCTCGCCCCCGCAACCCCGAGAGCGCCGGCTGGCTCGGCAACCGAGCGGGTGTCATCGAAAATATCCTTGATGGCGGCGCAAATTTCATCCGTACTGACGGTCACCACTTCATCCACAAACTGGTGGGCAATGTGGAAGGTCTCCTTGCCAATCTGCTTGACAGCCACGCCGTCGGCGAACAGGCCGACCTGACGAAGGATCACCCGGCGACTCGCTTTCATGGCCCGATTAAGGCAGTCGGCATCATCGGGTTCGACCCCGATGATCCTGATGTCGGGCCGAACAAATTTGACATAGGCAGCGATGCCGGCAATCAGTCCACCGCCCCCCACCGGGATGAAGATGGCATGAATGGGGTCGTGGCGCTGCCTGAGTATCTCCATGCCGATGGTACCCTGTCCGGCAATGACCTCTGGATCATCATACGGATGGACAAACGTCATCTGCTGTTCGGCTGACAGAGCAATGGCATATTCGTACGCCTCGTCGTAGGCGTCACCATGCAGAATGGTCTCGGCCCCCAGCGCCTTCACGGCATTGACCTTGATAGCGGGCGTGGTTCGCGGCATGACGATCAGCGCCCGAATCCCCAGCTTTTTGGCGGCCAGGGCGACGCCCTGCGCATGGTTACCCGCCGATGCAGCAATCACACCTGCTTGTCGAGCGGTTTCACCGAGACCGGCGATTTTGTTATAGGCGCCCCGCAGCTTGAACGAGAATACCGGCTGCAAATCCTCGCGCTTGATGTAAATCGCGTTGCCTAGCCGGCGACTGAGCCCTGCCGCATAATCCAGCGGGCTTTCGATTGCCACGTCATAGACGCGGGCGCGCAGAACGCGCTCAACATATTTGGTCAGGAGCATGGATTTATTCGTGGTTCGGAATCGACGGCAGCCGGTTCAATAAGGACATGGCGGCAGAGACAAGCTCACGTTATTATCGATCAATTTGTTCCATGACTGCAGAGAAGGAAAACGAAAATGACGCAAGATGAACTGAAGCAGAAAGTTGCCGAAGCGGCGCTGGAGTACGTAAAAGGTTACTCGATTCTTGGCATTGGCACCGGATCGACCACCCGTTTGTTTATCGACTGTCTGGCCGATATCAAGAATGACATCGAGGGCACCGTATCCAGCTCCAATGCCAGCACCGACCAGCTCAAGAAGCTGGGCATTCCCGTGCTGGAACTGAACGATGTCGGCACACTCGACGTTTATGTTGATGGCGCCGATGAAATCAACCCGAACAAGCAATTGATCAAGGGTGGCGGCGCCGCCTTGACTCGAGAAAAAATCATTGCCGGCGCCAGCCGCAAGTTCATCTGCATTGCGGATGACAGCAAGTGTGTGGATGTTCTGGGCAAGTTCCCGCTGCCGGTCGAGGTTATTCCCATGGCACGCAGCTTTGTCGCCCGTGAACTCGTCAAGTTGGGCGGTCAGCCGGTGTGGCGCGAGAATTGTGTGACGGATAACGGCGGTCAAATTCTCGACGTTTGGAACCTGTCCATCCTGAACCCGCTGGAAATGGAACAGGTCATCAACAACATCCCCGGCGTCATCACGGTAGGTATCTTTGCCATGCGCCCCGCCGACGTTGTCCTGGTGGGCGGGGCCGATGGTGTTCGTCGCATCGACTGAGTCAAGAAGGGATAGGTCGACAGCTCGGCTGTTTTGTCACACGCCGAGCGTCACCCGCATGGAGAGATCGATGGCCCGGACATTTTTGGTCAGGGCGCCCACCGAAATGTAATTGACGCCGGTTTCAGCGATTTCCCGAATAGCCTCCAGCGTCACGCTGCCGGAGACTTCCAACTCTGCCCGATTTGCCGCCATGACGACGGCCTCACGCATCATGGGCAACGTGAACTCGTCCAGCAGGATTCGTTTTGCTCCAGCTGCAAGAGCCTCATTCAGCTCATCCAGCGTTTCAACTTCTACTTCGATCATGACACCGGCCTGGAGCCCTTTCGCGCTGCGAATGGCGCGGGTGATGGAACCCGCCGCCATAATGTGGTTTTCCTTGATCAGAATGCCATCGTAAAGCCCTATTCGATGGTTATGACAGCCACCGCAGCGAACGGCATATTTCTGAGCCAGACGCAGGCCCGGGATCGTTTTGCGGGTATCCAGGACTTTCACCCGAGTGCCTTCGACGGCCTTTGCATATTTCCGTGCCAGTGTCGCCGTGGCCGACAGCGTCTGGAGCAGATTGAGCGCCGTTCTCTCACCCGCCATGAGTGATCGGGCGGACCCCTCGAGCCGGCAAAGCAACCCACCAGCCTGAACCTCGGCCCCTTCCTCACATTCCCAGACAATCTGGACAGAGGGATCCAGCCGACCGAAAACGGCCTTGAACCAGGCCTGACCGCAAACCACCATGCTCTCACGTGTCATGACACTTGCAGAAGCGCATGCGGTTTCCGGCAGAATGGCCGCCGTCAGGTCGCCTGATCCGATATCTTCCAGCAGAAACCGATCAATCTCAGCGGGATCAGGTGTTTCCATATGATCGGGAGTCATTGCGATCCAGGACTGGATGTGAAACCAAGGCTTTCAAGCTGGAGGGTAGGGCTCAACCACGAATCAGAATGGACGGGCTATTGAACCTGGGCCTCGAATTCCGCTTTATCTTTCTTGTAAAGCGCTTCAAGGCTGTCGCAGGTTGCACTGCCCGCGTGACGAGTCGCGCGACAGTCATTGTATTCCTGCTCTGATTCTTCCATCCGTATCGCTGCTTCCTGGGCATCTGGACCGCCTATGACCGTGTCGGATCGGTGGCTGCAACTCAGCAGCGTGGCCGCAACAAGGAGGAGAGAACTTGGGAGGATATATCTGTTCATGATTGGCTATGTGATCAGCTTCGGCCCACTAGTGAACCATACCCTGCCTCGACTGGCAAAAGCGCAATCCACCTGCCCTGAATGTTTGCGTTCCGCCTTGCCCCCCCAACGAAAAAACCCGGCCGAAGCCGGGTAACTGGTGATGGCTGTTTTAATGGTTGGTGCGGTGCCCCCCTTGTAATTATGTCCTGCCGCATATCAGCCAGAGCCATCGAAATCAGAAGTGGGCTCTCCACGACTGGATCCCTGAAAAAGAAACCCAGTCCAAAACCGGGTTTCATATGCTAGATACAGACAAACCCTCCATGGCGCCGCCATGGTAGTTCCCCCATCCCTTATGTGTAAATTCGTAAAAGTACGTACAAATATACGTACTTTTACGTACTTCTGATGTCTGGGCCAATCCCGTTAAGCACACAATATCTGGACGGGAAAAAGCCGAAGGTGAAGAAAAGCTTGAGTTGACAGAGTGTTACAAGAGCAGATACACAAAGGTACACTTCACGGAGAAGAGGCAGCATGCTGTCACTTGCCGATGCAGAAATCCGCAAATATCCGGCCCAATAAGTCGTCAGAGGTGAACTCGCCAGTAATTTCGGAGAGGGCGTTTTGAGCGAGACGGAGTTCCTCCGCCAGCAACTCCAGCACTCCGTCATTTAAATTTTCTAACGCCTTTTGTACAGCCGACATGGCCTGGTCAATCGCTTCCAGGTGACGTCTCCTCGCCATGAAGACTCCCTCTGCCTCTTCGGCATAGCCAACACAAGCCTTGAGGTGCTGAACGAGCAGCTCCGTCCCCTCGCCAGTTTTCAGGGACAAATAAATGACGGCACCTTTTTCCGTCATGTGCTGGCCCACAGAGTGTCCGCTGAGATCGATCTTGTTGTGAATATGTGTCACCGGCAGGTGGGAGGGAATGTCCGCCAGCAAGGAGTTGTTGTCACCAGGATCAGTGTCATCAATCAACAGCAAAACATGGTCGGCCTGGGCAATCTCGGCTCTGGCCCGGCGCATACCCTCCTGCTCCACGACATCCTCGCTGTGTTCCCGGAGTCCGGCTGTATCAATGACATGCAACGGCAGTCCATCAATCTGAATGAACTCCTTGAGCGTGTCTCGGGTTGTGCCGGCGATGGGGGTGACGATGGCGCTATCACGGCCGGTCAGCCTGTTGAGCAAGCTGGATTTACCGGCATTGGGTCGACCGGTGATGACCAGCGTCATGCCGTCTCGCAGCAATTGTCCCTGGCGTGCGGAGGCACGGATGACGTCAAGCCGTTGGAGCAAATCTGCCAACCGTGTATCGATATGGCCGGCGGTCAGAAGCTCGATATCCTCGTCGACGAAGTCTATCGATGCCTCAATGTAGAGGCGCAACTGGATGAGCGACTCGACCAATTCATTGATCTGACTTGAGAACTCGCCTTGAAGTGAACGCCGAGCCGAGCGGGCCGCGCTTTCAGTAGTGCACTCGATCAGGTCCGCGATGGCCTCGGCCTGGGCTAGATCGATCTTTTCGTTCAGAAAGGCCCGCTCGCTGAATTCGCCCGGCCGGGCGGTCCTTGCACCCAGCTCCAACACTCGACGGAGGAGCATATCCAGCACAACCGGGCTTCCGTGTGCGTGAAGTTCGAGCACATCTTCCCCGGTAAAGGAGTGAGGGGCTGGAAAGTAGATCGCCAGGCCCTGATCTATCGGGTCGCCACCGGCACCTTGAAAAGTGACCAAATGGGCTTTGCGTGGCCGTAAATCTTTGTCTACAAGGGCAGCGGCGATGGATGGAACGGCATCGCCAGACACCCGGATGACTCCCACACCGCCGCGACCTGGCGGTGTGGCGATGGCGGCTATGACGCTCTGCTGAGAATGCATGGGAAAAAGAAAAGGCGGACGGGCTACATCAGCACCCTACCCGCCTCTGGTACTGCTTGGGCAGGACCGTCAGGCCTTGGCCGGCACAGCCGCTCCAATGGTCTTGTTGATATACCACTGCTGGAGAATCGACAGTACGTTATTCACGACCCAGTAAAGCACCAGTCCGGAAGGGAAGAACGCGAAGAATCCGGTGAACATGACAGGGAAAAATTGCATGATCTTCGCCTGCAGAGGATCGGCTGGCGGCGGGCTCAAACGCTGCTGGATAAACATGGAAACACCCATCAGCAACGGCAGGATGAAATAGGGATCCTTGGATGACAGATCCGTCAGCCAGCCAATGAAAGGCGCCTGGCGCATTTCGACGGTTTCGATCAAAACCCAGTACAGCGAGATGAATACCGGGATCTGAACCAGGATGGGCAAACAGCCGCCCAGCGGATTCACCTTTTCCTTGCGGTACATTTCCATCATGGCGTGATTCAGCTTCTGCTTGTCGCCACCAAAACGCTCCTTCAGTTCCGCCAACTTTGGCTGCATCTTGCGCATGTTGGCCATGGAACGATAGCTGGCCGCAGAGAGGCGGAAGAACAACGCCTTCAAAGTCAGCGTCACGAAAATGATGGCCCAGCCCCAGTTGTTGAAGATTTTATGGAACTGTTCGAGCAGCCAGAAAATGGGCTTCGCAATGATGGTCAGCGCACCGTAATCGACAGTCAGATCCAGACCTGGGGCTGTCGTTTCCAGAACTCGCTGAAGCTTGGGCCCGGCAAACAACTGCGCCTGGAAAGCCTTGGATCCGCCGGCAGGGACATCCAGCACCGGGGTGTAGGCACCGATCACGAAATGATCATCTGCGAGGGCCTTGGTGTAGAAGCCGTTTTCTTCACCGCTGGGCGGTATCCAGGCAGCCACAAAATAATGCTGGATCATCGCGATCCAGCCATCCTTTGCCTTTGCGTCCAGGTTTTCTCCGGCCATATCCTTGAAAGTGATTTTCTTGTACTTGTCCTCCGGGGTGTAAAGCACACCACCGGTATAGGTACGGACCATCTGGTCCTTGTTTTTATCACCGGGATCCTTGCGTTGCAGCTGAACATACTGGCGGGCGGTCCAGAGGTTCGGACTGTTATTGGCAACCTGCTGCTCAAGATGTACGTCATAGCTACCACGATTCAATATGTAGGTTTTGGTAACGGTGACACCTTGGGGACTTGTCCAGGTCAGGGGAACACGTAGTTCATTCTGACCCTCGGCCAAGGCAAACGAGGTCGCTTGGGCCTGCCACTGGCTATGATGGTTGGGTGCGGTCGCCTCATCGCCGATGAAACCGTTTTGCGCGACAAAGACCAGATCCTTGTCCGTGAAAAGTTGTACCGGCGAGTTTGGAGCGTCCTTGGCAACGGGGTAATCCAGCAACTCAAGCAGCCGGATATCCCCACCCTCCGTATCGATCTCCATCCGCACCACATCGGTTTTCACCTGGATGCGCTGACGGCTAATCAAATTTTCGGTCTGGGCTGAAGTTGACTCCGGGCCTCCAGCAGAATCAGCGGATACGGGAACATCCGGGTTGGCCGCCGGGCTAACATCGGCCTGGCTGGAGCTGGCGGCGGGTTTCGGACCGTAATCTGCCTGCCATTGCTGGTAGAGCATGATACTGAGGAAGAAGAAGAAGACGATCAGTACGAACCTTGCGTTATCCATTAGTTATTTCCGGTTTCTTTTCAGGTACGGGATCGATTCCGCCCTCATGCCATGGGTGACATTTGGAGAGGCGCCTTACGGCAAGTCCAGAGCCATGCAGGGCGCCAAACCGCTCGACCGCGGTTAGAGCATAGGCCGAGCAAGTCGGTTCAAAACGACAATGATGCCCTACCCAGGGGCTGATCAGGTATCGGTAGAACTGGATGAGGGCGACCAGGATGGCTTGCATTGCTTCACCAGATGAGCCCAGTGTTTGCGCAATGAGCGGGAAAGGGTTTCATGGTCTGCATGAGATGCGGCGGTGCGGGCC
This sequence comes from Methylococcaceae bacterium, assembly GCA_044237765.1. Lineage (GTDB taxonomy): Bacteria > Pseudomonadota > Gammaproteobacteria > Methylococcales > Methylococcaceae > UBA6136. The sequence goes on along the minus strand of JBIIEQ010000008.1, from coordinate 14,988 downwards.
ATAACAACGAAGTCGAGACCGTCAAGTTCATGCTGATACAACCTGAAGGTTTCACGCGCAAATCGCTTGACGCGATTTCGGTCGCTGGCCAGTCGGATGTTTCGCTTGGAGATTGCAAGGCCCAGTCTCGCACTGTCTGCACCATTGGCCCTGGCCAGAACGGTCAGGTACCCATCCGAAGATTTGAACGCGTTTGCGAATACCTGCTGGAAAGCACTCGCCGTGGTTAACCGACAGGTTCGCGGAAATCTGTATTCCGGGTAGGGCAAGCCTTTAGACAGTCAGGCGCTTCCGTCCCTTGGCGCGGCGTGCGTTAATGACCGAACGACCACCGCGGGTTTTCATCCTGGCCCGGAATCCATGGGTACGTACACGCTTGATTTTGCTGGGCTGATAAGTTCTTTTCATGATGACTGCCTTGCGAACCGATGCTACAAAAGAGGCGGAATGCTAAAGCACCCGGCGAACCCATGTCAATCCTGCGGACACCGGGACGATGGGTTATATTACCCGGCCAACTGCGTGATCGCCCTCCTGCCCATGTTTCATTTTCCACATTATTGGCCGCTCTCCTGGCGCCCTCAGTCATGAGCCTGGTCTGGACACAATGCATGAGTCGTCTCGAGGGGGAGTTGCCGCCACAGCAATTCAATACCTGGATTCGCCCCCTTCAAGCCGTCGAAAATGGCGGTCAGCTCAAGCTGCTGGCGCCCAACAAGTTTGTTCTTGACTGGGTCAGACAGCATTTTTTCAGCCGTATCGAAGAGGTCTTGGCCGCCCAGAATACGTCACCGCCCGGCGTGTCACTTGAAATTGGCACCCGCCCGCAGGAATCCGGTGCATCCGTCGATGGCGCTGAGACCCCCAGCACGCAACAAAAACCGACTGCGCGCCGCAAAAGTCTTCCCAACAACCTGAATCCGGCTTTCACTTTCGATAATTTCGTCGAGGGAAAATCTAACCAACTGGCCAAGGCGGCTTCACACCAAGTCGCACAAAATGTGGGCCGTGCGTACAACCCGCTATTTATCTATGGAGGTGTGGGCCTTGGCAAAACCCATCTGATGCACGCAATCGGCAACGAAATTCTCAGGGCGAATCCCGCCGCCAACATCATTTATCTCCATTCGGAGCGGTTTGTTTCGGATATGGTGAAGGCGCTTCAGCACAATGCCATCAATGCCTTCAAGGATTTTTACCGAACGGTGGATGCGCTGCTGATCGATGACATCCAGTTTTTTGCTGGCAAGGAGCGCTCCCAGGAGGAGTTTTTCCACACATTCAATACTCTGCTGGAGAACAAGCATCAGGTCGTCCTCACATGCGACAGATACCCCAAGGAAATCAAGGGACTGGAGGAGCGACTCAAGTCACGCTTCGGCTGGGGGCTCCCGGTTGCGGTTGAGCCTCCCGACCTGGAGACACGGGTGGCCATTTTGATGAGCAAGGCGATACACGCGGGCGTGGACCTCCCGGATGAAGTGGCCTTTTTCATGGGCAAGCGCATCCGTTCGAATATCCGTGAGCTGGAGGGTGCCCTGCGGAGGGTTATTGCCAACTCCCACTTCACCGGCAAACCCATCACCCTAGAATTTGCTCGTGATGCGCTCAAGGATCTGATTGCGCTCCAGGATCGACTGGTCAACGTGGAAAATATCCAGAAGACCGTAGCGGAATATTTCAAGATTCGGGTAGCTGACCTGCTGTCCGCCAAGCGGACCCGCTCGGTGACGCGGCCCCGGCAAGCCGCCATGGCGCTAGCCAAGGACCTGACCAATCATAGCCTGCCGGAAATAGGCCAGTTGTTTGGCGGACGCGACCACACGACGGTACTGCATGCTTGCCGCAAGGTCCAGGAACTCAAGGAAAGCGACAGCAAGTTTGCCGAAGACTACAGCAACCTCAAGCGCACCTTGTCCGCCTGATATCCACATCGGGCATCTCAACCAGATACACCAAAATCCTTCAGGTACGATTTCATGAAACTATCCATTGCGCGCGAGACCTTGCTTACCCCGCTGTCTCAGGTCATTGGCGTCATTGAAAAAAGACAGACCCTGCCCATCCTCTCCAACGTACTGCTGCAACTGAGCGGTGGTCAGCTGGAAATGACGGGGACCGATCTTGAGGTGCAGCTTCTTACAAGAGTCCATGTTGACTCTGCTGAAGAGGGCGCAATTACCGTTCCTGCCCGCAAGCTGCTGGACATTTTTCGCTTGCTGCCGGAGAGAAGCGAGGTCACCCTTGAGCACATCGATGATCGCCTGTCGATCCGCTCAGGCCGAAGCCGCTTCAATCTGACGACCCTCCCCGTGGAAAATTACCCGGCCTTTGATTCCGGCTCCACCGATCTGGAAGTGACTCTGCCCAGCGATAGTCTGCGATCGGCTCTGGACAAAACCATTTTTGCCATGGCTCAGCAGGATGTTCGCTCGTACCTGAATGGTTTGCTGATTGATCTTGAAGGCCACACGCTGCGCACCGTGGCCTCGGATGGCCACCGATTGGCGGTGTTTCAGGAAACCTTGCCCTCGCCCTTCTCGGCGAATCGTCAGATTATCGTGCCGCGCAAGGGGATTCAGGAGCTTTCTCGCCTGTTGGGCGATGCGGATGATTCCCTCACGATCCAGATTTCCCCCAACACCATTCGGGTCAATCTGGGCCAGGTGACTTTCTCGGCGAAGCTGATCGAAGGCCGTTACCCGGACTACCAGCGCGTGATGCCACGAGAACTCTCCCGCATTTATCAGGCCGACAAGGAGGAGCTCAAGTCAGCCCTGAGCCGGGCCTCGCTTCTGACCAGTGAAAAACAGAAAAGCGTCAGCCTAGAGGTGGATGAGGCTGGCCTCATGATTCTCAAGGCTCAGAACTCAGAGCATGAGGAGGCCGAGGAACGCCTGATGGTCGATGCCCAGGGCGGCAGCGTCTCGGTCGGCTTCAATGCCGGTTATCTGCTGGACGCAATCAATCACGTCGATTCCGAGCAGGTCCGGCTTTCTTTCACCGATGTGGCCAATAGCTGCCTGGTCGAGGACACGACGGACCTACGCTTCAGGTACGTGGTCATGCCGATGCGCCTCTGAGCATCCGACGACTCCTTAGCACTCGGGATTCCTGTGTGACCCTGGTCAAGCTGGACGCCACCGGGCTCCGTAATTTACATCCCCTTACCCTGGAGCCTGGGCCCGGTATCAATTACCTCGTCGGTGAAAACGCCAGCGGCAAGACCTCCCTTCTGGAGGCCATATATCTGCTGGGCCGCGCCCGCTCCTTCCGTACTTCGCAGATCAATCAGCTGATTCATTTTGATCAGCCCGAATTGACCGTAGTGGGCAAAGTGGCCCCGCAAGATCAGACCGCCACCCTCCCCATCGGCGTCCGGGTGGCGCGACGCAAACGCGAGATTCATGTCGGCGGGCGCATCGCTCAGTCCAGTGCCGAGCTTTTACAGGCCTTTCCCCTGCTGGTCATTCAACCCGCGGGCATCGCGCTACTTGAAGGCGCTCCCAAGTTGCGTCGCCATTTCCTGGATTTCGGCGTCTTCCACCATGACTCGCGCTACCTCGATTACTGGCGCCGCTACACCAAGACACTGAATCACCGGAATGCCTTGCTCAGAAGCGGCAAGGCCAGGGAATTGGCGCCATGGAATCAGGAGCTTACCCGTTACGGTATAATGATCCACGAGGCGCGAAGGGGGTATCTCGAGCGACTCGCGCCATTTTTTCACGAGATAGGGGGACGCTTCTTTTCCGATCCGCTCTTTGAGTTGCGCATCCATGCAGGCTGGGATGTCACCCGATCGCTGGAATTCGTCCTGGAAAGCGATATCGCGGCGGATCTTCGTTATGGCCACACCCAGTCCGGCCCCCACAAAGGGGACTTTTCCATTCTGCTCAACCAGCGCCCGGTCAAGGCTTATGTCTCTCGGGGCCAGATGAAGCTTCTGGTCTATGCGTTGCTTTTGGCCCAATCCAGGCTGATGGAAGAACAGCTAGGAACTGCCGGTTGTGTCCTCATTGACGATGTGGCGTCCGAACTCGACGAACCCAATAAACGAATTCTGCTGGAGCTATTGCAGGGTCGTTTGACCCAGTTTTTCATCACCGCCACCGGGCGCGAAATCATCGAAGAGGGCGTATCCGACGATGCGGCTGTGTTTCAGATCGCAGAAGGCCGGATAACCCAGGCACAAAATCCATGACCAATAACGCAAACCCTTCCGATTACGATAGCAATTCCATCAAGGTCCTCAAGGGACTGGATGCGGTCCGCAAACGACCGGGCATGTACATTGGCGATACCGATGATGGCACCGGCCTGCATCATATGGTGTTCGAAGTCGTCGACAACGCCATTGATGAAGCACTGGCGGGCTTCTGCAAGAATGTCTGCGTGACGATCCATGCGGATGAGTCCATCACTGTCAGCGATGACGGTCGTGGGATTCCCGTGGATATCCATCAGGAAGAAGGCCGCTCGGCGGCAGAAGTGATCATGACGGTCCTGCACGCGGGCGGAAAGTTCGATGACAACTCCTACAAGGTCTCGGGTGGTCTCCATGGGGTCGGCGTATCGGTCGTGAATGCCCTCTCGGAATCCTTAACCCTGGAGATTCATCGCAGCGGCAAGAAATACCAGCAGTTCTATGTTCACGGCGTGCCGCAGGCGCCGCTTGCGCCAATAGGCGACACAAACACCACAGGCACCATTGTCCACTTCAAACCCAGCCCAGAGACGTTCACCAATATCGAGTTTCACTACGAAATACTCTCGAAACGTCTGCGGGAATTGTCTTTCCTCAACTCGGGCGTTCGCATCACCCTGGCGGACGAACGCAGCGAGAAAAGCGACACTTTCGAGTTTGAAGGGGGAATCCGCGCTTTCGTGGAGCATCTCAACAAGAACAAGACTCCACTGTTCGACAAGGTGTTCTATTTCTCGACCGAGAAGGATGGCATCACGGTAGAAGCGGCGCTGCAATGGAATGACTCCTATCAGGAAAACATCTACTGCTTCACCAATAACATTCCGCAACGCGACGGCGGCACCCACCTGGCCGGTTTCCGCGGTGCGCTGACCCGGACCCTGAACCAGTACATCGACGAGCAGGCGCTACTCAAGAAACACAAGGTCGACACTTCCGGCGACGACGCCCGCGAAGGCCTGACTGCCATCCTGTCAGTGAAGGTGCCCGATCCCAAATTTTCCTCCCAGACCAAGGACAAGCTGGTCTCTTCCGAGGTCAAGCCGGTGGTCGAATCGGCCATGGGCGAGAAGTTTCAGGAATTCATGCTGGAAAATCCCAGCATCGGCAAGCTGATCGCCAACAAGATGATCGATGCCGCGCGCGCCCGCGAGGCTGCACGCAAGGCGCGGGAAATGACTCGGCGCAAGACGGCACTGGATATCGCGGGCCTGCCGGGCAAGCTCGCGGACTGTCAGGAAAAGGACCCGGCGCTGTCCGAACTTTTCATTGTCGAGGGTGACTCCGCGGGCGGTTCCGCCAAGCAGGGCCGTGATCGTCGTACCCAGGCCATCTTGCCACTGAAGGGCAAAATTCTGAACGTTGAGCGCGCGCGCTTTGACCGTATGATTTCATCGGAAGAAGTGGGCACTCTGATCACCGCCATGGGCTGCGGCATCGGGCGCGAGGAATATGATCCCGACAAGCTCCGCTATCACCGCATCATCATCATGACCGATGCCGACATCGACGGCTCCCACATACGGACGCTTCTACTGACATTCTTCTATCGACAGATGCCGGAGCTGATCGAACGCGGATACATCTACATCGCCCAACCGCCTTTGTATAAGGTTAAAAAGGGCAAGCAGGAGCAATACGTCAAGGACGATAACGAACTGAACAACTATCTGTTGCAGTTGGCACTGGAGAAAACCCGCCTGCACGCCAATGAAGCGACACCCCCCATTCAGGGGCCGGGCCTCGAAAAGCTTGCGCGCGATTACCTGGCGGTCAGGTCACTCATCGACCGGCTCGGCCATCGCTATGACGAGACATTGCTGAATGCCTTAGCCGAACTCCCCTCCATTGATCCGGCCAACCTCGCCGATCGGGCAACGACGGAAACCTGGTTGGCGAAACTGGTCGACTGTCTGAATGGCAAGGAACCGGGCGGCAGCTTTATCCTGGAGCCTGAATTCGGCGATCAACCGGAAGCCTTCCGCTTGCGGGTGAACAAGCGGCTCCATGGCGTCTACAAGCACTTTGAGCTGGGCGCCGGGTTTTTCCAGTCGAATGACTATCGCCGCCTGTCCGGCTTTGCCCAGATGACCGAAGGGCTATTCGGGCCAGAGAGCTATGTCGCGGCAGATGAACGCCGGGAATGGGTCAAGGACTTCAGGGCGGCTTTTTCCTGGATGATGTCCGAGGCGCGACGCGGACAACACATACAGCGTTATAAAGGTCTCGGCGAGATGAATCCGGACCAGCTGTTCGAGACCACGCTGGACTCCAATACCCGTCGGCTGCTTCAGGTCAGGATTGAGGATGCCATCGCGGCCGACGAGATTTTCACCACACTGATGGGTGATCAAGTTGAGCCGCGCCGTGAATTCATCGAGCGCAACGCGCTGGAAGTGTCCAATCTTGATGTATAGCCGATAGCTGACGAACATACACAATCACGTCCTTACCTATGCCGGTGGGGATGTAAGTCATCCAATTTCAGCTTCGTTCCAGATTTCCAGCACAGGATGATCACGTACAACCCTAAATCCTGGTGGGGTCTGATCTTCAAGTTCCACAAGAGCGACACCTTTCGGCGTCTGCTGCCCAACATGGTGACCATCGCGCTGTACTCGGCAGCGGTGGCTTACCTGAATGTAAACGTTTTTCCCGGCTATTTTCAAAGCACCAGCATCGTCCACTCGCTGCTCGGTTTCGTCATTTCCCTGCTTTTGGTCTTTCGCACCAACACCGCCTATGAGCGCTGGTGGGAAGGTCGACGCTTCTGGGGCCAATTGGTCAATACTTCACGAAATCTGGCGTTGAAATTGAACGCCTACTTGCCGGAGAGGCATCCATCCCGCCCTGCGCTATCCGGAAGCATTACTGCTTTCGCCTGGACGCTGATCGATCACCTTCGTGACAATCCCTGGTCAGTGTACGGACCGATCACGCATGGCCCCAATGCCATCTCCGTGATTCTTTTCAACCATATCGAGCAGCTTCGCCGTGCAGGTGACCTGACGCGGGAACACTTTCGCAACCTCAACAACGACCTGACCGCTCTGGCGGATATCTGCGGTGGCTGCGAAAGAATCAAGAAGACCCCGATCCCCTATTCCTACAATCTTTTCATCAAGAAATTCATCTTCGCCTACATCGTGGCAATGCCGTTTTTGTTCGTGCCTGAGTTTGGCTACTGGACAGCGCTTTTTTCAACATTCATGTTTTACGTTCTAGGCAGCCTCGAGATACTGGCCGAAGAAGTCGAAAATCCCTTTGGTTCCGATGCCAATGATCTGCCAATGGACGACATCGCGGAAACCATAGAGCGGAACGTCCGCGAAATTCTTCTGCAGGGTCAAAACTAACGGCGAAACTGGCTTTGTCGAGGGATGCCAAGCCTACGTTGGTATAATTCCGGCTCCCCATCGTCGCCCTGATCCCACTCCTTCATTCATGGCTGAACACATTCTGTTTCTCACCGGCAAGCTGGCTGAAAAACAGTTGCGTCGGACGCTGGAAGAAATGGAGCCCGACTTTTGCTGGAAGGTCCATCAGCTGGGCATTACCGTCGCCGCACTGATGACGGCCGACATGATCCGACGGCGACTCAAGGACACCGGCGGGGCCGATCGCATTATCGTCCCGGGACGTTGTCGTGGAGACCTGGATGCGCTATCCGCCGACCTCGGGCTTCCCGTGGAACGAGGTCCGGACGAGCTGCATGATCTTCCGGAGTTTTTCGGTAAAGCTCAAAAAAAGCCAGACCTTTCCCGCTACGAACTGCATATCTTTGCCGAGATTGTCGAAGCCCCTCAGCTTGATATCGATGGCATCCTGCGCCGTGCGCGGGATTACCGGAACGACGGGGCGGATGTCATAGATATCGGGTGTCTACCGGCCACGCCTTTTCCGCACATGCAAGATGCCGTGACGGCGCTGAAGGCCGAGGGGTTTCTGGTGAGCGTCGACTCACTGGAGACCGATGACTTGATCAAGGGAGGCCGAGCGGGCGCGGATTTTCTGCTGAGCCTCAGTGAGGACACCTTGTGGATCGCGGACGAAGTTGCCGCCACCCCAATCCTCATTCCTGCCACACACGGCGATCTGAAGTCTTTGGACCGGGCCATTGCGCGAATGCAGGCAATGGGACGAGAGTTCATTGTCGATCCCATTCTCGACCCCATTCACTTCGGCTTTGCCGATTCCATCGTGCGTTATCACGAAGTGCGGCGCCGGCATCCGGAAGCCGAAATGATGATGGGTGTGGGCAACCTGACCGAACTCACCCACTGCGATACCGCCGGCATCAATGCCACCCTGCTGGGCATCTGCTCCGAACTGCATATCAAGCAGATTCTCGCCACCCAGGTGAGCAAGCATGCGCGCACGGCGATCCATGAGGCAGATCGGGCCCGCCGCATCATGTTTGCCGCCCGCGAGCTGAACCGTCTTCCCAAACATATCGACGATGGTCTCATGGCGCTGCACGAACGTGCGCCATTCCCACTGTCCCGCGAGGAAATCCAGGAGCTCTATGAAGCCATCAAGGATCCCAGCTATCGTATCCTCACCAGTCCGGATGGTCTGCATATCTTTAATCGCAATGGACTGCATACGGCGGATGATCCATTCCAGCTTTTTCCAAAGCTGGCAGTCGAAGAGGATGGAGGCCATGCCTTTTATTTGGGCGTCGAGCTCGCGCGGGCCCAGATCGCCTGGCAACTCGGCAAGCGTTATGTGCAGGATCAGCCCCTGGACTGGGGCTGTCAGGTGATGGTGACGGAGGACCCATCCATTAACCCGCATGCTTACAAACCGGCCGGGCCGACCCTGCAGCAACGTCGGGAAGAAACCGACGGCCCACTTTCCGATACAAGGTCATGATTCGCGAGGTCATTCTCACCAGTCAATCGTCACAGGGTCATGTACATCTGGCACCCATGGGCATCCACATCGAGGGCGACGAAAGGCTACTCATGCCATTTCGTCCCTCCACCACCCTGGACAACGTCCTAGCCACGGGTACGGCGGTGATGAATTATTGCGATGATGTTCGCCTGTTCGCCGGTTGTCTGACCGGCCGGCGTGATTGGCCGCTGCTGGCCGCAGACAAGATCATCGGCTGTCGGCTGGCAGGTGCGTTGTCCCATGCGGAACTTGAGCTGGTCCGGCATGAAGACGATCCCGTCCGGCCGAAGCTGTATTGCCGGGTCATCAATGAAGTCAATCACGCCCCGTTTCAAGGTTTCAATCGGGCGCAATTTGCCGTTCTGGAGGCAGCCATTCTGGTCAGCCGACTGCACATGCTCCCCCCGGAAAAGCTCGAATCAGAACTGGCCTATCTGCGGATTGGACTCGATAAAACCGCCGGACCCAATGAGCGCGAAGCCTGGGGTTGGCTGATGGAGCAGATCGACGCTTATCGGGAGACGTCCTCATGACACGCCTCCTGGCCAGTGTGGCAAGCTTGGAAGAGGCACGGATGGCTTCTGAATGCGGGGCCGACATTATCGACCTCAAGAATCCCCTTCAAGGAGCACTGGGCGCCTGGCCGGTTGTTCAGGTCAGGATGGCGATCGATGCCCTGCAGGGGAAATCCCCCCTCAGCGCCACGATTGGGGATTTGCCCATGGAAGCCGGGACAATCCGGGCGGCCGTAGAGGCCATGGCGGTGACCGGGGTGGATTACGTCAAACTCGGCTTTTTTCCCGGCGGCGACTGGCATGAGGTGATCGCGAGCCTCAAGCCGCTCTCGCAGCAGGGAGTCCGCCTCGTCGCCGTGCTGTTCGCCGATCATGAGATTGACTGCCCTGGCTGGATTTCCCGGCTGGCGGAGGCGGGCTTTACCGGCGCCATGCTCGATACGGCGAACAAACAAAAGGGCCCATTGACTGTGCTTCGCGACGCGGCTTTCCTCAGGCAATTTGTACGTGAAGTTCAGCAGGCGGGATTGTTGTGTGGACTCGCCGGCTCCCTTCGGAAAGAGGACATTGATCCCCTACAGGCCCTCGGCCCAGATTATCTGGGTTTTCGCGGCGCCTTGTGTGGCGGGACTCGCACCGATGCCCTGGATCCTCACGCAGTCCGTACCCTGCTTCACATCCTATCCACCACCAGCGGTCAGCCATCTGAGTTCGCTCCACGGGATCTCCATCATGCTTTACAACTTCATTCGCCCGGCTCTTTTCCAGCTTGACCCCGAAACCGCTCACCACCTGACGCTGCAGAGCCTCAGAGCATTCTCCCACCTGGGAGCACTCAATCCATTAAAGCGGGCATCGGTCGGGCAACCGCGCACGGTGATGGGTTTGAATTTTCCCAATCCCGTCGGCCTGGCGGCCGGCCTGGACAAGAACGGCGAATGCATCGACGGCCTTGCCGCGCTGGGTTTTGGCTTCATCGAAATCGGCACGGTCACGCCCCGTGCGCAACCCGGAAACCCCAGGCCGCGTCTTTTTCGGCTGCCCGAAGCCCAGGCCATCATCAATCGGATGGGATTCAATAACGAGGGGGTCGACTACCTGCTTCGGCAGGTCAGTCAAGCCCGATATTCAGGCATCCTTGGCATCAACATTGGGAAGAACAAGGACACCCCGGTTGAGCAGGCGCTGGACGATTACCTGATTGGATTACGAAAGGTCTATTCGGCCGCGAGTTATGTGACCGTCAACATCTCCTCGCCCAATACGCCGGGTCTTCGTAGCCTGCAATCGGGTGAGCATCTCGACCAACTCCTCAAGGGCTTGATGGCGGAACGTGCAAGGCTCGCCGCTCAAAATGACCGCATCGTGCCGATCGCCGTCAAGATTGCGCCCGATCTGGAGCCAGCCGAGATTGAATCGATAGCCGATGCGCTGGTGCGTCATGGCGCCGATGCGGTGATCGCCACCAACACAACCTCGGCACGCAACGGTGTAGAACATCTTAAGCATGGGGCGGAATCAGGCGGCCTGAGCGGTCACCCGGTCCTGGCTGCCTCAACAGCCGTGGTCGGTCAGCTGGCAAAGCATCTCGATGGCAGGCTGCCGATCATCGCTTGCGGCGGCATCCTGGGCCCAGCCGATGCCCAGCGCAAGCTGGATGCCGGAGCATCATTGGTTCAGATCTATTCCGGGCTCATTTATCGGGGACCGGCGCTGGTAAAAGAACTGGTTCGCGGGTTGGGATAAGCCGTTCGCTTATTCCAGGTCGAAGCTTGTCGGTAAAAGACTTGAGGCGCCGTCCATGTCGCCGGTATCGCGGTACGACAGAGGTTCCGTTGCCGGCTTCAACAATGCGCCGGCGATGACGCGTCCGAGCACCAGCACATGGTCTCCAGCGGGAGATTCCCCGAACACTTCGCACTCACAATGGGCAACAACCCCATCCAGCAGCGGCGCCCCCGTTTTACCCGGGGACCAGGGAACACCCGCCAGTTTGTTGACGACAGCCGGCGCTCCAAAATGGGCGGCCAACTCCAACTGATCTGTCCCCAACACGTTGATCGAGAACACCCCACCGGCCTTGATCATGGCATAGGACGAGTGCTGCGGATTGATGCTGACGGCCAGCAGGAGCGGCTGGAATGACGCAGGCATCACCCAGGCAGCCGTAAAGGCATTTTGCTTCTGATCTGCCGTTGCACCCACCACATAAACTCCGGTCGTGATTCGTTTGACCCATTCGGCCACATTTACACTCATGTCGCTTACCCTGTTATGGTTGGTGAAACTTATATCATTGCCGGCCGAACCCGGCTGCCACTCTCTTCGTTTAGACCATGAATTCACTCACGCATTTTGACGAAACCGGCGCGGCCCACATGGTGGATGTCGGTGAAAAAGCAGTAACCCAGCGGGTGGCTGTGGCCGAGGGCATCATCGTGATGAAAACGGAGACGCTGGCCATGATCATGGACGGTACGCACAAAAAAGGCGATGTTCTGGGCATCGCGCGAATCGCCGGCATCATGGCGAGCAAGAAGACCGCAGACCTGATTCCGCTCTGTCATCCGCTCGCCCTGTCCCATGTCAGCCTGCAATTGGAGCCCGAACCTACCCATGACCAGGTGCGCGTGACGGCGACCGTCAAGACGGCGGGCCAGACAGGCGTCGAGATGGAAGCGCTGACCGCCGTGCAGATCGCACTGCTGACCGTCTATGACATGTGCAAGGCTGTGGACAAGGGCATGACGATGCAGGACATCCGGCTGCTACAGAAGTCAGGAGGGAAATCTGGCGACTGGGAAAGGACGGAACCCTCGAACATCGATCTCTGACAACCTCTCCCCGATTAGCTTTGTCCAGAGACAATGGGGTTCAAAACTCCAAGGGTCTCATCGCATATCTTCGACCCCCTGAATTCCCAGCCCGCCCATAAGACCCCTCTGGTCGTGGATAAAGACGGCGATTTACTGGCACCGGCATGGCTGATGGTGCTATCGCTTGTTGAAGTGCCGAATAAGATCGGCGGAGGTGACCATGCCAATCAGTTTTCCCATCTCATCCACAACCGGCAAGCTCTGAAAACCTTCGCGGCTGAACAGCTCGGCGGCCTCGTGGATGCTGGTAGCGGGCGATAGCGTGACCACCCGTGTCGAGAGAATGGATGTGACGGTGTTGGACGACGACTGAACCGGGTTGGCCGTCTTGTTTTCGGTAGCTCTGGACTCTCTGACCGGAAGAACGGAATGAGGTGATTGAGTTTGCGGGCTGGCCTCAAGCCGCATTGGAGTCGCGGGATGCGCCCGGGTCGGCGAACGGTTCATGACATCTTCGCGGGTACTTTCGCAGATATCGATAACCTCCTGAATCAGGTTTTCCGGTGCGTCAAGTTGCTTCAGAGTACTGCGCAGATGATCCAGAACGATATCGAAGTGCCGGTCATTCATACCCATGCCGACCAGCTTGGCATGACTGCGACGCATGTCACGCCCCGTATATTCGTGCGGGCCACCAAAAGCCATGCTCAGGAACGCCTTCTGTTTGGCCGCCTGCTCGCTAATATTCACGCCAAAGAAAAAGTAGTTGATACGGGCATCGGCGATCACCTTGCGATAAAAAATATCGACCGCCGTGTTGACGGCCGGCTCGCCACCCAGACGCTCATATAGCGTGGGATTGATCGTGGCCTGCGTCGGATCGGCCTTTTTGCGAAATAAATTGGACAAAGTCTCACTCACGGTAGATTCCTCTCAAGCGTTAATAAGCGGTGGTTCGGTTTTTTTATGCGGTCTCAGTTATGGCGAGGTGGCCTTATCAGCGGGCCCATCCGCCTGAACGATTCAGGCTCGGACTCTCTCCAGGTCAACAAAGCGATAATTCAACCCGCCCTGATCGTCCTGTTGTATCTCCCCCCTCGTCACTTCATGCCATTCCGCCCAATCGATCGTCGGAAAAAACGTGTCACCCGCAAAGGTTTGGTGGACAAGGGTCAGGTAGAGCCGATCTGCCACCGGCAGAAATTCCTGGTAAAGACCGGCACCGCCAATCACCATGAGCTCGGGAACATCACCCGCTGCCCGTATGGCCTCATCACGATGGTGAACAACGATGCAGCCACCTGACTGATAGGCAGGATCCCGGGTCAGTACGATATTCACACGCCCTGGCAAGGGCTTTCCGATCGATTCGTGGGTCCTGCGCCCCATCAGGATAGGTTTGCCCATGGTGATTTTTCTGAAGCGCTTGAGATCGGCGGAGAGATGCCAGGGCATGCGGTTGTCTACACCGATCACCCGGTTTTCGCCCATCGCGACAATCAGGGAGATCTTCATGCGGCTCAGTTTGCCTCCAGCACACTGAAATCAGGCAAACCCTCCTCGCCATTCTGCTGTTTGAGTGTCGGGTAGTCGACATAGCCCGCAACCCCGCCCCCGTAAAAGGTAGCCTGGACTGGTTCGTTGAGCGAAGCCCCGGTGCGCAGACGTTCCGGCAGATCGGGATTGGCAATGAACGGCCGACCGAAGGCAACCAGATCTGCCTGGTGATTCTGGATCGATTCCTGAGCACGCTCAAGGGTATAGCCCCCGCAAACCATGAGGGTTCCGGCAAAGCGTTCACGGATCATGGTCATAATGGCAACCCCACGAGGATCGGGCGTTTCGGTGGTCTGATGACCGCCATGGCTGGGATCGACCACATGCAGATAAGCCAGGTCGAGTTCATTCAGCTTTTCCGCCACATACCCAAACAAAGCCTCCGGATTCTCGTCTCCCATGTCATTGAATGTGCCCATCGGTGAAATCCTCACTCCGACGCGATCAAACCCGCAAACCCGCGCAACGGACTCCACAACCTCCAGCAACAGTCTGGCCCGATTCTCTATGGAACCCCCATAGGCATCCGTCCGCTGATTCGTACTGGAGTTGAGAAACTGATCCAGCAAATAGCCATTGGCGGCATGGATCTCCACGCCATCAAGCCCTGCCGACAAGGCATTTTTGGCGGCCTGCACGTATTGCTTCACCACTGCAGGCAACTCTTCGGCTTCCAGCGCACGCGGAACAACGAAAGGGACAAATTCCGGCTCACCCTTGGCATTGGTGACAAAAGCCATGCCCGTGGGCGCAATGGCTGAGGGGGCCACCGGCAATGCGCCCTTGGGTTGCAGTGCCGGGTGGGAGATTCGTCCGACATGCCAGAGCTGCATGAAGATCAAACCATCGACATCATGGACAGACTCGGCGACCAGACGCCAGCCTTCGATTTGCTCCTCCGTATAAATACCCGGCGTCCACGCATAACCCTGACCCTGCTGGGAGATTTGTGTGGCTTCGGTAATGATCAGGCCCGCACTCGCGCGCTGAGCGT
>JBIIEQ010000072.1:0-16423 GCA_044237765.1 Methylococcaceae bacterium | reverse complement strand
GCTGGGATTTCCTGTGGTGCAGCCACGGCCGCCGCATTGCGATTGGCCAGGCAACCGGAACATGCCGGCAAGACCATCGTCGTGGTGCTGCCGGATTCAGGGGAGCGATATCTGAGTACGGCGCTGTATGAAGGTGTGTTCGACACGCAAGGTCTCGCGGCTTGATTTGATTAAGTTTTCCTATGCCCATGACGCTTGATCATCAAACGCAACTGGATATCGCCCCCATCATTTCTGAGTTAAGAAATGTAAGGGTGCGGTCCCTGGAACAGCGTCATCGAAAAGCTCACGCTCCGAAACTACCCTCCCGAAATAGCCTGCAAAACATCATTGAGGGACTTTCTACCGTTCTTTACCCCAATCGTCTCGGCGACGGCGACGTGGCGGAGGAGGGCATTGATTACTATGTGGGACATATTCTGGATGAAACCCTGCGCCATTTGCGGCTGCAGGTCCAGCGTGAGCTGCGCTTCACAATCGAGCAAACGGGCAACCTGAACCCGGATCGGCTGGCGATCGGCAACCAGTCGCTTGAGTTGACTCGGGCTTTTGCCAAAACCCTGCCGAAGGTCAGGATGTTGCTGGACAGCGACCTGCAGGCGGCCTTCGAAGGGGACCCCGCTGCCCGCAGTGTCGATGAAGTGTTGGTGTGCTATCCCGGCATTGCCGCGATCATCAATCATCGTCTGGCGCATGAGCTTTATCTGCTAAACCTTCCTCTAATCGCCCGCATGATCGCGGAAATCGCTCACTCGGTGACCGGCATCGATATCCACCCGGGCGCCCAGATTGGCCCCAGCTTTTTCATTGATCACGGCACCGGCATCGTAATCGGACAGACGGCCATCATTGGCGAAAGGGTACGTCTGTATCAGGCCGTTACCTTGGGTGCCAAGCGCTTTCCGACCGATGAACATGGGGTATTGATCAAGGGCAATGCCCGGCATCCCATCGTCGAAGATGATGTGGTCATTTACGCCGGCGCGACGATCCTTGGGCGTATCACCATCGGACGGGGTTCGACCATTGGCGGCAATGTCTGGCTGACCAAAAGCGTTCCTCCCAGCAGCAACGTCACCCAGGTCCAGGCCCGCCAGGAACTTTTTATTCATGGGGCAGGCATTTGATGCATTCCCCCTTAAGCCGCCTGCTGCGGCCGCAAGAACCACAAGGAGGGTACTCCTCATGCACATTCGCGGGTTGTCGAAATCACAACCGAACTCAACACAGAGGATTTGAAAATGGCGGAACATGACAAAAACCAACTCGCCTTGGGCGATAACGCGGCGCGGCAATTAGCCAATGCGACCAAAACCGTCCCGCAATTAGGCACCATCTCGCCCCGCTGGCTGACCCATTTGCTCCCTTGGGTCGGCGTTGAGGCCGGCATTTACCGTATCAACCAGGTCAAGGATGCGTCCCGGGTGCTGACCGCCTGCTCGCAGCGCGACGAGAGTGAGCTACCGCAAACCTTCGTCGACTACGAGGAAACCCCGCGTGAATATTTTCTGAGTGCTGTCACCACGGTGGTCGACATCCACACCCGCGTGTCCGACCTCTACAGCAGCCCGCATGATCAAATCAAGGAACAGCTCCGACTGACCATCGAAACCATTAAGGAGCGACAGGAAGACGAGTTGATCAACAATAAGGAATACGGCCTACTCAACAATGTCGCTAAGAGCCAACGGATCAGCACCCTCACGGGAGCGCCCACTCCAGATGATCTCGACGAACTGATTACCAAGGTGTGGAAGGAACCGGCCTTCTTCCTGGCCCACCCCAAGACCATCGCAGCATTTGGGCGAGAGTGCACCCGTCGTGGCGTACCGCCACCCACCACTACCCTGTTCGGTTCGCCATTCCTGACTTGGCGCGGCATTCCGCTGATCCCCTGCAACAAGGTCAAGATCGAGAAGGGCAAATCCAGCATTCTGCTGCTGCGTACTGGCGAAAGCCGTCAGGGCGTGGTCGGACTCTACCAGCCAGGACTGCCGGGTGAGCAGGGTCTGGGGCTGTCGGTGAAGTTCAGTGGCATCAACCGCAAGGCCATCGCTTCCTATCTGGTGTCCCTTTATTGTTCGCTGGCGATCCTGACCGAGGATGCGATTGCCGTGCTCGAAAACGTCGAAGTGGACAAATACTATGACTACAAGCCCGAGTACAAATAATCCCGGATTCACTGAGACGAACAAACCCGGCCTGGGGGGCATCGATGAATGCGTACTGACACAACTGGCCAATGAGTTTTTCTCGGCATTACCCAGTGGGGGTTCTTTTTTGAATACCACCCCATCGGTACCGGCGGATCCAGTGTCTGCAGTCGACCTGCCCAATGAAGACGATCTGCGCAAGATTCCCGCGGGTTTGGCCGGTGTGTCCGGCCAAAGTCCCGTGAATTTTGCGCAAAATCCGACGCCATCCGATGCGGATGCGGGATTTTATTTTCTGAATGCCGTTCAGACCTCAACACCGGGGGTGTTGCCCGTGTTGCGACCTGACCGGCCAGGATTTGATCCTAGTCTGAGCTCGGTGGCGCCGAATACGATCTCCACGGGACGGCCCTTGGCCTCGCCCAATCAGGCGGATGTTCCGGGCACCCAGCATGGTTCACTCCCGCCACACACACCGGGGATCGAAATAGGCTCACAGCCCTTTGCCGGTGCCGTGCCGCCTGCCTCTGCGTTCAACAAGCCAGGTGAGGAACAGTTAAGGGCATTCCCGGGCGTTTTTGCCGGTCTGGCCGGTATCAGTCCACAGGGGGGTCTACCCGCGGGTGCTGCGACAGGATCGCCGCACTACTTTCTGGACGGCGCAAATCCGGCGGCGCCGCGGACACCGATCGAAATGGCCCTGAAGCCCCGCAATGCGGACTTTGAGGTGTTACCGGACCTCGGACTGCCTTTCGCTAGCAACACGCGCTATGAGGTGACTTCGGTATTGGTAGAGGACGTGTCGAACCCCTCACTTGGTAACCCGACCTCAAAGGGGAGTCAAAGTAATAAAAAGCTGGGCGTCCCTGCCAACACCACGGGGTTATCGCCTTACTTCCTGACGGAGTCTGCATCCTTTACGCAGGCCCCGGTTCAGGTAGAGGCTCACCCCTCGCCTGAGGGTCTAATCAACAGCACGTCCGCGCATCCGGGGTTCGATGTCAATGCCGTGCGCCGGGATTTCCCAATCCTGCGCGAGACGGTGCATGGCAAACCGCTGATCTGGTTCGATAATGCGGCCACCACCCAAAAGCCTCAGTCCGTCATCGATCGGGTTTCGTACTTCTATGAGCACGAGAACTCGAATATCCACCGAGCCGCCCATGAAATGGCGGCCCGGGCAACGGATGCCTATGAAGGCGCTCGCGAGAAGGTCCGGCACTTCCTGAATGCCTCTTCACCCGACGAAATCATTTTCGTCAGAGGCACCACGGAGGGCATCAACCTGATCGCTAAATCCTGGGGTAAGCGACATATCGGCAAGGATGACGAAATCGTCATATCCCACCTGGAACATCACGCCAACATCGTGCCATGGCAGCAACTTGCCTCGGAAACCGGGGCGCGGTTGCGCGTTATCCCGGTAGACGACGACGGCCAGATTCTGCTCGATGAGTATGAAAAACTGCTCAACAGCCGAACCAAGTTGGTGTCATTCACTCAGGTATCCAATGCCCTGGGGACGGTGACACCGGCCAAGGAGATGGTCGCCATCGCCCATCGGTATGGAGCGCATGTTCTGGTCGACGGTGCTCAATCGGTCTCGCATATGCCCGTGGATGTGCAGGATCTCGATGCGGACTGGTTTGTGTTTTCCGGTCACAAGGTCTTCGGGCCCACCGGAATCGGTGCTGTCTATGGCAAGCTAGACATTCTCAATGCCACCCCCCCATGGCAGGGCGGTGGCAACATGATCCAGGATGTGACCTTTGAGCGGACGCTTTACCATGCCGCCCCTGCCCGTTTCGAAGCCGGTACCGGCAATATCGCCGACGCCGTCGGTCTGGGTGCCGCCATCGACTATGTGCAACGCATTGGGCTGGAAAACATCGGCCGCTACGAACATGAGCTGGTTTGCTACGCAACCCAGGGTCTAAAAACCGTTCCGGGTCTGCGCTTGGTGGGTACGGCCAAGGAAAAGGCCAGCGTAATGTCCTTTGTCATTCCGGACTTCGACAACAACGAGATCGGGCAGGCACTCAACCGGGAGGGCATCGCTGTTCGCACCGGCCATCACTGTGCCCAGCCGATTCTCAGGCGAATGGGACTCGAATCCACCGTGCGTCCCTCACTGGCGTTCTACAACACCTTTGAGGAAATCGACAAACTAGTGGAAACGGTCCACAAAATCCGCGGCGGAAGTTATGGGTTAAGCCGGTGAACTCCTCACGAGGGTAAGCGATCCGCCCATCCCGGCCAAACGTCTGCTCGATACAACGGCAAAAGGCAGTGCTCTCTCGGGCACTGCCTTTTATATGCTTGGTAGCCATGCGTTTTATCCAGAATCCGGAACAACACGGTGATTCAAGGGCGATCCCTTTCCGGTTGGGCTGGCCAGGGCTTAACCATCCCAACAGATAATCTGATCGGTGATTTACCCAACAAACCGGCTCAACAAACCAATCAGGCCCGACATGAAAATGACGAGGATCACCCCAACCTTGAATCGAAACAGGGCGATCAAGGCGGCACCCATCAGAGCAATGGCGACAATATCCAGTCCACCCTGCAAACCTTCTGGCCAAAGGGTGTGATACCCAAAAAATACTGCCAGATTAAGAATGACCCCCACAACCGCTGCCGTTACTGCCTTGAGTGGTGCCGTGAACTTGAGATTGCCGTGAGTGGATTCTATGAGTGGCGCCCCCACTAGAATAAACAGGAAGCTGGGCAAAAAGGTGAAGAAAGCCACCACCGCTGCGGCGACGGCCCCGCTCAGAAATAGATGATCCGGGCCCAGCACCTGACCGGTCCAGCCCGCGACAAAACCGACAAAAACGACCACCATGATCAGAGGCCCAGGCGTGGTCTCACCGAGCGCCAGCCCATCGATCATCTGTGCCGGGGTCAACCAGTGGAAATGCTCGACCGCTGCCTGATACACATACGGCAAGACGGCATAGGCACCGCCGAAGGTCAGCAATGCGGCCTTGGTGAAAAACCAGCCCATCTGAGTAAGTAGCCCCGACCAGCCCCACTGAACCCAAAGCGCGCCCAGCATGCCCGCCCACAGCAGCAACCCGATCATGATCTTCCAAAAGATACGCGAGCCTCGATAGGTTGCATGCTCGGGCACCGGGGTTGTTTGATGGATGATGGCCGAACTCGACTCAAGCGAATGATCGGGGGTTTGAGCCTCACTGCCCATAACCCAGCGCGGAGCCCATCTTCCAAGAACGGCTCCAACCAGCCCGGCCATGAGGACGATCATGGGGAAAGGCAGATGAAAGAAAAATATCGCGGTGAACGACGCGGCAGCCAGTAGCCACATGGCCCCATTATTGAGCGCACGGGACCCGATGCGATAGGCGGCAAAGCCGACAATGGCCGTTACGGCGGGTTTAACGCCATACAGCACACCCGCGACCGCCGGCAGGTAACCATAGGCCATGTAAATCCAGGCCAGCAGGATGAGAATCAGCAGGGACGGTAAAAAGAACAAGGTACCGGCGACGATTCCACCCCATGAGCGGTGCATCAACCAACCCATATAGGTGGCCAGCTGCATGGCCTCGGGGCCCGGCAGCACCATGCAGTAGTTGAGCGCATGCAAGAAACGAGTCTCGGAAATCCAGCGGCGCCGTTCGACGAGTTCCTGATGGAGAATAGAAATTTGGCCGGCTGGCCCCCCGAAGCTGATGAATCCCAGCTTGAGCCAAAACAAGAAGGCTTCGCGCCGGCTGACGGGACTCAAGGACTCAGTGGATGAAGGGGGCACAGCCGATACTTCGGTGTGATGGGTGTCTGTGCTCACACCCAAGCCTCCCCCATCACCTTCGCCTGCTGCAGAACAAGCTCGATAGCGGACTCCTGCTTGTCAGGTGGGTACTTGTACTTGCGCAGGATGCGCTTGACCATCAACCGGAGCTTGGCGCGGATGTTTTCGCGGCTGGACCAGTCGACGGTCAGGTTTTGCTTGAGGTTTTCGGTGAGTTCTTGGGCGATCTTTTTCAGGGTTTCATCGCTCAATTCCCTGACTGCCGATTCATTGTCGGCCAGGGCATCGTAGAAGCGGACCTCATCCTCGGTCAGCCCGAGGGTTTCGCCCCGGTGTGAGGCTTCCCTGAACTTCTTCGCCATCTCGATCAGTTCTTCAATGACCTGCGCGGTTTCAATGGCGCGATTCTGGTAACGCTTGACCACGTCGGTCAGGAGGTCGGAGAACTTCTTGTTCTGGACGACATTGCTGGCAAAGCGAGACTTGATCTCACCCTCCAGCAGCCGTTCCAGCAGTTCGACCGCAAGGTTACGCTCGGGTAGGTTCTTCACCTCGGCGAGGAAGTCATCATCGAGGATGCCAATATTCGGCTTGTCGAGTCCAGCGGCATCGAAGATATCGACCACGCCTTCGGAGACGATGGCGGAGTCGATGATCTGCCGCATGGCGAGATCCTTTTGCTCGCTGGTTTTCTTCTTTTGGGTGTTTTCGGGTTTGGTCAGGATGACCTTCACGGCTTGCAGGAAGGCGACCTCTTCCCGAACGGCTTTGGCTTCGTCCAAGGTGCAGCAGAGCGTGAAGGCTTTGCTCATGGCGGCAGCGGCATCGGCAAAGCGTTTCTTGCCGTCCTTGAGCCCGAGGATGTGATTGGCAGCTCCGGCGAGTCGTTTATGTCCGGTGGTCAGGAAGTCGGAGTAATCGTACCCGCACAGCATGCCCCGGAGGATATCGAGCTTCTCTTCCAGTACCGAGTAGGCTTCAGCGGCATCGACCGTAGGTCTGCCTCTACCCTTGCTGGCTGTGTATTCCTTGAGTGCGCTTTTGAGCTCATTGGCGATGCCGATGTAATCGACGACCAGACCACCCTGCTTGTCCTTGAACACCCGGTTCACGCGGGCGATGGCTTGCATCAGGTTATGCCCCTTCATCGGCTTGTCGACGTACAGGGTATGGACGCAGGGGGCATCGAAGCCGGTCAGCCACATATCGCGGACGATAACGATCTGGAGCGGATCGTTCGGGTCCTTGAAGCGTTTCTCCAATCGCTTTTTGACCTGCTTGCTGTACACATGGGGGCGCAGCAGGGCTTTGTCGCTGGCTGAGCCGGTCATGACGATCTTGATGGAACCCTTTTCGGGATCGTCGTCATGCCAGTTGGGACGGAGCCTGATGATCTCGTTGTAGAGATGGACGCAGATATCCCGGCTCATGGCGACCACCATGGCTTTGCCGACGGTGGCTTTCTGTCGTTCCTCGAAGTGGGTGACCAGATCGGCAGCCACCGCAGCGACACGGGGTTCAGCCCCGACGACCTTTTCCAGTGCTGCCCAACGGGACTTGAGTCTGGCTTGCTGGTCTTCTTCCTGATCCTCGGCGAGTTCCTCGACCTCGTCATCAATCTGCGCCAACTCGTCGGTTTTCAGTCCCAGCTTGGCAAGGCGTGATTCGAAGTAGATGGCGACGGTGGCACCATCCTCCTGTGCCTGCTGCATGTCATAGACATGGATGTAGTCACCAAAGACGGCCCGGGTATCGCGATCTTCGGACGATACAGGCGTGCCGGTAAACGCCACGAAGGTCGCATTGGGTAGGGCATCCCGTAGATGCTGGGCATACCCAACCTGATAACGCACGGTGTAGTCCGCGCCCTCCTCGGCGGCTTGTTCCATCGGCTCGCCATAGTTCGCCGCTGGGCGACGCGATTTGAGGGTTTTGATCTTGGCTTCAAAGCCATACTGGGTGCGGTGGGCTTCATCGGCGATGACGACGATGTTGCTGCGGTCGGACAGTTGGGGGAAGTTGTCCTCATCCTCACCCGGCATGAACTTCTGGATGGTGGTGAAGATGATTCCACCCGAGGGACGGTTTGCCAGTTTGTCGCGAAGGTCTTTGCGGTTTTCGATCTGCACCGGCTGCTCCCTGAGGAGGTCTTGCGCCAGTGAGAAAACGCCGAACAATTGACCATCAAGGTCGTTGCGGTCGGTGATCACGACAATGGTCGGATTCTCCATCGCCGGTTCGCGCATGATCCGGGCAGCAAAGCAGGTCA
Organism: Methylococcaceae bacterium; assembly: GCA_044237765.1. GTDB lineage: Bacteria > Pseudomonadota > Gammaproteobacteria > Methylococcales > Methylococcaceae > UBA6136. Next base: position 8,223 of record JBIIEQ010000072.1, on the reverse strand, counting down.
TGGTGATGCTTTTGCCGCTGCCTTGGGTATGCCAGACCACACCGCCTTTGTGGGTGCCTCCGGGTATGGAGGCGGTCAGCACCTGCTGAACGGCGGCGAGGACGGCATGGAACTGGTGATAGCCGGCGATCTTCTTGATCAGTCCGCCATCGTCCTCGAACAGGATGAAGTAGCGAAGGTAGTCCAGTAAAAGAGTTGGAGCCAGTACCCCCCGGATCAGGGTTTCCAGTTCGTTGAATTGTCCCAGTGGGTCGATGGTCACCCCGTCGATGGTGCGCCATTGCATGAAGCGTTCGGCATCGGCGGATAGGAAGCCCATGCGGGCTTCGGTACCATCGGAGATGACGAGTATCTCGTTGTACAGGAACACATCCGGGATCTGTTCCTTGTAGGTCTGGATCTGGTCGAAGGCTTTCCAGATGTCGGCTTGCTCATCCGCCGGGTTCTTGAGCTCGATCAGGACGATGGGGAGTCCATTGATGAACAGCAGGATGTCGGGTCGACGGGTGCGTTCCGGTCCCTTGATCGCGAACTGGCTCACCGCCAGCCACTCGTTCAATGAGCTCCCTCGCCCTGCGGGAGAGGGTTGGGGTGAGGGGTCGTCCCAATCGATCAGCCGAACGTAATCTCCCCGCGTTTCTCCGTCCTTCTGGTACTGGACGGGAACGCCGGTGACGAGGAGTTGATGAAATCGCTTGTTGGCGGCGAGTTGAGCCGGGACACCCAAGTCCTGAATCTGCTTGATCGCGTCCTCTTGGGCGACAAGAGGGATGGAAGGATTGAGGCGGGCGATGGCATAGCGAAGACGGTCGAGCAGGAGAACTTGCCGATAGTTCTTGCGCTCCGGGCTGTCGCTGTCCGGGGCAATATCAACCCCATGGAGGACCGTGTAGCCGAGCTCCTTGAGCCAGTCGAGCGCTTCCTGTTCGAGTTGGTCTTCTGTCATTCAGGCTTCAATGTAGGGGTTCAAGACCATCAGGTTCGGAATATCAAAGTCATCGACATTGCGAGTAACCAGTTGCAGTTGGTGCCTTGTGGCAGTGGCTGCAATCAATCCGTCCATCACCGCCAATTTTCGACCTCGCATTTCCGCTTCGGCAGAAAGCCGCGCCCAGTCATCCAGCACCGAATCGCTCAGCGGCAGTACACGTCCCGAAAAACTGGCCTCAAGCCGTTTTAACCATAGAGACAAACGTCGGTGACGTTCCGGCTGTGCCGCTTGAATTTTATGAAGTCCCTTCTGGATTTCAGCGATACTGACGCGGCTCATGAACAGGTGTTCCGGCTCCTGCCGGTTGAACCATGCCACCACGCTGGGGCTGGGGTTCTTCTTGACCAGCTCTGACAGTACGCAGGTATCCAGCAAATAGCTCATAGCTCAATGGTCCGACCGCTATCCCGGTCCCGCTGGAACAGCTTGGCGAAGTCATCATCCGCTTCGGTTTCTGGCAGGCGCAGTTGATCAAATAGTGTCAACTCACGACGATGCTGTTTCAGATAGGCATTGAGGATGTCTGCCACAGCCTTCTGAGCATCAGAAGCGTGACTGACCGCCAGAACGGCTTCAATCACCTGATCGTCAACGGTAATGGTTGTCATGTGGTACCTCGTTGATGGGTGTCAGCAAAATGACGATTATCGGACACGGAGGCTCTGTTGAATGGCGACCGGGTCATCATTGAAATGCGGGGATGACTTGAGGGTACCAACGAAGTTATGCCAATCCTGCGGCGGCGCGGTCACGCCCTTTTCCGTCCAAGGTTTGGTGAGACGCAGGATGACCAGCTGTTCGTTGTCCTCGAACTCGACCGGCTCCAGCGGCTCGATGATGCCACCCTTGGCGATGGCTTCAATGGCGGGGTACATGGGCAACCTCCTAGTTCACGGGTTCTGGTGATTCTGCATTGGTGGATGACAGCATAGCCTCTGCTTCAGGCAGACGCAGCTTGCCGGAGATCAGCCGCGGGAGCAGAGTGTCGCGGAGGTCGGAGAGGTCTTTTATCAGCTTAGCGTTATTCAATACTCTTGATATTAGAGGTGAGCTAATTTCTTCATATTTCCTCAGTACGAGCGGACTTGGCACCAACAACTTTTGCTCTCGAACGTCGCTCTGATTTATGCCCGGTATAGCCGCTTTCCCGCCACGATGCTTAAGCTCATGCATCACTTGCTCACTCCAGAGCCAGAAATACAAGAATGTCTGACTGAAAGGTTCACGTAACCGAATTCGGAATACATGCTCATTGATTCCGCAAATTTTGAAGGGGAAATCCTCGCCAAACATTGAGACTCTGGGAAGAAATACGCCGGGTTTTCCTCCATCTTTATAAAGAAGTACATCATGAGACTCCAAGACACCCGACTTCATCTTGGAGAAGAAATCATGGGAAACGAACTTTGTTTTTGAGTAATCGAACGTCCCCATACGAATAACACTTTCAGCGCCAATGCTCGGAATCCCTTCTTCTATCCCGCTAACGCCGCCCTTTGGTCTCCTTCCCGTTTCAAGCACGGATAGCCAAGCATCCATTGCCTCTACTTTCCACCCCCTCGGCACCATCCCCAACTCCGACCCCTCGAAGCTGTCCGGGAAAAGGGCGGCGGTTTCCTTATCCATGCCCTCCGGGATGCGTCCTTCCTGCTTGGCTCTGACCGGGTCGAAGTCCACGAACCATGACTTAAAGATCGTCTGGGCGATCTGTTCGAGGATGGTGTTGGTTTCGCTGAGCAGGAAAATCCGATTATCAAAAGCGTCCAGAAATGACGCTATCTTTTCTTGTGCTTTTATGGGGGGTATTTTTATCTCCGCTTTTTTAAAGTCTTTGAGTACGACTCTCGGGATAGCGGCTCCCGAAATAAAATTTGACTTTAAATAGTCTATTACATCAGAGCTTGACAGGTATTGTTTTAGATAATGTGGATTTAATCTAGACGGATCAGCGCGAAGAATTGCCACTGAGGATAGCAAGACAGCGTCAATATCAGAGTCTACATTGCATACAGTGTCTAAAGCAGAGTTCCCATCTTTTGTAATTAGCACATCGCCAATTTCCGGTTTACACCCCTGCTGAACCAATAAATCGTAATCCTGTTGCGATATCAGTCTAGCTTGGGATAAATCTACACCAAATCGAGTGAGGTCTTTAACCGAAGCCATCGGTTTACCAACAGGAACTGAGCTGGGGCTGTTATGAGCACCATCAGTTATTTTCAGGCATAAATCGTTTAGCTTATAACTTAACCACTCAGAATTCATACCCCAGCCTCCCGAGTTTCTGCCGGATTAACTGGTCGAGTTCTTCCCCTTTTGCCAGTTTTTCGCCCAACTGTTCAGTGAGTCGGGTCATCTTCTCGGTAAAGGCTTCATCGTCGTCCTCGACCTCCTCAGCGCCGACATAGCGACCGGGGGTGAGGACATGCCCATGCTCGGCAATCTCTGCCAATCGGACGCTGCGGCAGTAGCCAGGAATGTCCTGGTATTCACCCCCCTCTCCCTCTGGGAGAGGGGTTGGGGGTGAGGGCGCAAGCTCGGTCACGGCAGCAAAAATCGCTTCCAGCACCGCTTCGGGCTGCTGGAGCACGTCATTATTCCAGAACCGCAAAATCCGTATGCCCTGTGCCGCCAGGACATCGCTGCGGCGCTGATCCTTTGCCCGACCGGGATCGGTATTGTGCTGCGCGCCATCCAGTTCCACGCCCAGCTTCAGTTCGTGGCAGTAGAAATCCAGCACATAGGGCTGGACGGGATGTTGACGGCGGAACTTGTGCCCTGCCAGGCGCCGGTCGCGCAGGGATTGCCAGAGCCAGCTTTCGACATCGGTTGGGTTCTGTCGAAGTTCGCGGGCAAAGGCGAGAAGGTTTTCCGGGAGTGGGGGTTTATGGGGGGACGGTGCCTGGTTCACCCTCACCCCCGACCCCTCTCCCTGGGGGAGAGGGGAGGCATTGCGCCATTTGGCGACGGTGGTGGCGATGCGGGCGATGACCTCATCGGTCAGTTCAGCCTGTACCCGGCTGATCATGCTGCCCAGCTTGCGGGCATCGATGAACAGGACTTCGCCCTTGCGATGGGTCTTCTGCTTGGTCAGAAACCAGAGACAGGCGGGAATCGGGGTGTTGAAGAACAACTGTCCCGGTAGGGCGATCATGACCTCGACCTTGTCGGCTTCGACCATGGTGCGGCGAATGTCGCCTTCGCCACTCTGGGTGGAACCCATCGAGCCATTGGCGAGGACGATGCCCGCCCGCCCATCCGGGGCAAGGTGGTAAAGCATGTGCTGCAGCCATGCATAGTTGGCATTGCCAGTCGGTGGTGTGCCATAGACCCAGCGGGGGTCGCCTTCGAGACTGCCATGCCACCAGTCGCTGATGTTGAACGGGGGATTGGCGAGGATGAAGTTGGCTCTGAGGTCAGGGTGTTGATCCTGGGTGAAGCTATCACCCGGTTCCCTGCCGAGGTTGTAGTCGATGCCCCGAATAGCGAGGTTCATCGCCGCCAGTCGCCATGTCGTCGGGTTGGATTCCTGACCATAGATGGAGATGTCGCCCAGCTTGCCGCCATGGCTCTCGATGAAGCGCTCGGACTGGACGAACATGCCCGCTGATCCGCAGCAGGGGTCGTAGACCTTGCCATGGTGCGGACCCAAGACCGCGACCAGCAGTTTGACGATGGACGCCGGGGTGTAGAACTGCCCACCCTTTTTGCCCTCGGCACTGGCGAATTGTCCGAGAAAATACTCGAAGACTTGTCCCAATACGTCACGGGCTTGACCGGCTTGGTCGGCGAAGCCGATGGTGGAAATGAGATCGACCAGTTCACCCAGCTTGCCATCGGGTAGCTGGGCGCGGGCATAGCGTTTGTCGAGGATGCCCTTCAGCTTGGGGTTTTCCGCCTCAATGACCGAGAGAGCTTCATCGATGCGTTTGCCGATATCCGGCTGCTTGGCGGCATTACGCAGGTTCTCCCAGCGGGCTTCTTCCGGCACCCAGAAGACATTGGCTTCCTTGTAATAGTCCCGATCCTCCAATTCCTCAGCGAGCATCTCCTCGTCGCATTCGTGGAGGAAGTATTCATCGGCCTCATCGGCAAAGCGGAGTGTCAGTTCCTCCCGACGAGCCGCAAAAGTATCGGAGATGTATTTGAGGAAGATCAGCCCTAGGACGATGTGCTTGTACTCAGCCGCGTCCATGTTGGCGCGGAGCTTATCGGCGGCAGCCCAGAGGGTCTTTTTGATGTCGTCGAGCATGAGCCTGTTGTTAATTCGAGAAAAATCAGGGGGTCATTATCTACCCGCAGGGTCAAGCGGAACCAGTTGGGGCATCTGGATCACCTGACGTTACCCTGCGACATATCAACTGGCTGCGCTGTACGGCTGATACCGATCGAGCAAGCCTAAATCGTCAGCCACCGTACGTAAGGTCAGATGACCTTGGTAAGTATTGAGCGCCTTGGCAAAGCCGGGGTCGTTGGCGAATGCGGCCAAGCCCTGATTTGCCAGTTTCAAGGCATACGGCAGGACAGCATCGGACAGTGCCACGGTGGACGTGCGCGGGTAGGCGCCGGGCATGTTGGTGACGCAATAATGAACCACGCCCTCTTCGACATAGACGGGATGACTGTGAGAGGTCGGCCTTGATGTCTCGATACAGCCGCCCTGATCAATGCTGACATCGACGATCACGGAACCGGGTTTTAACCGTTTGATCTGCTCCCGACTGATCACGTAATCCGCCCGGGCGCCGCGACGCAGCACCGCGCCCACCACCAGATCAGTCTCCGGCAGTTGTCGGCTGATCTCTTCGCTGCTGGAGGTCACGAAACGAAAACCCTCACCCAGCGAGGCCTGGTAGTGAGCGCCCTTCTGGCCGTCGAGACCAGCCATAACGACCTCGGCGCCCAGTCCATGGGCACTGTGGGCCGCGTGACATGCAACGACGCCATCGCCGACGATCAGCACTCGACCATGGCGGGTTCCGATTACCTCGCCCAATTGAACGCCCTTGCCGCCGTGAGTCCGCCCCAGATAATACGCACCCACCAGAGCCGCCATATTTCCCGCAACCGCGCTCATCGGGGCTAACAACGGCAAGCGACCCTGACGATCCTCCAGCGTCTCGTAAGCGATGCCCGTAGTGCCCTGCCGCAGAAGCGCATCAGTCAGAGATCGCGGGACCCCGGACAGATGAAGAAAAGTGAAAAGGATTTGATTCTTGAGATAGCCGTATTCAGATTCCAGCGGCTCCTTCACCTTAAGGACCAGTTGACTGTCCCAGGCATCGACCACCGCGACGATGCGTGCTCCTACATCCGCATATTCTTCGTCGGCAAACCCCGAACCAGCGCCAGCCTGCGTCTCTACCCGGACCTCATGCCCGGCCATCACCAACGCCCGAACCGCCGCCGGCGTCAGCGCCACACGACCTTCTTGATCCTTGGTTTCCCGGGGTATGCCAATTTTCATGCTGTTTGTCCTATGAAAAGAGTGAGGTCGGGCCCTGTCTTATAGAAAAAAAATCTCGGTGATCTCAATGACGGTCCGGCTGTGTGTCAGGGCGGGCCAGGATCAGCACGTTTTCAAATAGGGTGCCGGCGCTCATCGGCCGCGTTTGGCAGGAAAAGCCCAGGCGCTCGAGTAGCGTGATCCAATCACCGAGGGGCCGGCCATGGAAGCGGGCCAGGCGATGCCCCCGCCATCCGGCGACCACATGGTCGACCAGAAGTGTCCACCAGAAGCCGATGCCTGCGGAGGCATCGGCTACCCGGAGCAATAGCCGGCCATGCGGGGGCAGGTGCTGACGAACACGAGCCAGGAGTCTCTCTTGCGATGTGGGCTCAAGAAAGTAAAGAACATCCAGCATCACCACCACATCGGCCTGATCCCATTCGGCGGTTTGCATGTCACCGGTGAGAATAGCGGCTTCAGGACCCAGGGCCATCCGGGCGCATTGCGCGTCGGCAAACATCAGCTCGACACCCTGATAACACTCGAGTCGGGGGGGCCGCTCTCCGCATTCCGCCCATTGACCGGCGTCATAGTCTTCGCCAACGGTCTTCAGCCAGGCGGCCAGTAAGGCGCGACCACAACCAAGGTCAAGCAGGCGCGAGTCATCGGGTATGAGTTGCGGGCTGAGCAGGGCCCGGTAAATCGGGTCACCCGCCAGCTTGCCGCGGGCGGCATACTCGGCAGCCCGACCGACGGGCCGGTAAAGCGCGGCCGTGGCGTGCACCCATCGGCGAAAATCGGCCTTGTTCACGCCCGAGCTGTTCGCAGATTGACCGCGTGCAGATTCGCCTTTTGGATGGCAGCCAGCACCCCAGGGAGCACCTGCAGAATTACAACGTCCCCTGCCAAAGTTCTTGAGGCATTGCCATCATGCAGCAGCAGAATGTCGCCGGCTTGTAAGCCCCTCAGCAACCGTTGGCTGACGCGGTCGGGGTTGGTTTCCCGGGTGTCAAAACCGCGCCGAGTCCAGCTGGCGAGCTGCAAACCCACACGGCTCAATACCGGCTCGAGGATCGGGTTGCGAATTCCGAACGGTGCCCTGAAGAACAGCGGCCTGCTCCCGCTTAACCGGGTCAGGATGTTCTGAGCCTCGGTCAGCTCACGGGTAAAGCCCCGATAGCCGGAAAAGGCAAAATCCAGCCGATGATGCCAGCTGTGGTTTTCGATGCTGTGGCCGCGCGACACGATCTCCCGGCAGAGCTCGGGATATTGCCGCGCTTTTTCGGCAATGCAGAAGAAGCTGGCTTTGGCGTCAAACTGGTCCAACACGTCCAGCACAAGCGGGGTGATCTCCGGATCGGGGCCATCGTCGATGGTAATCGAGACCTCGCCCCTGGCCGCCGCCGCCGGGGGAAGGCAGGTCCAGTTTGGACCCAGCAGGCGACTCCTCGGCCAAAGACCGGCCAGAATCAGGATGAGTTGATTGAGCCCCACGGCCGACAGGGCCCATGGCCAGTCGTCCGGCCTCCAGAGGACGGCTACCAGTGCGGCGGTATGGAAAATAAATGTGAATCCCATGAAAGCATTCGGCACCCATGGTCTGCCGGGTGGGGCGGGCTGTTCCTGCTTTATTTCAAAGCGTTTGTAGGTAGGTTCAGCCATGGGGAAATTCGATTTAGTCGGATCACTGGGGTCAGTTGAAGGAAAGTTTACCGGCATCGTTAAAAGAGGGCCTGGAAAAATCATTCGATCATGCCGATCGAATGCGCTTAGTAGAATCTGG
>JBIIEQ010000130.1:0-4698 GCA_044237765.1 Methylococcaceae bacterium | reverse complement strand
ACCAATTCGTTCAATCCAGTCTTTCATATCTCCCTTTATGCCCGTCTGGGCGTCTGTGAGCCTCGTAGCGGCCCGTTTTCGTAGTTATCACTGGGTTGTTGCCCAGACATCGCTAGTTTCGCTTCACGCGACCAAGAGTTTACTCCCAAACTGCGGAGGTGAAGTAACTGCTATCAGATTTTTTCTGGTCGGCTGCGGAGGAGTATGTCTCGATGGTTTCTTTGCTGGTTCTGGTCAGCTGCGGAGGTTAATGGTCTGAGGTTTATTGTGTGGGTGAAACAGCCGGGTGTGGGTGCCGCCTCTGCCCGAATGAAAAGGTCCACGGGGTAGGGGGCCTTGGCCTAAGTAATTGATTTATATGAGCATATATGATAATATATGACCACTCTTGAAGGTTCAAGAGATAAGTATCTGGATAACCAGATAGACGGCGGGCAAGAGTGTTACAGCACTCGAACCCGCCTAAGCCAACAACCTACGATATTAGGAGATTGACCTATGTCCACTGTAACCGCTAAGCGCGACATTCACCAGACCATCACCGACCGCATTGTGCAGCAGCTGGAAGCCGGCACGGCCCCATGGATGAAGCCTTGGTCGAGTGCGGGGCCAGCCGTTCGCCCGTTGAGATCCACAGGACAAGCGTATAACGGCGTCAACGTCTTGACCCTATGGCTGGATGCCGAGGAGAAAGGCTTTTCTTCGCCCTATTGGTTCGGATTCCAGACCGCCCTCAAGATGAACGCGCATGTTCGCAAGGGTGAAAAGGGCTCGATGATCGTCTACGCCAACAAGACCATCAAGACCGAGGAAAACCCGGATACCGGCGAAGAGGAAACGCGCGCGATACCGTTCCTCAAACAGTCGTTTGTCTTCAATGCCGCGCAAATTGACGGATTGCCTGAGCATTTCTATCAGACCGCCACACCCACACCAGACCGGACACCCGAAGCTCGTGACAGCCGCCTGGACGACTTTTTTCGGCATACCGGCGTAGACCTGCGTCATGGGGGATCCCGTGCCTTTTATCGGGTTGACGCTGATTTTGTCCAGATGCCGGACTTTGACGACTTCCACAGTGGGCAGAGTTATTACGCCACGTTAGCGCACGAAATGACCCACTGGACCCGGCACCCCAAGCGCCTTGATCGGGATATGGGCAGAAAAGCATGGGGGGATGCCGGTTATGCCATGGAGGAATTGGTTGCAGAAATGGGCGCCGCCTTTCTTTGTGCTGACTTGGGCATTACCCCAGAAACCCGAGACGATCACGCCGCTTACATTGCCGCATGGCTTGAGGTACTAAAGAACGATAAGCGCGCCATCTTCACAGCGGCGAGCAAAGCATCACAGGCGGCGGAGTATCTGCAAACCCTGGCCATGCCCATGGAGGTGGCGGCATGAGAGCCACCGACCATATCGAATACACCATCGGCGAGCATTGGCTGGTGGCTATCATCAACGACGATCATACCGGGCTATCGAATGCCGAATGTCGGCAATTGGATGGATTCCTTGAGCGTCTACCGTGCGCCGGGACTTGGGCCATTGATGAAGATCTAGGCTTCACTCGCGATGAAATCAGCGGGCTGTATGCGGATTGCGTGAACGGCAGGTTCTGGTGGTTCGCATGACTTTTCGCCTTGAGTTCGACACAGAAAACGCAGAGTTCGATGACCATATCCGAATCGCCATGCCGCATGTCCTGAAAAATGTCGCCCAAGTCGTTGCCCTTGGTGGGAACCGTGGGAATATTCGGGGCTTCACCGGCGCGCATGTTGGCCGCTGGGAGCTGGATCATCCTGACGATTACGACGACTGGTCGCCGTTAGATAAACGGGAGGGGACGAAATGAAAAAATTATTGATGGCGGCCGCCATGTTGCCCGGGTTGGTGCTGGCGTATCACGATGATGAGGGAGGCGAATCGCTCGCCGACAAGCTAGATCGGCCGCTGACGTTTGACCGACCGGAATGGAACAACCCCAGCCCGCGAGTGGTGGTGCCGATAGAACCCAGCCGGTATGGTCCTTCCTATATCACCGATGACCAGATCCGAACGCCGGAGATGGAGTGCATCAGAATCGTGTCGACGGATGGCTGGCGATGTCAGCCGCGATGACCTGACCAAGAGCCCGGCATAGTCCGGGCTTTTTTGTGCGAGTGATGATAGTAGGGCGTATCTAATGCCCGAGGGGGGTTTTCCCGCTGACTTCCTACATAGTTACTACACACGCAAAAAGGCCCGCATCGTGGCGGGCCTAAGTGACTGATTTCATTGGTGGGCCGTGTAAGATTCGAACTTACGACCGATGGATTAAGAGGGCACCACGCTTTAGAGGAAATTCAAGACTTTTAACCACCTCGCCCGGTTCAAAAGCGCCTTTGAAAGCCTTTATTTTGCAGACAGTGACAAATGATGTTTCACGCTCTTTCACGTTGTTGAGTCCCATATCGAGGAGTCTCGGTTCGGGCGTGCAGATTCTTTCCACATTACGATTGTGGCCGCATCCTCGGGCCATTGTCTTTTTTTGAAATGCTCAAGGTCGCTGGTTTTCGAAAAAGATCAGCACTTGCGCAAAAACGCTCAGCTTCCACCGTCTTTTTCGAGGTCATCGAAGAACGATTGTGCTGAGGCGTCTCGGTCTGAATGCGACTTCATGAGCCTTCGCGACTCTTCCATCGCCGCTCTGGTTTCAGCGTTCGGAACTTCGAGTTCGATAGGAAATGCCTGGTCATTGACCACGCGCTTCAGGAAGATACGGACGGCATCAGACACCGACAATCCCATTGCCGCCAATGGCCTCGGTGGCTTGGGCTTTGACGTCGTCATCGACACGGACATGGAGCATGGAACTTTCACCCATCTTGAACTCCTGAAAAAAATTTACCGGAAGTGTATGTACCTCATACGAGAGACATTCAAGGGGTCTGAATCAAGAATGATGCTGTTATCTGAGATCGTCCTCCCTATCTGCGCCCCCAGATCGACAGGGTTGGACTTCCCCGGTAGCGTCAGCACACGCTTTCCGAGGCATTGGAGCCACCGACCTTGGAGCGCCCACTGCTGGGGACTTCACGGGGGCATGGCTGTGGCCAGAGTAACCTTGGGCGCAGGCAGCGTCAATCGGCAGATTGATCTCAGAGGCATGCTTTAGACAGATTACACATGACGTGGAGGAAGGTCTGATCAATCTAAAAAAACAAGTTTGTATTTTTTATGATACACGTATAACATTCTAACTTCAGTTGACCGAATCGCATGGAATGTGACGGTCAACCGACATGGACGTTTTCTTTTGCGCAGGAGGCGCTAATGAGTACTAATCTCACCCTCTCTCCCAAACACCAGCGTCTGCTGGAAGCCTTGGCAAATGGCATGACCCAGCGTGAGGCCGCCGGCGTGGCTCGCATGCATCACGTCACCGCTTGCCGAGTATCTCAGCGCCCCGAATTCAGGGCCGAACTTAAACGTCTCCGTCAAGAATCGGAACAAGTCCTCGCGGAGCGATTGCCTGACCTCATTCGACAGGCACTGGATGTACTCTCTGGAGAAATTGCCTTTCCATCCGAGCGACGTCTCCGTGCCGTCAAGATTGCCCTCGACCTGATTGCCCGTCTGTGCGCTGAACCGGTTGTCATTTCTTCACAGCTCTCTGAAGCCGGGATGACAGTGACCCTGGACCAGTCCTTGCCAAGCGAGAGAGATTTGCCATCAACCGAGGTGATGCCCGCCGAAGCCATCAGGGAGGTAGACGTACCGCATTCATAAGCCCAAGTCAGACAGCTGGACCAGGAGGGTCCGGCTGCTTGGCGGCGAGCCTTGATCAGGTTCGTTGATCACCATTAACACCAGCCTCTCAGGACGAGTGGGCAACTATCGAAAGGATTCGATTTATGGACAAGCAAGTTGCCGTTCAGGCCGCGCAAGAAGCGCTATCGGAAAAGACCGTTGTTACTCTGCTGACGCCGATTAAGGGTCAGCCCCGAAAACTCTATGGGCCTGAAGGAAAACGGAGTGACTACGATGCCCTCCAGAAGACCTTCAAGCACCGTCAGGTTGTTGTTAACTCCATCGACCATTTTCACGAGTTGATCGGCCACTGGGCTGCAGCGGGCGACTCTTTCATCATCCCCGGGGAAATTCGTCCGGATGCCGGCCCCATCGTCAACCGGCGCAAACTTCCTGATCCAAGTAAACCTTACCCACCGGATGTCATTGAAGCACCCGTCACATGGGCCTGTTTTGATGTGGACTATCTTCCACTCCCGATCAATGTACGATCCTCGCCGGAGGCAGCAGCTCAGTTTGTCATTGAGCAGATAGCGCAGGTCATCCCGGGATTTGACCAACTTTCACTGGTAGTCCAGGCCTCCAATTCCTGCGGGCAACCCGGCAAGGAGTACACCGCCAAATTCCACTTCTGGTTTTTGCTGGCGAGACCTTGGATGCCGGCTAAGCTCAAAGATGTCATCAAACAGGCGAATCGAATCTACCGAGAGCGGAATCCTGATTTGGCGGCTCACTTCAAGCGAGAGACCGGAAAGGACTTCAAGCTGCTTGATGATGCTCTGGAGAAATGGTCAATTGTTGTGTATCTGAGCAGGTTTGCTCAGGCGGCAATCTTCTCGATGTTGTCCTGTACTCCATCCCTGAACACCACCCCCTCGATGACTTGAGCGAGGCGGGCGATTCCGT
>JBIIEQ010000007.1:0-72093 GCA_044237765.1 Methylococcaceae bacterium | reverse complement strand
GCTCTGTTTTCAGCTTTCCATGATGTCACGCCAGATTTGCTGAACTCGGGCTCGCAGGGTGACGCATTCGGTCTCCGGCAGGCTGGCCGGCATTTCCAGCAAGGCGGCCCTGTGGGTCCGCTCACGGAAGCTGCAATAGGCACCGCGCAGGAAACGGGCGTCATCATCACTCACAAATCCTGCCATGGTCAGGTTATCCAGGAGCCTGGCGACATCCGTCCACTCGGTCAATTTTTCGTTCGAATTGGCCCGCGAAAGGACGCCGAATTGTACAAGAAACTCGATATCCACGATACCGCCGTAGTCTTGCTTGACGTCGAATTGACCCGCTTCATGTGCCCCCAGGGTTTCCCGCATTTTTTCGCGCATCTCCCGCACTTCCTTGCGCAGGGTGTCCGTGTCGCGTTCGCGGCAGAGCGACTGGACCCGGACGGTCTCAAACCGGGCACCGATAGCGGGATCGCCGGCGACAAAACGGGCCTTGAGCATGGCCTGCTGTTCCCAGGTCCAGGCCTCCTGCATCTGGTAGGTCGCGAATGCCTCGACGCTGCTGACAAGGAGCCCCGAACTGCCCGAGGGTCGCAGCCGCAGGTCGGTTTCGTAGAGCACGCCTGCCGGGGTATTGGTGGTCAGCAGGTGAATGATGCGTTTGCCAATGCGGGCAAAGAATTCGCCCACCGTGACCGGCTTGTCGCCATCAGTCGAGGCCAGCGCATCGCCCTCATAGAGAAAGACCAGGTCCAGATCGGAACCGTAGCCCAGTTCCAGCCCGCCCAGCTTGCCATAGGCGATGACCCCGAAACCATCCGGGTGATCCACCCGTGCGCCGGGCGGCAAGCCATGGCGCAGCGCGGTCATGCGCCAGGCATTGCGCATGACACTATCCACCAGCGTTTCGGCGATATAGCTCAGGTAGTCACTGACCACCATGAGCGGGATGGCGCCCGAGATATCCGCCGCCGCCACGCGCAATACATTGGCCTGCTTGAACTGGCGCAGCGCGATTATGAGCTGCTCGGTGTCTTCCGCGTCGATGGAATCCAGTTTGCGGGCCAGCTCCTTTTGAAGTTCTTCCCGGGTGAGTGGCTGATACAGTGAGCGCGGATCGAGCAGTTCGTCGAGCAGCAAGGGATGGCGGGCAATCGCGTGGGTGATCCAGGGGCTAGCGGCGGCCAGCCGAACGAGTTGTTCGCGGGCGGGAGGATTTTCCGCCAGCAAGGTCAGGTAGACGTTGCGGCTGGCGATGGCCTCGATGAGCCCCAAGATCCGCTCCAGCGTCAGTACCGGTGTCTTCGTGGCTGCGGCGGCACGTATCAGTTCCGGCAGAAGCCGCTTGAGTTCGGCTTCGCCTCGTGGGGTCAGCTTGCGGATGGCATGGACGCCGAGGAACCTCAAGAGCAGGGGCTGTCCGGCCGCCGCGTCCGTGAAGCCGAGTTGGCTCAGTGAGTGGGTGATCTGCTCCGGGTCGTCCGTCAGCGTGAACGAGGCCTCTTCCGCCGTCTGACTGCCGGTGATGACTTCTTGGAAGATGGTATGCACCCGCCGGCGAACGTCATCCAGTTCCTGTTTCAGGCTCTGCCAGTCGGCATGGCCGAGGGCAAAGGCGATCGCCTGTTGCTCACCGGGCTTTGTCGGAAGATCATGGGTCTGCCGGTCGGCATATTGCTGCAGGCGGTTTTCCACAATGCGCAGGTAGGTATAGCTTTCCAGCAAGGTCTGCACGGATGCTGTCGGCATCAGGCCCAGTTCCCCTAGGCGGGCCAGCACTACCTGGATCCGACGATCGCGCAGGGCTTTTTCCTGGCCGCCGCGAATCAGCTGAAAGGCCTGGCCGATGAACTCGATTTCACGGATGCCGCCCGGGCCCAGCTTGACGTTTTCCTGCCGGTCCTTGCGGATCAGTTCCAGCGTGATTTTTCGCTTCAGTTCGCGCAATTCGCCCAACGCCCGGTAGTCGAGGTAGCGGCGATAGACGAAAGGCCGCAGAAATTCCTCCAGTTCGCGGCCCGCCTTGAGGTCACCGGCGATGGCACGCACCTTGACCATGGCGTAGCGTTCCCATTCCCGCGCTTGGCTTTGGTAATACGCATCCATGGCGTCGAAGCTCAATACCAGTGGTCCGGAATCACCAAAGGGGCGCAGCCGGGTATCGGTGCGGAAAACAAAGCCGTCCTCAGTGATGGCATTCAGCACTTTCACCAGGTTGCGTGCCAGTCGAGTGTAGAACTCGGAGTAGCTGGTTTCCCGGCGGTCATTGAGTTCGCCATCGTCGCGGAAGGCGAAGATCAGGTCGATATCCGACGAGAAATTCAGCTCCCAGGCGCCCAGCTTGCCCATGCCCAGCACCACCAGATTCTGCGGTTCGCCCTGTTGATTGATCGGTGTGCCGCGTGACTCGCAAGCCTGTCGGAACAGGAAGTCCAACGCCGCTTCAACGCAGGTTTCCGCCAGCAAAGAGACATCCGCCAGGGTTTCATTCAGCGGGGCCCACCCGGCGATATCCCGCCAGGCAATACGCACCATTTCGCGGTTGCGGAACTGCCGCAGTGCGGCCATCAAGGCTGCCTCGGTCTCGACCGGGGCCAATAAATCCGCCAGCAGTAGCGCGTATTCATCCTCCTGTCGAGATCGCAGGAGACGGCCGCTGCCGACAAGCTGGCGCAATAAGGCGGGCCGTCGGGCGCAATGATCGGCAATGAACAGGCTGGCGGCCCAAACCTTGGGCAGGCTCGACTGAATCGCCTCACCCAGTTCTGTCCAGTCAATGCTGTCCGGCCTCTCCCGGTATTGCTCCCAGAACGGGAGCATCGCCATCTGCAGCGGTTCCGGCAATTCGCGAATGAGGTGAGCCAATTCGGTCATGGTCGGCGACAGTGAGGTGTGGGCTATTTATCGAAAGACGGGGTAAACAAACTGAAGAAATCCGAACGGGTGGATTTGCCGGTGGTGAGGTCGGCGAGGGCCTGGTCGGTTTCCTTTTTCAGTTGTTCGTCGGAGATTTTCAGTGTGGGTCGAATCGGAGCGTGGCTGGCTTTTTCCAGATAGTCGCGGGCCCGGGCGGCGTCGCCTTCTTCCAGAAGATAATCACCATAGAAATAATTGGTATCGATGCCATTCGGATACAGTTTGACCCCGCTTTCAAAATACTGTCGGGCCAGCTTTTTGTCGCCGAACAGCACCGGCCAGCCGGGCAGCCGCCGGTAGAGGTTGCCCAGAGTGACATAGGCCGCGCCTTCGAGGGCGGGTGGATCAATGGCGATGGACTTCTGCAGCAGCGTCCGGGCCTGCTCCAGCATATCCAGGGTGTCGAGTCCCAACGCCGCAGCGCTGTAAGTGCAGAGAATGATGGCCTCGACAATCATCGGTTCGGCACGATCAGGATGCTGGCCCTTGAGCACGCGAACTCGGTCGAGCAGATCCTTGTATCGGGGGGCGCGCTGGTTCCTGGGTGCTTCATAAAAAACGCCCGCCCATTCTGACTGCAGACTTCGGGCTTCTCTGGCGATGGGGTCGGCGAGCTCGGTGGCGTGGCCGAGGTGCGGCACGACCAGAACAAGCCAGAGCGGAAGCCCCCAAATTCTCGGCACGAAACCCCATACACCCTTCATGACATTACTCCCCTTCGGATTCATGCTTATTGTAGACCGGGTCATTTCTGCAGGGATCGTGCGAGGGCGAGTTCTCTCGACCGGTTCGCGGCAGGGGGATCAGGCCACCATGGCCAGATTAAGAAGGGCGCCAAGGCCGGAGCTCAGTTCCGCGAGGCTGATGCGGCCGTCATGATCGGCGTCCATGGCATCGAATACGGCATCGGTGCCCAGCCACTCCTCACGGGTGATGAAGCCATCGCCATTGACGTCGTAAACCTGAAAAATCTCCCCGGAGGAACGGGCCAGCGTGGTGTCGCTCTCCAGTTGGTTGAGTCGCCGCGCCAGCAGGGTTTCGGTATTTTCCAGCGCCTTGGTGAACCCCTGTATGCCCTCGGCGAGCTTGTCCGATGCCATGCGGTCGGCGGCATGCATGACATCGAAGGTTGCCTTGTCGATTTCAATACGCGCCAGGTCGGAGGTGGCGGCGAGAGCCGGATCCAGTTTACGTTCGAGGGCGCCCTCCGCTTCGGCCAGTTCCTTGAGCAACGCCGGGGAAATAGTGAGCAGATCGCAGCCGGCCAGCTCGATGATTTCGCCGGCATTGCGGAAGCTGGCCCCCATGACCTCGGTCTTGTAGCCGAATCGCTTGTAATAGTTGTAGATCCGCGTGACCGAGGTGACTCCGGGATCTTCCGCTGGCGCATAGTCCTTTCCGGTCTCCTTCTTGTACCAGTCGAGGATGCGGCCGACAAAAGGCGAGATTAGCGTGACCCGGGCCTCGGCGCAGGCAACCGCCTGGTGCAGGCCGAACAGCAGCGTCAGATTGCAGTGGATGCCTTCGGCCTCCAGCATTTCGGCGGCGCGGATACCTTCCCAGGTGGAGGCGATCTTGATCAGCACGCGGGCGCGGTCAATCCCTGCCGCTTCATATTGCGCAATGATTTCGCGGGCTTTTCGCACCGTGGCACCGGAATCCCACGAGAGTCTGGCGTCGACCTCGGTGGATACGCGTCCGGGGATGATCTCCAGAATCCTCAGCCCGAAGGTGATGGCGAGCTTGTCGAATGCCAGTGAAACGACATCCTGGTGGGTTGCCGTGGACCCCAGGTTTTGCCTTGCTTGTAACAGGGTTTCGTCGACCACATCCTGATACTCCGGCATTTGCGCAGCGGCGGCGATCAGAGACGGATTGGTGGTGGCGTCGCGTGGCATGTAGCGGCGGATGGCCTGGAAGTCGCCGGTGTCGGCCACCACCACGGTCATGGCGCGCAGTTGATCAAGTAACGTTTGGCTCATGCAAGGCTCCTGCTATGGATGGGGTTGAGGTTTGGCGTGTGACTAGGGCCGGTTAGGGCAAGTGGCGTTCGAACCATAGCTTCATGGCGATGATGCTTAGAGAAAGCGCGAGTGTAATGCCATTGGCCAGCACGATGGGCAGCGAATGGATCGAGGCTCCATAAATCAGCCATAGCAACACGCCGAGGCTGAACAGCAGAAACATGCTGAATGAAATGTCGCTGGCGGATTGGGAGCGCCAGGTTTTGATGACCTGCGGAATGAATGAAACGGTGGTCAGGGTGCCGGCGAGGCTACCGATAAGGTCTGAGGTTTCCATGGATGATTTCGCCACAGATCGTTCTGTTGTTCCCGGGAATTTCGAATTTGAACTCTAGCATGGGCGGGGCGAGGTTTTGCTCATGCTGAACGATCCGGGTCCTCGGTCTGTGAATTTCCGGTTCCAAACCCATTGCCAATCATTGGGAGTATGCTTCGACCCCTTGGTGCAGAGCACAGTGAATAGCGGAGGAATGGTTATGAGTCAGTGTGATATCGGCCTCATCGGCCTGGCGGTCATGGGCGAGAATCTGGTGTTGAACATGGAGTCGAAGGGCTTCAGGGTTGCGGTCTACAACCGAACCACCGAAGTGACCGACAAATTTGCCGAGGGTCGGGCGAAGGGAAAAGCCATCACCCCCTGCCGAAGTCTGGAGGAATTCGTTGCTGCACTGGCAAAACCGCGCAAGGTGCAGATCATGGTCAAGGCCGGGGCCCCGGTGGATGCCGTGATCGAGCAGCTCATCCCGCTGCTAGAGCCTGGGGACATCATCATCGACGGGGGTAATTCGCTGTGGACGGATACCCAGCGCCGTGAAAAGGCTCTGCGCGAGCGCGGGTTGCATTTCTTCGGCGTCGGGGTTTCCGGGGGCGAGGAGGGTGCGCTGAAGGGGCCGTCGATCATGCCGGGTGGTTCCGCCGAGGGTTGGAAGGCCATTGAGCCGATCTACACGCGCATCGCTGCCGTGGCCGAGGGTGAACCCTGCTGTCGTCATATGGGTACGGACGGCGCGGGTCACTACGTGAAGATGGTGCACAACGGGATCGAATATGGCGACATGCAGCTCATCTGCGAGGCTTACGCGATCCTCAAGGCGACGCTGAACCCCAGCGCGGACGAACTGGCCGCGATATTTGGCGAGTGGAACAAGGGCGAGCTGGACTCTTTTCTGATCGATATCACCACCCGGATTCTTGGTTTCAAGGATCCCTACACCGACAATCCTCTGGTGGACATGATCGTCGATAAGGCGGGACAGAAGGGAACGGGAAAATGGACGGTCGGCCACGCGACCGAAATGGGTGTTCCGCTCTCCGTCATCGCCAGCGCGGTCGAGGCACGCATCCTCAGTTCACTCAAAAGTGAGCGCGTCGCCGCCTCCAAACTGCTGCCTGGGCCCGTGCCCCAGCCGTTTACCGGCGATCGCAAGGCGCTCATCGACGCCGTGCGCGATGCGCTCTATGCCAGCAAAATCATCAGTTATGCCCAGGGTTTCGTGCAGCTGGGGGTTGCTTCCGAGCTGTACCAGTGGCACCTCAATTTCGGTGACATTTCATCGATCTGGCGAGGCGGCTGCATCATTCGGGCCAGGTTCCTCAACCGGATTACTGAAGCCTACCGGAGAAATCCCGAGTTGAAGAACCTCATCCTTGATCCATATTTCCGCGACATTATCGTCAGCTCCCAAGCCAACTGGCGACGGGTGGTGCAATTGGCTGTGGAATACGGCGTGGCCGTGCCGGCGTTTTTTGCGGCACTGTCCTATTACGACAGTTATCGGGCCGAGCGGCTGCCCGCCAATCTGTTGCAGGCCCAGCGTGATTACTTCGGTGCGCATACCTATGAGCGGATTGACAAACCGGAAGGGGACTTTTTCCACACCGAGTGGTTTTGAAATGAATCGTGGCCATTCCTGACGAAATTGAGGAGGACTTAACCATGAAACGATTGATCCAGCATCTGCATTGGCGCCGAGGGTTGGCGCTGGCCCTTGTGGTCATGGGAGGGTTGAGCTTTTTCCTGGCACCCGGTAACGCTCCCGCAGGCTTTTTGCTGGCAGGCGCGGGTGTCTTGCTGGAGGTGATCGGCATTACGCTGAAGCATGAGGAATCCTGAGTCTGTGTCCGCACCGAAAGGGAGCGGCCGGATCGTCTTTTGGTGTGACTGGTATAGGGACTGCTGATATCCACAATACCTGTGGATAAATCTGTGGGCAAAGCGATGCAAGCGACCATCCATCGCAACGTCCATTGAATTGGCTAGAATCTGGTCTGATCATAACTGTCTGATTTATAAATGATATATATTTTGTTAGATGTTTGGCCTTGAAAAATCAGTCACTTGGCTAGGTTGTGTATGAATCGACACGATCAATCAGTGGATGCATTGTTGGTTTCTTCAGTGTTTACCGAGAAATCTGACCGATGAATCGATCTTCCACAGCGATGTCCACCCGCGAGAAGTTGCTTGACCAGGGCGTGGCCATGATCACCGAGCATGGCTATCACGGCGCCGGTTTGCAGACCATTCTCCAGAGCGTTGGCGTCCCTAAGGGCTCGTTCTATCACTACTTTGCCAGCAAGGAAGATTTTAGTGCCGAGGTCATCCAACACTACATCGCGCCCTTTATCGAGCAACTGGATCACGAACTGCAACGGCCGGGCATCGACGCCCGTCAAGCCTTGAGGACCTACTTCAAGGACCTGACCGAGGAAGCGGCCCGGCGCGATTTTCGCGGGGGCTGTTTGCTGGGCAATCTGATGGGGGAAATCGGCGAAACCAGCGATAAATGCCGTGCATCGCTTCATTCCGCCGTCAACCGCTACCGGGACAAACTCGCCGAGGCGTTGCGTCGGGGTCAGCAGGAGGGGGTGTTTCGTACGGATCTTACTGCTGAAGGCATGGCCGATTTGCTGGTGAATCAGTGGCAAGGCGCGTTGTTGCGCATGAAGATCGAGCAATCCGTGGGTCCGCTCGAGGAGTGCCGGAACAATCTGGTGGACGGCTATTTCGCCGGCTGATTTTTTTACTTGAAAACTAGACGACCGGTCGTCTAGTATTTCGATCGACTAATGACCTAATTAAACCGACGCTCTTATGGAGACTTGTCATGCCCAAGTACCTGATCGAACGCGACATCCCCGGCGCCGGCCAGCTGAGGGCCGATGAGCTCAAGGCCATTTCCCAACGTTCCTGCAGCGTCCTGAAAACCATGGGCCCTGAAATACAGTGGCTGGAAAGCTTCGTCACCGACGACCGGGTGTACTGCCTTTACATCGCACCGAATGAGAGGATGATTCGCGAGCACGCCGAGGCCGGCGGTTTTCCGGTCACGGCGATCCGTCCAGTCCGGTCCCGCATCGACCCGGCCACGGCGGAGTAAGCCAATGCCTGCCCCGCCTCGCATCGAAGAATAACCATAATCATTAGTACGGAGAGTTCCCATGATTCCAGGCAACCACATCACCACACGCCAACCCATCCTCGCCACCGCCCTGGGCCTCGCCTTGGCCGTGAGCGCGGCCGTCCCGGTCCAGACACTGGCCGACGAAACCTGCGCTTCGCCCTACATGAAAAAGATTACCGGCCAGGAGGATTTCGTCTATGTCTGGACGTTGGGCGTCGAAGGCGTTGGCGACGAGCAGGACAAGCTGGTCACGGTCGACGTCAACCCGAAGTCGGAAAAGTTCGGCAAGGTCATCAACAGCGTCTCGGTCGGCGGCCGTAATGAGGCACACCATTCCGACTTTACCGATGACAGGCAATTCCTCTGGGCTGGCGGCTTAGATACCAGCAAGATCTTCGTCTTCGACGTCAAGACCGATCCGTCGAAACCGAAACTGGTTAAGACGCTCACCGATTTTGTCGCCAAATCCGGCGGCGTGGTCGGGCCGCACACCATGTACGCCCTGCCGGGCCGCATGATCATTACCGGCCTGTCCAACAACAAGGATCATGGCGGCCGCACCGCGCTGGTGGAATACACCAATGAAGGCGAGTATGTGGCGACGCACTGGATACCGACCGACAGCGACCTGCAAGGCGCGATCAAGACCGGCAAGTATGCCGACGGCTACAACTACGATGTCCGCGCCCTGCCGCGCAAGAATCTGCTGGTGACCTCATCCTTCACCGGCTGGAACAACTACATGATGGACTTCGGCAAGATGCTGACCGACGCCGAGGCCATGAAGCACTTCGGCAATACCGTGGTGACCTGGGATCTGCATACCAAGCAGCCGAAAAAGGTGTTCGATGTGCCCGGCGCGCCGCTGGAAATCCGCTGCGCCTGGGGCGAGAGCCACAATTACTGCTTCACGACCACCGCGCTGACCTCGCAAATCTGGCTGATCCACGAGGATGCCAAGGGCGAATGGCAGGCCAAGTCCGTGGCCGACATCGGCAATCCAAAGGACATCCCTTTGCCGGTCGACATCTCGATCTCCAACGACGACAAGCTGTTGTGGGTGAACACTTTCATGGACGGCAAGACCCGCGCCTTCGACATCAGCAACCCGGAAAAGCCGGTACAGATCTACGAGAAGACCATTGGCGCCCAGGTCAACATGGTGTCCTCCAGCTGGGACGGCAAGCGGCTGTATTACTCCTCCTCGCTGCTCGCCAACTGGGACAAGAAGGGCAAGGACAATGAGCAGTTCCTCAAGCTGTTCCAGTGGGATGGCAAGGAGCTGAAACCGACCTTCGCCATCGACTTCTTGGCGGAAAAACTGGGCCGTCCGCATCAGATGCGCTTCGGCGCGCATGCGCTGTACTCCCAGGTCGCTCAGCAGTCGGATAAGGCTCAGCTTGCGGTCAAGTAGGTGATAGAGCGTTGCGCCGGCCTTTCCGGCGCAACGTGACCCGATCAATCAATCCGCATGCGCTGCTTCGGCCACTGGCCTTAAGGGTTAGAATTCCACGGATGAGCGCCATGCAACCCACCATGAATTCCATTATTTCCCTGGCAGCAAAGCAACTTGACGATCCCTTGTTGCTTGAATGGGCGCTTGAGCGCTATCTCGAAATACCCGAGGCCGAGACTGAGAGGCGTCAGCAAGTTATTGCGGCTGTTTTTCATGATCTGACCTTGCAAAGATTTTTGGATGTTGACCATTCATGGCTGACATCCCGCCTTCTCAGGGACTTGCCCGAACACTGTTTTGCCAACCTGAAACCCACACTCCTGAAGCTATGGGAGCAAGGGTCTCCTTCTATCATGGGCACGGTCAGCCAAATCCTGGCCAATCTGACCCCGGACAAATGGTGCAGCCTGATGGAGCAGCACCTTCAGGATATTGAGCAGGGCACGGAGAGACCCAGAGTCGAGGCGATTAGCCAATGGCACCAAATCAAGACCGAATCGGCAGCGGCGTGTTTGCCGGACAAGGTCAATCGACTGGCGCGTTGGCTGCTGCAGGACCGTCCGGAACATCTCGACCGGATGATGTTGATCAATTACCTGCCGCGTTTGGCCTTGCAGCTTGAGGACGACACGCTGGGTGCGGTCCTTGATGCGAGCCTCCCATCGTCCGAAGAGGAATTCGTACCCGATGCTCTTCTTTGCTCGCTGTTTCAAGGTTTCTTCGGCCGGGATAGTTTGCTCGATCTGGTATTTGCCAAGGCCCGCTCAGAGTCTGAGCAATCACTGGTACTTCTCTCCCCTTGGTTTGAACCTGGCACGCCTTTGGAGCAGTGGGAGGCTTGGTTAATTCATCCGCCGGAGGTGAGTGAACTCGAGTCATTGCTGAATGCATACGGCCAAAAATCAGAGGGTTGTCAAAGGCTCTCAGGGCTGCTGGCCCCTGACGCGGTGCTACGGCAGTATCTTGACCCTGAAGAGGTTTGTCAGGTCGCGGTGGCAGCCCTGCTGGAGGCCAGCCTGCTAACGGACTTCTCCCCTGCCGGTTTGTGCCTGGAGACCACCCTCGATCTGCTGGCCGCCGACCTCAAGGAAAATCCGTGGAAGGTCAGCCTCAAGCAGCATCTGCTTGACTTCGATACCAATGAGTCAAGACAGGCGCTGTCGGACCGTCTCGTTAAGCAGGATGAAAACTATGGCAGCAGTACCTTGGTCTGGGCCATGGGCGAGATCGGGGATGCCGCCTTCATCCCGGCGCTGATCGAGTCCATGGGAGAAGCCCACGGTGACTTCCTGTGCGAGGAGGCCATGAGAGCCCTCACCAAAATCGGGGTGCCGGCGCAGGAAGCCCTCATTAGCGCCTGGGATCGTCTTGATGACTCCCAACGGATTTTTGGTCTTGGGGTGATCGAACCCGTGGGTGGGCAAGGGGCCGTCGAGTTTGCGCTAGCTCATTTTGACCGCCTCATCATGAGTCAGACCGATCTCTTTTGCGGCTTGCTGGAAGCCGTTCCCGACCCGCGCTTGCTGGGTCGGCTCAAGGCGGTTCTTCATGAACAATCGCCGCTGATCGACCAAGCCTATTACGTGCAGGCGCGACTCCTGGCCAGCGATGATCCCGAAGTCGAAGTCGTCCATCAACGCGTTATCTCGGAGCGGGAAAGGGTCTCCCGGGCCCTGATGTCGTTCGCGGAGGGCAAGTCCGAGCCAGGGCCGCTGATGCTCAAGTTACGCTGTCCCGCGTGTGGGGCCGAGCATCGTTATCCCACCCTGGGGGTCGTCGTGCCGCCCAGTCAGGCAGAAGGCATTCCCTACCTGATCGCGGACGAGCATCCCTGCAAAAATTGTCACGAATGGGTTGAATTCGAATTCACCCAAGAGGCATTCGGCAGACTGATCCCTGAGTCTTTTTCCTTGCTGACGCAACCCGACCAGGATATCCGGGTAAAGCCCATGAGCTGTCGTCTGGATAACGACGTCGCTCCCATGGCGGTTGCCCTCCAACGTCTGCGTGAACGCATCGCGGCAAACCCGGATGATTGGGTTAGTCACCTCAAGCTGGGGTTGATCCTCCCAGCATTGAATCGTCCACGGGCCGCCGTGTCCCATCTGTTACCCGCGATCCAACGACACCCCAAGGCGGTGGATGTGGTCACGCTCCTGGCGGGTCAGTTGATGCGTCTGGGTAAACAGGAGCAGGCTTTGACGCAACTGCAAACGGCCCTGGCTTGCCCAGGCGTATGGGAACGATACACACCCAGCGGACCAGGTAACCGGGAGTTCGTCGACCTTTACAACGAGTTACGACGTCAACTGAATCGTCACGATCTGCCGGCCCTGCACCCCTCTGCTCTCGAACCGCCCGCCAAGGTGGGCCGGAACGACCCATGCCCCTGCGGCAGCGGCAAGAAATACAAGAAATGCTGTCTGGATTAGTAGGGTGCTCAAGGTCAAATTGCCAACCATCAACCAGCATTTGAAAACCCTGTTTGCCCAAAGTGAACTCCAGCCGGAGGCAGCCAAACGGAAATTCCTGATAGTTCGTCAGGAAGGCTTCCTCCAGGTGAGTTGTAAATGATGAAGACAGAAACTTGCCGTCGCTGCACTTTGTCGCTTCTGCTGGTATTGGCGTTCGCCTCATCCTTTTCCATGGCTGCCGATGAGCCGCACCCACAGGCCCCCGGCTATGGCACATTGCCCTATTCCCCGCCCCAGCCCGGCAGTTACGCGCTGCCGAGTCTGGGCGAGGCGGCCGACGGGCAGGTGCTGGAGTCGAGCGGTCAGCCGGCTACGCTGCACCAATTGTATGCGGACCGCATGGTGTTGCTGAGCTTCATTTATGCGACCTGCGACGATGCCAATGGCTGCCCGCTGGCGACGATGGTGCTGCATCGCATCAAGTCGGCATTGACGGCCCGTCCGGAGTTGAAGGACCGCTTGCGGTTGATCACGCTGAGTTTCAATCCCGCGCATGACAAGCCCGAAGTGATGGCGAAATATGGCGAGAGCTTTCAGTCGGGCGGCATCGACTGGCATTTTCTGACCACGCGCTCGGAGACCGAGTTGCAACCAATCCTGCGTGACTATCAGCAATCCGTGGACCGGGAAGTGGACGCGCAAGGCCATCCCACGGGCAAGTTTTCGCATCTGCTGCGGGTTTACCTGATCGACGAGCAGCGCCGGATTCGCAACAGCTACACCGTCTCGGTTCTGCATCCCGATCTGGTGCTGGCGGATATCGAAACGCTGCGGCTGGAATCGAGCGCGCCAGCAAGGCCGGCGGCGAACGCGCCGGCCTCCGCGCCGATTCGGGCGGGGGACGACAAATCGGGTTATGAGCGTCCGGACTACCAAACGAACTCGGCGGCGCTGGCGCAGCGCCAGGGCCCGCCGGCTGATCTCTTCCGGTGGGCACGTCACCCGGTCCTGGGGCTGCCACCCTTGCCGACCCCGGCGGACAATCCGATGACGCGGGAGAAAATTGCGCTCGGCCGCAAGCTGTTCTACGACCGGCGGCTGTCCTTGAATCAGACTTTTTCCTGCGCCATGTGCCACATTCCGGAGCAGGGTTTCACCAGTCAGGAGCAGGCCACCGCCATCGGTATCGAAGGCCGCACAGTGCGCCGTAATGCGCCGACGATCTACAACGTGGTCTATCTGACTTCGCTGTTCCACGACGGTCGCGAATCTACGCTGGAGAATCAGGTCTGGGGACCTTTCCTGGCGGCCAACGAGATGGGCAACCCGTCCGTCGGGGCTGTCATCGACAAGCTGAAGTCGCTGCCGGATTATCGGGGTCTTTTCGAAAAGGCTTTCCGTCGTGGGCCGAGCATGGACGCGGTCGGGCAGGCGATTGCCAGCTATGAGCGGACACTGGTATCCGGGGATGCACCCTTCGATCGCTGGCATTACGGCCATAGAGCCGATGCGTTGTCGCCGGCGGCGCAGCGGGGTTACGCGCTATTCGCCGGCAAGGCCGGCTGTGTGCAATGTCATACGATCGGAGCCAAGTCGGCGCTATTCACTGATAACCAGTTGCACAATACCGGGCTCGGATATCAGGAAAGCATGCGCCGCGAACCTGCCACTACTCCGGTTCAGGTGGCGCCCGGTGTGACATTTGATCTGTCTGCGGCCAGCATCGGCCAGGTCGCCGAGACTCGGCCCGGTGACCTGGGTCGATACGAGATCACGCAAAACCCGGCGGATCGCTGGAAATACCGGACGCCGTCCCTGCGCAATGCCGCGCTCACCGCACCATACATGCATCATGGTGGGCTGGCGACGCTGCTTGAGGTGGTCGAGTTCTACAACCGGGGCGGCGTGGCCAACGAAAATCTCGATCCTCTCATCCAGCCCTTGCATCTCGGCGCCGATGACATCGACAGCCTGGTGGCCTTCCTGGAATCGCTGACCGGCAGCGGTGTCGACACGCTGGTTTCCGATGCCTGGAGCGCGCCGGTCGGGGAGCGCTGACTAGCGGCGAGTCTGGGGTTTGGCCGGCGTGGGCGCGGCCTCGGGCGCTACGGCGCGGGCCGGCATATAGGCTTTGAATTCGCAGCCGGCGGGCAGGTACTCGATGGGAAACTCGTCGCTGCGGCATTCCCAGACAAGTTTCTTGTCGCTGGTGGGGTGCGGGATCAGGAACAGTCGACGGGTTTGCATCCCGGGCAGGGTGGGGCGGATATGGAGGGTACCGTTGTTCCGGTCAATCGAGAGCTGGGTGCCTTGGCTGGTGTGTTTGGGCGGGATCAATCCGTCGAGATCGGTCGGCATCTTGCCGTGCTGCTGGTAATAATCCTCGACCAGGAAAGCGGCATACCGGCCCGCATTGAGGCTGTTGACCAGCGCCTCGTGCATGGGCTGGATTTCGTTCCAACGCATCTGCTGGATCGTGACGAAGCCGATCCCCGCCAGAACCAGTAGTGCGGCCAACCCCTTGCGCCACCAGGTCAAGGGATTTCCAATCACCTCAAAACCGTGGTTCGCATCCCAGCGGGTGATTCCCCGATTGCGCAGTCGAAAGTGTGCGGCGATATTGCAAAGTTGAGTCAGTACTGGCAGCCCCGCTCCCATTCCCCAAAACCACACCGAAAATCCTCTGGACAGGAGGTTGCCCTGGCTATGGATGGATTTGATTCGAAGATCCAATAACGCCTTTCCCGGGGTATTGCCGAGTCCTCTCAGCAGCAGGTATTCGACCCCTATCCAGACGAAGCAAACGGCCGCGTCAAACAGCAGTGGGTTGAAGGAAGCGAAGGCCCCAATCGGATACAGCAGACCGCTGGATTTCATGGCTTCGACGCCGAAATAACTCAGCAAGGCCATCAGGAGGAGATCGATCATCCGGGCAAAGTAGCGACGCCATGGGCTGATGAGATCTGATTGAGTGAGGGCGCGCGCCATGGTGTCGAGTCTCGCGTTGAAGATAAGAAGTGGGCAGTCTAGCGGCTGATGAGCTTCCTGTGTCTATCTTGTGAGACAGTTTGACCTTGGTCCGGAACTGCCGCGAGTCAATGATTCCTGGACGTCTAGTCGTGATAGTGTCGCGTCGGCCTTGTCAAGGACGGCATCGCCAGGTCATACAAATAAAGAAATAACCACTATTGAGGAGAGTTGCCATGAATTTTGATGTCAATCGCATGCTGAAACGTGAGTTGAATGTGGGTAAAAAGGATCAGCAGATACGGTTGGGTGCGGGTGTTGCGGTGCTTGTGCTCGCATGGATGCTGGACAGTATCCTTTTTATTCTGTTGGGGCTTCTGTTGATTGTGACTTCCATGTTACGTTGGTGTCCGGCCTACTCGGCCATTGGCAAGTCGACGGTTGAGTCTGGCGATGACCCCCCTGTGGAGAGCAAGTAATCGCCCTATTGCTCCGGGTTACAACGAAATCTTGACGTTGGGCACAAGCGAGAAGAGAGGGCTGCCGAGATGTGCTGGAACTTTTTGCAATGGCCCGGCGTCCGAATCGTCGGCATTTGCCGCTTACCTTGTGAGGAAATCCATGGAACTGATGATTCTGAGCCTGACCTTGGTAGCGATCTCGCTGATTTTGAGCATTGATGTGGCTGAACCACGTCAGGCGGTCAGAGTGATTGATCGTGATGCTGAAAGGCGTTTGGAGCGCTGGATGGCCGAAAGGCCTTAGCCGAGGGTGTTCCCTCCCCATCCGGTGGATTTACCGCCAGACCAGAAACCCGGCCTTGAGCCGGGTTTTTTTACCGGGGATCATTCGAGGCGTGTTCGTCAGAAACGCTTCAGATCAAATTGGTCGCGGGTCGCATTGCGAAGCTGGATCTCGAAGGCATCGAATTTCTCACTGGGCATTTGGCAGATGACCCGAACACCCTGCTCGGTGTAGTCTTCGACCCGCTGTTCGGCGCCATGGCTGTCCAGGCATCGATACAAGGTGCCGAGTTGATCGAAGAAGACTTCGACCGCGATCCGGAGGCGCGGAAATTCCTCGCGCCGATTCGCCTTCCGCAGTGCTTCGCTTGCCGTACCCCCGTAGGCGCGCATCAATCCGCCCGCGCCCAGCAGGGTCCCGCCAAAATAACGAATCACACCGACCACAACGAAGTCGAGTCCTTGTCCTTCGATTACTTTGTATATGGGTTGTCCGGCCGTGCCCGTCGGTTCTCCACCATCGCTGTAACGGTACTGTTGGCCCATGCGGTAAGCCCAGCACAGGTGGGAAGCCTCCGGATGTCGCTGAATCAAGGTTTGCAGAAACCGGTTTGCCTCCTCGGTCGTCCTGATGTGTCGGGCATACGCCAAAAAGGTAGAACCCTTGATGCTCTCGCGGTGCTCGGCTTCGTCATCAAGGGTGATGAAGCGTTGGTTCATTTTTCGAGATTCATCTCCCGAGCTGTCGTGATAATTTCATTAAAGGCCGCATAACCCTTTAGATTGGCGCGCAGCTCTTCCGTCACGCGGTCGACAAGGACTTGCGGGCCGATGACGGTGCAATGCCGCCCATGTTTGAGAATGTCCATGATGAGCTCGGGTTCCTTGCTATAGGGGATTTTCAGCTCATAGCCGCCATCCGGCAGCCATTTTCCCTTTTGTTGCGGATGCCAGTGTTCCTTGGCTACCCACCGGGCGCGTTCCGGACTGAACCGCAATGTGGCCCATGCGACCTTCTCGCCGGAGAAAATGCCATATCCCTGACTCAAGGCGGTATCGAGCGCGTCGGATGGAATTTCGATGGCCTCGACGTCCAGTTCCTCGGCTTCAAGGATGGCATCCATGGCGAAGGAACGGAGTCCCTCCCTCAAATGACACCAGGCATCCAGATACCAGTTGTCCCGGTAATGGATGAGCCGCTGCGGTGAAATAGCCCGCTGGCTGGTTTCGCCATGGCCTCGGGCCTGGTATTCGATTCGCAGGCGTTTTCGCCGCAGCAAGGCCGAGCCGATGCGCTGGAAATGCTGGATGTGAAAGTCGCGGGCACCCATGGCCAGGATTCTGACCCGTTGCTGGATGTGGTTGGCCGGTTCGTTACCACTCTGCAGCATGGCCTGCAATCGTGCGAGCAAGGGCTGTATGTGCGGACCGAGCAGGCCGCCCGCATCAAGGTGGGTCAGCAAGTGCTGCATGGTCAGCAGGGCATGAATTTCCTCTGCGGAAAACCACAGTCCGGGGAGCTCGTAGGCGGGCCCCATGGATGGCTGATTTGATTCAAAGCGGTAGCCCTTGAGCGCACGGTCATAGATGATCGGTGCATGCAGCCGGTCGCGCATGTAGACGATATCCCGCTTCAAGGTCGGTTCGGCAATGCCCAGTGTCTCTCTCAGTTCACGTCCCGACACAGCCTTCCGGCTGGCCAGTAGCTGATCGATCTGATAGATACGCTCCATTCGGCTCATGCTTCACCCGGGGTGAGCATCGGGCAGCCCGTCTCTTGTCGAATGGGGTGCATGGATAAATTCGGTGTCACGCTGGTACTTGTGTTCGCAAGATGGCCGGTCCGATTTGCCTGCTTGAAAAAGTACTGCTCCAGGGTCATGGCGGTCGCTTCGGTAAAGTCATCGCCCGTCAGTGCCAGCAGCGCATGCGTTTCGCGCTCTTCAAGTGCCCATGCCCTCGCCAGTTGACGGATCAGTTGAATGATCTCCTGTTTGGCCCCCGGCGACAGGGGTTCCCTCAAGCTTTTGCCTTCCCGGCGCAGCAGGCATTCCACCAGCACGGCATGGAAATATCGTAATCCGTGAACCGGGTGGGTGTTCATGTCGCTGATGAGGTAATCAAACTTCTCGGCAAAAATCGCGTCGTGCAGATAGGCCGTGAAATGACCGGCCTCATGAGCCCGTTGCAGGAGTCGAAAGAAGTGACGTTGAGCTTGATGCTCCGTGGGGTCATGAAAGAATTTCCAGGCATGCTCCAGGTCGTGGATGAGGAATTCGAAGCCATTGGCCTTGCCGAGGACCGGCTGAACCGCCCGGGGGAATTTGCTGATGACCGTGACCGGCCGGGTGCCTTGAATCTGCATGCCAAGAACTTCGAGAGGGGATGGAATGCGGGTGAGCAGTGTCAGCGGCCAGTCCCCGAGGACCCAGCTGCGCAGCGCGATGGGCACGGAAGGGATGATTTTGAAGAAGCGGGCATCGCTAAGCCAGTCGATCAATGATTCGTCCAGTGCTTTCCCATGGGCTGAGAGAAGATGTTCGCGCCAAAGTCGCTCATCGGGTCTATGGCTGCACCGATGGCGGCGGGAGGCGAAGCGGGCTCCATGCCGGTCCATTTGCCACAGTAGAAAGTAGCTCGCCGCATAGGCTGCTCCGCTGATTTTGCCCTCGTGCCAGCGTGCGCATTGGTGAGCGAGATCATCAATCAATGGGAGGTTGGTGCGGTTATGCGCCGGTGAGATCAGGGAATGTTCCTCGGTAGCTGATGACCCTTGGCCTCTTTGAGCTGACTTGACTCGGGTTGGCCATGGCATAGGCAATGTGCGAACCGATTTTGCGGGTTTGGAATGACGGGAATGTTCGCGTATTTGGGGCAGGTTTGCCAATGACCGGTTTTCCACCCGAGGTGACGATTCGTCTTTCGGTTCGGCTTCACGTTGACCTTCGGTGCATTGGCGCTGAAGTCGTCGGTATCAATCTGCTATCAGCGGCTAACGATGAACCAAAAAAAAGCCCCGGAAACCGGGGCTGGGAGGAGGAGAGGAAGTGTTATGTTCTGGCAACTCAGTCATGGTTCGCTTCGACGGACTTGGATGGGTTAGGAAGGTCGACGGTAGCCATCGCGACCACAATGACAAATGCAAGAATGAAAATTTCCATGGTTTACCTACTTGGGTTGTTGAAGTCGATTGTGACTATAACAGAAGGTAAATGGCTTTAAATTCGATTGACTGTTTTCTTTATGGAAACAAATGTGAGGTTTGCCCCCGGGGCCGGGGGCGCCATGTGAATGGTGGGCCGTTATTCAACGTAACCAGCTGTTCCGCTGGATGAGTGACTCCAGCCAGGCTTCAGGTGCCTTCGGGTCAACAGCGAGCGCCGGGTAAATGTGGCGGTAAAACCGGGCGATAGCCCCCAGGTCACTGTCGTCCTGGCGAGCGGATGGGGCGTGGTTTTCCCGGTAGAACATCAAGCCTTCACGTTCGACAGTCCTCGGGTTTGAGCTAATTGCGGTAGCAGCCATGGCCTGTCCCTCCGGTAATGTTCGTAAGCGAAAAAAGGGAGGATGCTCCAACGGAGCATCCACGCAGGTGTATCGACTGAGAAGGAGAGACTCAGTCTGTTTACTTGGCAGTAGATACCGTGCCAGCACGATGGCTAGCGACGTGATTCATGACTGGAGGGCGGAACTTGTGCGCGTGTGCTTCCAGCTTGAGCCGGGACGCACCGTCCTGGGGCGAAAAGGAGGTCTCTAGGAACTGCAGGACAGCATCGAGCACCCCGGCTTGTTGCGTGCCCAGTCAGGCCGTTTTTCGGCAAACGCCTCGCGGCCGGGCTGGTCGGTGCAGGGCCGGCGCAGCACGTTCAGCAGCTCGGTGATGCCCGAAGCGTCGCCCTGTTCGGCTCGGTCGATGGCCTCTTGGGCTAGGTAGTTGCGCAGCACATAACGCGGATTGGCTGCGTGCATGCGCGTAACACGATCGCCGTCGGCTTCGCCGTCCAGCCGCAGCCGGCCGGCATAGCGCCGCAGCCAGTTCAGCCAGCGCAGGCGAAGTTCCGGCGGGATCTTGTCCGGCTGGTACCAGGCCGCCATTAACGGCGCCAGGATATCGGTCTCGACACCATCCGCCTGGTTCGGGCCGACTCCCGCGAGTTCGCGAAAGAAAATCGTCATGTCGGTCTCGGCCAGCGGCAGCAGCGCTAGAAGTTCGCTGATCAGTTCATCGTCCAGAGCTGGGTCGTGGCGCCTAATGCCCAGCTTGCGGGCCATCATCTCGGTCCAGGCTGCTTCGTACCGTGCCACGTAGCCGTCCAGCCCGGTCTGCAGGGGTTCGACCGCGCCGATCAGCGGATGCAGGGCATTCGCAAGCTGAACCAGATTCCAGTAGGCGATGCGCGGCTGATGGCCAAAGCGGTAGCGCCGGCCGCCGGCATCGGTGGTGTTGGGCGTCCAGTCCGGGTCGTAGTCATCGACCCAGCCGTAGGGGCCGTAATCGATGGTCAGTCCAAGGATGGACATGTTGTCGGTGTTCATCACGCCATGCACGAAGCCGACCCGCTGCCACTCGACGATCAGGTTGGCGGTGCGGAGACAAATGTCCTCGAACCATTCTGCGTAGCCGTTGGCGCCTGGCGTCACCGCCAGATAGGGGAAATCCGCGCGGATCGTGAAATCGGCCAGTTGCCGAAGCAACTCGTGCTCGCCGCGGGAGGCAAGGATCTCGAAGTGGCCAAAACGGGTGAAGGAGGGCGCGACCCGGCAGACAACCGCGCCGGGTTCCAGGCGCGGATGGCCGTCGTAGAACATATCGCGGACGACTTCCCGGCCGGTGGCGACCAGACTTAGTGCGCGGGTGGTCGGCACTCCCAGGTGGTGCATGGCCTCGCTGCAGAGGAATTCGCGAATGGAGGAACGCAGCACCGCGAGCCCATCGGCCGTGCGCGAATAGGGTGTCGGTCCGGCGCCCTTGAGTTGCAGGGTGCGATGGACACCATCAAGGCCGCGCACCTCGCCGAGATTGATGGCGCGGCCGTCGCCGAGCTGGCCGGCCCAGTTCCCGAACTGATGTCCGCCATAACACGTGGAATGCGGGACCATGCCCGGCAGCAGCCGGTTGCCGGCCAGCACTGCGGCAAACACCGGGTCGGCATAAGCCTCCGGGCCAAGGCCCAGATCGGCGGCCACTTCGGCGGAATGCGCCAGCAGGCGCGGCGCGGGGACTGTCGTGGGCGCCACGTTCGACCAGCAGGCCCCGTGGACTTGCCGGGGAATGTTGCGGGTGTCGGGATCGGCCGGCAGCGCCTCGACGAAGCGGCTGCCGAACGTCAGGTCGGAAAGGCTGGCATGACGCATGGCGTTGGGGTCCGTATGGCCGAGTCGGGTTACCGGGGTCGAATCGTGGGTCTACGGTTCAGTCGCACAGCGCCTGCACCACCCGCTCCATCTTCATGAAGCGCGACCCCTTGACCAGCAGAGTCGCGCCGGGCCCGGCCAGTTGGTGGGCTTGGTCGATGAGCGCGTCGATGTCGCTGAAATGCCGGCCGGCCGGATCGCTGAAGGCGGAGACTGCCTCGCGGGTCAGTTCGCCCAGCGCCAGCAGCGCATGCAAGCCCTGTTCGCGGGCATAGCCGCCGATCTCGGCGTGAAATTCCGGACCCTGCTCGCCGACCTCGCCCATGTCGCCCAGCACCAGCACGCGGGGACCTTCGAGCGCGGCCAGAAGTTCGATGGCGGCGCGAACCGAATCGGGATTGGCATTGTAGGTGTCGTCGATAACGGTCGCGCCGGCCCGTGCCTGACGGATGACGCCGCGGCCGCTGACCGGAGTGAAGGCTTCCAGCCCCCGCCGGATGATGTCGGGCGCGATGCCGGCGGCCAGGGCGGCGCTGGCGGCGGCGGCCGCGTTATGGGCATTGTGGGCGCCGACCAGGTGCAGGCGGCATTCGATCGACCCCTTGGTTGTGTCCAGACCGAGCTTGAGGCCGCCGGGAATCGACTCGAACCGGGCGCCGACCGCTACCGGCTGGCGGAAGCCGAAATCGAGGCAGCGACGGTCGGCGGCCAATCGGCGCCATATGTCCGCGCAGTCGTCATCGTCCGGAAATACGGCGACACCGCTGGCGGGCAGCGCCGCGATGGACGCGCCGTTCTCGTGGGCGGTGGCCTCGACCGTGCCCATGAATTCCTGATGCTCGCGCTGGGCGTTGTTGACCAGGGCGACGGTCGGCTGGGCGATGCTGGCCAGATAGGCAATCTCGCCGGGATGATTCATACCCAGCTCGACCACGGCATAGCGATGCTCGGGGCGCAGGCGAAACAGCGTCAGCGGCAGGCCGATGTCGTTGTTGAGATTGCCGCGTGTCGCCAGCCGGCCGTCCTCGCCCGCCGCCGTGGCCAGGATGGTGGCCAGCATCTGGGTGACGGTGGTCTTGCCATTGCTGCCGGTGACGGCGATCACCGGAATATTGAAGCGCGCCCGCCAGCCGGCCGCTGCCGAACCCAGCGCCAGGCGGGCGTCCGGGACCACCACCTGGGGCACGTCGAGGTCCAGCCGGCGGTCGACCACCAGCGCCACGGCGCCGCCGGCCACGGCCTGGTCGGCGAAGTCATGGGCGTCGAAACGCTCGCCCTTCAGGCAGAAGAACAGGCAGTGCGGCGGCAGGTTGCGGGTGTCGGTGCTGACATCCTTGAAAACGACGGCGGCATCGCCGATCAGTTTGGCGTCGGGAATCAGGTCGGCGAGTTCGCCTAGGGTCATCATGATGTGGTCTCGGATAACTGAGGTAATCTGAGGGATTTAGCTGGATGCGCCATGACTGGCCCTTCCCAGCCGGTCGTTCACTGCTCGCCAGGCTTCTGTGGACGGCGGCTGCTCGATCACGATGATATCGAAGTCCCCATCGTCCAGGCGGCGCAGACTGGCATAGAGTGCCCGCCCATAGTCCGCCGGTTCAATCGGCATGGTCAGCAGATTTGTCCCGGCGGGCAGATCGGCCGCGGAGACGGTGCGGGCCATCACGGCCACACGCAGACCCGTTTCCGTCAATTCAAGGACAGTCGCCGCCAGCTCTTCCGGAGGACGGGGAAGCAGTCGCGTATCGGGTGCGTAATGGGATTCGAGCAAGCCGGGTGCGCGGATATCGCCACGCTCCTGGGGGCCGAGAATAGGCATGCCGATGGCGGCTTCCAGCTCGGCGATGGCAATCGCCCCTGGCCTGAGCAACCGTGGCTGTTCGTCCAGCAGGCTGAGGATGGTGGATTCCAGGCCAACCGTGCAGTCACCCCCTTCCAGGATCAGATCGACCGACTCGCCGAATTCGTCGTGGACGTGGTCGGCGCGGGTCGGACTGACCCGGCCGAAACGATTGGCCGAGGGGGCCGCGATGCCTCCGCCAAAGCCGCGGAGCAAGGCCAGCGCTACCGGGTGATCGGGCATGCGGAGACCGACACTGTCCTGCCCGCCGGTCACCTCCAGCGGTGCCTTCCCGCGCTTGAGTATCAACGTGAGCGGACCGGGCCAGAAACGATCGGCCAGTCGTTTGGCGGCGGGGGGGATCTCCCTTGCCCATTCCGCCATCCTATCGGCGTCGCCGATATGGACGATCAACGGATGGCTGGTGGGCCGACCCTTGATGGCAAATATCCGTTGCACCGCGTCAGGGTTGCTGGCATCCGCGCCAAGGCCATAGACGGTTTCGGTCGGAAAGGCCACCACGCCGCCCTGGCGAAGCCGCTCGACGGCCAGGGCAATATCGGTGGTAATGGGCATCTCAGGGCTTTAAGTCGGCCGAAGGTCAATGCGTCCCGCTGCCCTTCTGGATGAACTCGATCTTGTAGCCATCCGGGTCGGCTATGAAGGCAATGATGGTCGAGCCATGTTTCATCGGCCCGGCTTCACGCAGGATGCTTCCGCCGCGCTGGCGGGTTAGTTCACAGGCTCGGGCGGCATCGTCGACTTCAATCGCAATATGGCCGAAGCCGCTGCCAAGGTCGTAATGATCGGTGTCCCAGTTGTGGGTCAATTCGATCACTGCGCCGTCCTTTTCGTCCTGATAGCCGACGAACGCCAAGGTGAACTTGCCTTCCGGGTAATCGTGCTGGCGCAAGAGGCGCATACCCAGCACTTCGGTGTAAAAGGCAATGGAGCGATCCAGATTGCCTACCCGGATCATGGTGTGAAGTATTCTCATGGTGTTTTCGATTGAGTGGCCGGGGTCGGATAGTCAGGATCGGGTCAGTTTGCCGGCGCCTGCATGATGCTGTCGATCTTCCTGTCTCGCAGAAACAGCCGGACCTGATTGGCGTCGGGGATGGTTTGGTAAGGTCCAAGCTTGACCCGGTACCAGCTGGCATATTCCAGCTTGATCTGTTCCAGACGGGGTTTGAGTTTCGCGAACTCTTCCAGTCGGGCCTTCAAGGCCTCGGCCTGCTCCTGACTCCTGAAGGCGCCCAGCTGAAGGAAATACTGGCCCGCGACGGGTGTTTTTCCAAGACGGACCTCCCGCTTCTCGCTGTTGATCTCGCTTTCCGGAATCTTCCTTTCGCTGTCCGGGAGTAGCTTGAAAAAGCTGAATTGCGGTTCCGGCATTGAGGCAACCGGCAAGGCGGGCGGCGAGGGGCTGCTTTGGGGCGACATCGGCAGGTATCGCGGGAGAATCATCGCGGCCAGGCCGGCGAGGGCCGCCACCGCCAAAAGTACCCATCCTAGCCGGGGAAAGGCGAGTTTGGTTTTCTTCTTTTGCTGAAAACCCGGGACACGATGCTTCAGATCTTTCGACATGGGATTACATCGATTCCGGTGCTGAAACATCGAGCAGCGCCAGCCCGTTGGCAATGACCTGCCGCACCGCT
The DNA here is from genome assembly GCA_044237765.1 of Methylococcaceae bacterium. Taxonomy (GTDB): domain Bacteria; phylum Pseudomonadota; class Gammaproteobacteria; order Methylococcales; family Methylococcaceae; genus UBA6136. The sequence goes on along the minus strand of JBIIEQ010000007.1, from coordinate 47,328 downwards.
GCGATCAGGTTCAGGCGGGCGTCGCGCAGATCGGCATCCTCGACCAGGAACTGGTGCGAGTTGTAATAGCCATGCAGTTCGGCGGCCAGCTCGCGCAGGTAATGAATCAGATGATGCGGCGCATGTTGCATTGCGGACTGCTCGACCACCTCCGGATAGCGCGCCAGCGTGGTCACCAGGGCGTTCTCGTGCGGTTCGGTCAACCGGCTCAGGTGCCCCATGCCGTTCGGGAGGTTGCGCGGCAGGCCCTTCTCATCGAGTTGGCGGAACACGCTGCACACCCGGGCGTGGGCGTACTGCACGTAATAGACTGGGTTCTCGTTGGTGCGCGAGGTGGCCAGCTTGAGGTCGAAGTCCATGTGCTGGTCGGACTTGCGCATGACGTAGAAGAAGCGGGCCGCGTCCTTGCCGACCTCGTTGCGCAACTGGCGCAAGGTGACGAACTCGCCGGAGCGGGTAGACATCTGCACCTTTTCCTCGCCGCGATAAAGCACGGCGAACTGCACCAGCAGCACGTCCAGCTTGTCCCGCTCGCCGCCCAGCGCCTCGATGGCCGCCTTTACCCGGGGAATGTAGCCGTGATGGTCGGCGCCCCAGATATTGATGATGCGATCAAAGCCGCGCTCCAGCTTTTGCATGTGGTAGGCGATGTCGGAGGCGAAATAGGTCATCTGGCCGTTCTCGCGCACCACCACGCGGTCTTTTTCGTCGCCGAGGCGGGTCGAAGCGAACCAGGTGGCGCCGCCCTGCTGATACAGGTATCCGGCCGTCTGCAGCGTGTCGAGTGAACGCTGCACGGCGCCGGAGTCAGTCAGGCTGCGCTCGGAAAACCACTCCTCGTAGTGGACGCCGAACTCCTCCAGATCCTGGCGGATGTCGGCGAGGATATCGTTGAGGCCGGCGTCGAACACCAAACGATAGTCAGCCGGGCCAAGCAACTCCTTGGCCCGGGCCACCAGCGCGTCGATATGCAGTTCCTTGTCGCCGCCCTGCGGCTCGTCGGCGGGGATGCCGGCGAAAACCTCGGCCGCCGGCCGACGCAGGCGTTCGCTCTGGGCCTTGTGCAGGTCGAAGGCAATGGCGCGCACGTACTCGCCGCGATAGCCATTGCTGGGAAACACCAGACTCTCGCCGCATTCCTCCAGATAACGCAGCCACACGCTGGCGGCGAGGATGTCCATCTGCCGGCCGGCATCATTCACGTAATACTCGCGATGCACCTCACAACCGATCGCCGCCAGCAGGTTGGAAACCACCGCGCCATAGGCCGCACCGCGGCCATGACCGACATGCAGCGGGCCGGTCGGGTTGGCGGAGACGAATTCCACCTGCACCCGCTGGCCGGCACCGCTGTGGCTCTTGCCGAACTCATGGGCGGCCTCATGAATGTCCCGAATGATGCCGAACTGCGCCTGCGGGTCGATAAAGAAATTGATGAAGCCAGGGCCGGCGATCTTGACCCTGATGACGGCGGGGTCCGCTGGCAGGGCGGCGATGATTTTTTCCGCAAGCGCCCTCGGGTTGCTGCGGGCCGGCTTGGCCAACGTCATGGCCAGATTGGTGGCGAAATCGCCATGCTGGGCGTCGCGGGCCCTTTCAATCAGGCATTCAGGTTCCAATTCAGTGGGCAGATCCCCATTGCTTTTGAGGATGGCGACGGCGTCCTGCAGTAATTCTTCCAGACGTTTTTTCATTCGAAGGGGGTTCGGCGGGGAGGGTGAGTCGGTCGGCTATTATCCTTAAAAGCCGTCAGCGATGACAATCAGACCGGTTTTCAAGGGGCTGGTTTCGATTCGGTGGCCTGAATGCGGGCCAGTCTTCGCAGATCGGCCTCGTGTCGTTCGGTCAAACGCTCGATCTTGTGACGAAGCCAGCCGAGATCTTCCCGAAGCAGGCTGTTTTCCGGAAATTCAATGGCCAACTTTTCGATAATGCCGCGAGCAGTCTGATATCGGGCAAGGGCAGCAGCGGTGTTTTTTTCCAACTCGCGGCCGCGGCCGAGTTTGATCAGAACCGTCGCGATTTCGCGGCGGCGAATGCCATCGAAAGCCGACTGATGCGCCGGATTTTCGGCGATCACCAAAAAGCATTGAAAATGATGGTCGGCCTCGGCGGGATCGTCCAGGCCATTCAGCGTATCGCCCAGGTTGTTGTGGCAAAGTGCGACATCCCTTTGCCATTCAGGGTTGTCGGGTTGGATGTGGGCTGTGTTGTCGGCAATCGCCAGTGCGGTGCGGTAGCGATTGAGTGCCCCGGAGAGGTCATCCTTGGCGCGCAGCATGTCGCCGATACGATTGTGGATGGCGGCCGGTGCCCGCGTGAACCGCACCTGCTCGTGGTGGGCCTCGGCCAGTTTCTCGAAATGGGCGAGGGCATGCTCCAGCTGGGTCATGGCCGTTTCGCTGTTCTTCAGTGCGATATTCAGTTCCGCCAGATCGGCGTGGCTGGTGGCCAGATCGAATTCCAGCGAGCTGTCTTCCGGCGCAAGGTGGAGGAGTTTGCCGATCAGTCCATGAACGGCTTGCTGGCTCTGCAGGGCGCCCTCCATGTCACCCAGTTCCTTTTGCAGGCTTCCGATCTTGATATTCAGTCGCAGTGGATCGCGCAGGCGATCCTGTCCCAGGGTTTCCTGTTTGGCGATGAAGGTGCGCATCCCCAGGCTTTTACGGTAATGATCCAGCGCCGATGAGGGATCCTTCTGTTCCACCAGCAGGTCACCCAACTGCTCCTGAGTGCGGGCAAAGTCCCGTTGCCGTGCGCCATTCTGCGGATCGATTGCCATGGCTCTGACCAGGTAGGCACTGGCAGCCCTATACCATTGCATGGCGCGTTTGCGCGCGCCTTGCATGAGGTCCAGGTCGGCAAGGTGGAGAGCCAGACGAATGCGGCCGGTGACCTCTGCCGCGCTGTCGTCGGCTTCTATCGGACGGTCGCGCAGATCCTCGGTCAGTTTTCTTCCGTGAGCCGCCAGTGCGTCAAGGCGGCTCCAATCCCGGCTGGCATGACACGACTCCGCGATGATGTAGAGGGCCTGTAGCGCGGACTCTTTCAGCAGGAGCTGTCGAGGTGAGACGGTCACCACCTCATTGATGGCCCTGCCGGCCAACTCATAGATCTGCAATGCGTTATCTGTCCGTGTTCCCAGGCCATGCTTCACCAGGCTCCTGGCGCCCTCTTCGACATAGATGCGTGCGGCGTCGGGCGACAGGGGAACTTCCTGTGGCTCGTTGAGGAAAATGGTGAAGAGGTCCTCTTTGCGGTCGTCTGCGCTCAGGCCGCTGAGTACCAGGCATTCGGTCAGGAAATCCAGGGGCAGCGGGGCATCGCTCAGTTCTGCGGCCAGTCTCAGTATGTCCCGGCCGGCCCCTCCCAGCGCCCTCAGGCTTTCGAGAATCAGTGCAGCGCAGGCAGTTTCCCGTGATTCAGGAAACTGTCCGGGCCAGTGTTGGCTGAATTCGCTGGCGGGTTTGTTCTTCTTTTCCAGTTTCTGTAGCAGCCAGTTGAAGGTAGCCCGGCGATGGCGACGATGTCCTTCGGCCAGGGTGGCCATCATGGCGATGAATCGCGGATGTCGGCCTACCGCATCACTCAACCAGATCGCGGCGTCCATTTCCTCGCCGCGTCCGGGTGCCTTGTCCTGAGTGATTGCCAGGAGTCCGGCGGTTTCATCGAGAATCGGCAGATGGATCGGTTCCCCCCGATGGTCATAGCGTGGGCTGCGGGTGACAAAAATGGTTCGGCCCAGCGGCGGGTTTTGGGTTTGAGAGGTGGGAGCCAGCCACTGCTGGAGGACCGGCCCGTTGATCCCTTCGGGGAGGTCATCGACGATCCAGAGGAAAGGCTGGCCAGCGTGGTCGAGAATGTGCTCCAGTCCGGAGATTAATGCGGCAAGGGGGCTCTGTTCATCTAGCTGGGTGTCGGGACTGATTTGGCGGAGAAGGGATAGCAGTTGAGGTTTCAGAGCGGGGTTTTCAGCCAGTTCCCTGAGTCTGGCCGCGGGCGTTGCTTCGCGTGCCGAAAGGCGAAATATTCCGCCGGGGTAGGCTGCACCGAAGCGAAAAGCATATTCCCGGGTCAGGGTGGATTTGCCCAATCCGGGAGCGCCGGAGACCACGATGAAAGAAGCAGAATGCCCATGAACGCCTCTTGATGGGTGGGTCAGGCCCTCATGAATATCCCAAAACTCACGCTCCCTGCCGACGAAAAGGGCGGGACTATGCGTCACGGTGTCATAGGGTTCGATCCAGCCGGCGGGTGCTTGCGGGTATAGCCCCCCAAGAGTTCCGTTCAATCGTGTGCAGAACTGGTCCAGAGTTTCCGCCAGTGCCGGGATGTCCAGTATATCGGATTGATCCGATGAAGGGGCGATCATGAGATCCCTGAGGTGCAGCGGATAGATATGCTTTAGGCCGGTTTCGGCGTTCACGACCAGAATCCGCTCTGGAGCTGAGGCAGCCTCTTGCTGACGAGCGATCCAGGCCATGGCTAGATGGGTCTGACAGGCCCGCGACCGGAAGAAACCCTCTGAGGCCCAAACGAGAAAGCTTTTGGAGGTGGCGAGTTTGGGGTGCAGGTCGCTGCCGTGGCCTCCTTCATAGGCAAAGCAGGACACACCTCGCGCCGCCAGGGCGGCTGTCAGCCGTTTGACGGTTGCGGCGGATGCCGGGTCATGACAGATGAAAACGTCGTGGGGGCCGGACAAAGGGGAGTGCTCCTGCCTTGGAAACCAATATTCGAGTCATGCCATTGTATCCCGAATGTTTCGCCGGCAATGAATTGAGACTCTATCCCCGGGCGCCTGATGGCCGGTCGCCGGAGGATGATCATTTGCTGCATGGAATCCCTTTTGATTGTGTATGATTTGGCTTACTTTCCACCTGTATCAAAGACTCATTCCTTGACCCCACCCACCTGGTCAGTTACCCAGCTAGGCGTTAACCGCAAGAATGTATCCTTCAGTGGCGACTGGTGCATGGAGTTCGCCGATCTGATGGATTCGGTGGCTGTAGTAACTGAATTGAGTGGGTCCTCAGCTCCGCAATCTGTGGTTCTGGATGGGCGCGAACTGGGTCGTTGGGATAGTGCCTTCATGACCTTTCTTCTTGATTTCGAACAGGCTTGTGCTGCCCATCAAGCCTCTCTGGATGTCAGTGGCATGCCGTCGGGGGTTCGGTCACTGTTGGATCTGGCTTCGGCTGTGCCCGAGAGGGAGGGAGCTAGACGATCGGTTCCCCGCATTGCCTGGCTGGCGGAGGTCGGCGAGACGGCTCGCAAATTGTGGGAGGACGGTCTTTTTCTGACCCGTTTTCTGGGTGAAACGACGCTGGCGGGATCGGCCTTGATCGCGGGCAAGGCTCGCTACCGGCGCATCGATTTATGGTTGCAGATTCAGGAGTGCGGTCCCTCTGCGGTGCCGATTGTGACCCTGATCAGCCTGTTGGTGGGCTTGATCCTGGCTTTTGTCGGGGCCGTGCAGCTCGCCATGTTCGGGGCCCAGCTTTACATCGCCGATCTGGTCGCGCTGGGCATGACCCGTGAAATGGGTGCTCTGATGACGGCCATCATCATGGCGGGCCGTTCCGGAGCGACCTTTGCCGCACAGATCGGTACCATGAACGTCAATATGGAGATCTCCGCCTTGCGGGTCATGGGTTTCGCACCGATGGAGTTTCTGGTGCTTCCGCGGATGCTGGCGCTGATTCTGGTCATGCCGTTCCTGTGCCTGTATTCCGATCTCCTCGGCATCATCGGTGGGGGACTGGTCAGTGTCGCCTTTTTCGATATTCCGGTGACCCAGTTCATGCATCGAACGGCCGAATCGGTTCACCTGACGGACTTCTTCATCGGCGTTTTTAAATGCGCCCTGTTCGGGGTTCTGATTGCCCTGGCGGGCTGCATGCGTGGTTTGCAGTGTGGCCGCAGTGCCTCCGCAGTCGGCGATGCGGCGACTTCGGCTGTCGTCACCAGCATTGTCTTCATCGTGGTTGCCGACTCCATTGTCACGCTGGTCTGTGACCGGCTCGGTATTTAGTCCATGCGGTTGATGCCATGACGGAAGCCCTGATCACCGTGGAAAATCTGACCATGGCCTATGGAGACTTCCTGATTCAGCAGGACCTCAATTTCACGGTCAATCGGGGGGATATTTTCGTGGTCATGGGCGGGAGTGGTTGCGGTAAAAGCACGCTGCTGATGCACCTGATCGGACTCCAGACTCCCGCGAAAGGATCGATTTTTTATGGGGAACAGGATTTCTGGCGGGCCAATGCCAGACAGCGTGAACAGATCATGCGGCGGGTCGGGGTGTTGTTCCAGAGCGGGGCGCTCCTGAGCTCCATGACGCTGGCGGAAAATATTGCGCTGCCTCTGATGGAGTTCACCTCACTGACATCGCGACAGATTGCCAAGATGGTTTCCTACAAGCTGGCGCTAGTCGGGTTGGCCGGCTTTGAAGATTACTATCCTTCCGAAATCAGTGGCGGCATGCAGAAGAGAGCCGGTTTGGCGAGAGCCATGGCGCTCGATCCCGAGATCCTTTATTTTGACGAGCCATCGGCCGGTCTGGACCCTATCAGTGCCAAGCTGCTTGATGACCTGATCAAAGGCCTGCGAGATAGTCTGGGTGCCACGGTGGTGATGGTGACGCACGAACTGGCCAGCATTTTTGCGATCGGCACCAATTCAATCTTCCTGGATCCAGAGAGCAAGACGGCGATCGCCGCCGGCCCGCCCCGGCAGATGCTGGCTGAATCAAGCGACGAGAGGGTCATTCGGTTTTTGACCCGTGATAATCCAAAAGCAGAACCCCCACCATTAGAGGCTATTTCGTGAGCAAGCCTATCAATGCCATGGCGATCGGCGGATTTCTGATTGGTGGTATCGCGTTGCTAATCACTGCGCTCCTGGTGTTTGGGGGGGGGCAGTTTTTCAAGCCCAAGATGCATTGGGTCGTCTATTTCGAAACCTCGCTGAACGGGCTCAATGTCGGTGCGCCGGTCAAGGTGCAGGGGGTGCAGGTGGGCATCGTGAAAGAGATCGAATTGCAGCTGGACCGGAACAAGCAAAAATTGATGAAGCCGGTGGTGCTGGAAATTGAACCCTGGCGATTGGCATCACCCGATGGTTCTCCCTTTGACCTGTCCCTGATTCCGGGTCGTGAACGGCACAATGAATTCAAGAAACTGATTGATGCTGGTTTGCGGGCACGGCTTGAAGTGCAAAGCATCCTCACAGGATTACTTTATGTCGATCTTGATTTTCATCCGGAACAACCGGTTCGTATGACCGGGCTGGGTTACAAGGATATGCCAGAAATACCCTCCATCACCCCGACGGTGGATGAGGTCAAGGCGACGCTTGAGGATATTGTCAGAAAAATCAGAGGCATGCCGCTGGATCAGATGGTGGCCGACTTTTCAGCCACGCTCGCAGAGCTGAGAGCATTAGTGGGCTCTGAGGAGACCCGTAAGTCCCAGGCAGCGCTGACCGGGGCGCTTCAGAATGCGGAAAGCCTGCTGAGTCGACTCGAAAAACAATTCCCCGGCTTCATCGATCGCATGGATAAGACCATGGGTACGATCGGGCAGAGCTCGATGGATATCAGTGTCACGGCCAAAACGACCACCGCTGCGCTCCGTGATCTTCAGGGCAACACGGGGCCGATGATGAAGGCCGCCGAGCAAACACTGCTGAAGGCCACGGATGCTCTGGAGTCGACGCGGATCGCCGCCGAAAATATCGCTGACACCACCGCCGATGACTCCAATCTTCAAGGGTCCGTGACCGAACTGACCAAGGCTGCGCAATCGCTCAGAGTGCTGACTGATTACCTTGAGCGTCACCCCGATTCCCTTTTGTTTGGAAAAAAGGACTGAGCCGATTTTGCATCGGCTTGGTGCCTGTCGGGTCAGTCTGAGTTTGAATCCATCGTGATAAGCTCTTGCCCACTGTGGCGTAAGCCGTTTCTGTATTCTTCCGTTTTTGGAGTGAGCGAAAGTGCGAGACGACGTTAATCTTGTCAGCGCCGGAAAATGGGCCTTCTGGTGTCTGTTGATGGTTGGCTTGACGGGATGCTTCAGAAACACGGTCCCAGACCAGTTCTACATGTTGCGTGCTGCCAATCTTCCCGGCCAATCCGCTATTTCCGGCGACGGGCCACTGGTTGGGCTGGGGCCGGTTCGCATACCTGCTTATCTCGACCGTCCGCAAATCGTGACCGCCACATCGGGGCAGGAATATCGGCTATCCGAGGATCATCGTTGGGCTGAGCGGCTGGATGAGAATATTGCGCGGGTCTCGGCGCAAAATCTGTCCTCGTTCATTCCGACAGACCGCATTGTCATGCATCCCTGGCCGCGTGAACCCAAGCCGGATGTTCAGGTGGCTATCACCATCCAAGAGATGCACGTGGACCCGACGGGTGAAGTGCGGATGAGCGCCCTTTGGTCCCTACGTCAGGGCAAAAGCGATGTCACCAATCACAAATTCAATTGCCATCTCCCCGCCTCCACGACGGACTATGCGCAAATGGTTGAGGTGGAAAGCCAATGTCTCATCCGCTTGAACCGTGAGATGGCCACCGCCATAAAAAGGCTCCTGCAGGCGGGTTAGAAAGGGTTTGACTAAGCGCATAACCACGGTCTCAAAGAAATTGTGCGGCTTCAAACGGTCATGCTCAATGATCGGGTCGCCTGTGCGTAAAACCGACATGGGGTCCCGCCGATGTCGCTCTTGAGATTTCTGCCCGGCATCATCGTGCTGCAGATTTCCACAGCCGCTTTGGTTTACGCGCTGATGCTCCCCGAGGCGCATGAGGCCTTGTGGCTTCCTGTGGCCATCCTGGGCGGTGTGGTGAGCCTGCTTTCTGCGTTCTGGTTTGGCTCCATCGCCGATCATGTCAAGAAGGATGCGCTCGCCAATGTCCGCACCCAACATGCCCGTGAGCGTGAGAAAATCGTGGTGACGGCGGAAATCGACAAGCGTGCGGCGCTGGAGCAGAGTCATCAGCGAATTCTCAAGGAAACTGCCCGTGCACAGTCCCAGGCTTACTGGCGACTGGGGCTCGGCCTCACCGGATTACTGGCTTTGGGCGGAATCATGGTGGCTGTCGAGTTCATGACCGTCGGCCTGCTGATCATGGCAACGGCCGGGGGCGCATTGGGTGGTTATGTCATGCGTTCACGTCAGGAGACTCGATTTGCCGATCGATCTGATGGGCAGCCTCCACTGTTAACCGCGAGAGAAATTAAGGCGCTAGCGGCGGCTCCGGCAAAAAAGACGCCATTGGACAAATAAGTCAGCGGGCTTGCCAATGCTGAGCGCGCTCGATAGAAAACGATGGGGTTCATAGCAGAACCGGTCCTCATGAGCCTGATGACCAATGCTATGATTCAGCCCTTGCCTAGGATTGAGGGCCAGGGAGTGGTGCCATGCAGGGCTTGCCCCGTAGGCTGAAATGCTCCGGTTTCGATCATTTCGCTGAATTTGAGTGAGTCTACGATCAAACTGACATGAAGTTCGTCAAGCAGCCCCTGCAACGGCTCTCCTCGGTGAAGTCGCCCTTCGAATGTTCTCCCGGTTCACCCCTGCCCCAGGGTGCCCATCTTGCCAATGATGGCGTCAATTTCGCGTTATTCAGTCGCCATGCCACGCGGGTCTGGTTGCTCCTGTTCGACAATGTGGATGCGGTTCATCCGTGCCAGACGATCGAGCTGGATCCCAAACATCACAAGACCGGCGATATCTGGCATATCCGGATTCTCAATGCCGGACGCGGCCTGGTCTATGCTTACAGGGTAGATGGCCCGTTTCAGCCGGAACGCGGGCATCGGTTTGATGCTGCAAAAATCCTCATCGACCCATGTGCCACCGCATTGACCAGCCCAAAAAAGCTGGATTTTGGTGTGATTTGTCAGCCCGTGGGGAAAAAAGAACTTGTTTGCCCCGATGCCCCTGCCATCGTCAAATGTCTGGTGACCGATAACAGCTTTGACTGGGAGGATGATCGGCCGCTTTACCACCCCTGGTCGGACCTTGTGATTTATGAGACCCATGTTCGGGGCTTGACGCTCTCGCCGACGGCTGGCTCCAAGTCCCCGGGAACCTTTCTGGGGGTGATAGACAAGATTCCCTATCTCAAGGAGCTCGGCATCAATGCCATCGAGTTCATGCCTCTGCAGGAGTTCAATCCCGACGAAGTCACGGCTCGAAACCCTGCAACCGGAGAGCGGCTGACCAATTATTGGGGCTACAACACGATTGCATTTTTCGCCCCTTACGAGGGCTATGGGTCACGGCTCTATCCCGGTTGCCAGATCGATGAGTTCAAGACCATGGTCAAGGCGCTGCACAAGGCGGGTATCGAAGTGCTGCTGGACGTTGTTTTCAACCATACGGCCGAGGGCAACGAAACCGGGCCGACGTTGAGCTTCCGTGGCCTCGATAACAGCATCTTCTATATCCTCGAAGACGATAAACGCTACTACAAGAACTATTCCGGTTGTGGCAATACCCTGAACTGCAATCACCCAGTGGTCCGTAACTTCATTCTGGAGTGTCTGCGTTACTGGGTCGTTGAAATGCATGTCGATGGATTCCGCTTCGATCTGGCATCCATTCTGGGTCGGGATCGCGATGGAAGCTTGGTCGCCAATCCGCCCTTGCTGGAACAGATTGCGGAAGACCCTATCCTGAGGGACGTGAAGCTGATTGCGGAAGCCTGGGATGCGGGTGGGGCCTATCTGGTCGGTCGGTTTCCGGGGGAGCGCTGGTCAGAGTGGAATGGGCTGTATCGTGATGATATACGCCGCTATTGGCGGGGTGACGGCGGGCTGGCGGGAGCCTTTGCCAGCCGATTGTGCGGCAGCGCCGACATTTATGAGCACAGCGGCAAGGCGCCGGTGAACAGCATCAATTTTGTGACTTGCCATGACGGCTTTACCCTGCATGATCTGGTCAGCTACGAACACAAGCACAATCTGGCCAATGGGGAGGATAGCCGCGACGGTTGCAACGACAACTACAGTGCCAACTATGGTTGCGAGGGCGACACGTCAGATCCCGCGATCCGGCAGTTGCGCTTGCGACAGATGAAAAACCTGATGGCTACGCTGTTCATGTCGCGGGGCGTGCCGATGATGCTGGGTGGGGATGAGTTCTGTCGAACCCAGCATGGCAACAACAACGCCTATTGCCAGGATAATGAGGTTTCCTGGTTTGATTGGTCGCTACTCAAGAAAAATCAGAATTTCTTTCGTTTTGTAAAATCGTTGATTCAATTGCGCCGCCACTATCCGGTTCTATCCAGCGAGCGGTTTTATCGGCCTGAAGAAATTACTTGGTTCAACGCCCATGGACATCCGCCTGATTGGCATGGAGATGGGGTGATTGGTTGCCAGATACACCATCAGCAGGGCTCACAAGTGCTTTGTCTGCTTGCTAATCCCACCCATCAAAGGGCTGCATTTCACCTTCCGATCCCCCCCAAGGGGCGGGATTGGAAGCGGTTGATTGATACAGGAGCAATTGAGCTGTTTGATATTTGTGAGCCGAGCAAGAGTGTTCCGCATAAACTGGGTGAGCCAGTCATCCTGTTGGACCGTAGTCTGGTTCTTCTTGTGGCTGACTGAGTCCGAACCCGCTTTATGTTGACAAGGCCAAAGATAATTTGCCCATTCGAGGTGTTGATGTGGCGGTGGGGCATGTTGTTAGCGGTTTTTCTGGTTGTTGCTGGCTGTGAGTTGATTGGCCCCGACTTCCAGAAGCCGGATAGCGAAACTGAAAACGGTTGGCTGGACCGCAAGGATGGCCGGATCAGCCAGCGAGGTTCGGACCACCGTAACTGGTGGAAAACCTTCACCGACCCAGTTCTGGACCAGTTGATCCAGACGGCCTATCGACAGAATCTTTCCCTACGCGAGTCGGGTTTGCGGATTCTGGAAGCCAGGGCACAGTTGGGTATTGCGCTTGGTGATTTTTACCCCCAGAAACAGCACCTCACCGGATTTACCGATTACATCAAGCTGCCGTCGGGTGCGCCCAGTGAGCGGCTCCCCAACCAGAGCGGAAATCTCCCGCCGTTCTGGTGGAGCCGGATGGGGATCGCGGCAAGCTGGGAATTGGATATCTGGGGTAAGTTCCGCCGGGCCATCGAGGCAGCCGATGCCCAGATGCTGGCTACCATTGCGGCCTATGATTCGGCGATTATTTCTTTGACGGCGGACGTTGCAACAACCTACATACGTATTCGCACATTCGAAAAAAAGCTCGATATTGCTCGCAACAATGTGCAGGCCCAGCTCAACAACTTACGAATTGCGGAAGCCAAGTTTCGCGGAGGAAGTTCCTCACGGCGGGACGTCGAACAGGCCAGAACCGTGCTGGGGGGCACTCAGGCCTCGATTCCAGCCCTCGATTCGCAGTTGCGTCAGGCGAAAAATGCACTCAGCGTGTTACTGGGGCAACCGCCTGGCAATTTAGACAAACCGTTGGGTTCGGGGCAGCGTTATGCGCAAATACCGGCACCCCCGGTACAGGTAGCCGTGGGTATTCCGCTGGATCTGCTGCGCCGAAGACCGGATATCCGTGAGGCCGAATATCAGGCGCAAATGCAGTCGGCCCAGATCGGGATCACAAAGGCGCAACTATATCCTGCGCTTTCTCTAAGCGGCAGCTTTTCTTTTGTCTCTTCTACGGCGAATGGGATGAGTCTTGGTGATATGTTTCAGTGGGGCAATCAGTTCTACCGGTTTGGTCCCGCAGTTCAGTGGAATATCTTCAATTATGGCCAGATTACCAATCAGGTGCGTGCCAATGACGCCCTGTTTCAATCGAAGTTAGTGAACTATCAGAACACTGTTTTGAACGCGCAGAGAGAGGTCGAAGACGGACTGATTGCCTTCCTCAAGGCACAGGACTCGGCGGAGTATCTGGCTCAGAGTACTGCCGCCGCAAAGCGCTCACTGGACCTCGCTACCTTGCAGTACAAGGAAGGGATCGCCGATTTCACAACGGTGTTGACAGCAGAGCAGTCCCTGCTTTCCCAGCAGGACAATTTTGCTTCCGCCTTAGGCGATATCGCGACGGGGTTGGTCAGCGTTTATCGGGGGTTGGGTGGTGGTTGGCAGATTCGGGAGGGTCAGGAGTTTGTGCCTGACCCCATCAAGGCGGCCATGGCGAAACGCACGGATTGGGGGGATCTGTTGTCGCCAACCCCAGTACCGGAAGGGCCAGCCAAAGGTACGGTTCGAATGCCTGACTGGTAGAAGTGTGACGAGTGTCTTTTCATGACTCTGACAAAGGGTTCAAGTAAGTGTGCCATGCAAAAACTTTTCGGTTTCGCCTCGATTGTTAGGGGGATTGCAATAGGGAGTTCGCTAATCCTTGCAGGATGCGATGCCCCAAACTCCTATCAGGCACCACCTCCACCAGAGGTTACGGTGAGTCATCCCCGACAGGGCTTGGTGATCCGCCATCTAGAGTTTACCGGCAACACCCAAGCGCTCTATACGGTGCAATTGCGGGCGCGAGTCGAAGGTTTTTTGGAGAAGGTGCTTTTCAAGGAGGGAGACATTGTTCAGGAAGGACAGGTACTGTTTGTCATCCAGCAGAACACATATCAGTCCAAGCTTAAGGAGGCCGAGGCGAAGTTATTGGCCGCTAAGGCCCGATTGCTGCACTCGGAAACCGAATTCAAGCGCTTCACCGGGTTATTGCAACAAGATGCAGCGGCGCAGACCGACGTGGATCGATGGCATTACGACCGCGACGCCAATCAGGCGGATGTGATGTATGCGGAAGCACAGGTTGAATTGGCCAGACTCAACCTCGGTTATACAACGGTCAAGGCGCCATTCCAGGGGCGCATCAGCCGACGCTACAAGGATCCCGGCAATGTGGTGGGTGCCGGGGAAGAGACTGTTCTGGCGGATATAAACAAGGTCGACCCCATTTACGTTTATTTCACGATCAATGAGCAGGATCTTCTGCGAATCCGAAAAGAAAACCCAGATATTACCGCCAAGACGTCTCGACCCAATTTGCCAGTGGATGTGGGATTTTCCAATGAAAACGGGTTTCCGCATCGGGCCCGGTTGGATTATGCCGACATCCAAGTGGACACCAACAGCGGCACCCTACAACTCCGCGCCACTTTGGCCAATCCGGACTACAGAGTCCTCCCCGGTTTGTTCGCGCGCATCCGCGGGGAGCGGTCGCAACCGCAGGAGAGTCTGTTTCTCCCAGAAGAGGCCATTGGCTATGACCAGGGAGGCCCTTATGTCCTGGTCGTCGACGATCAGTTCATGGTCTCGCGTCGTGGTGTGACCCTCGGGCCGCAGGTCGACAGGGAATACGCTATCGATGCCGGGCTCTCCGTGGCCGACAAGGTCATCGTGAATGGCCAGATGAGGGCTATTCCCGGGCATAAGGTCAGGGCCGTCCAGGCCGGATCAGTGTCGCCATGATATCCAGGTTCTTCATCGAAAGGCCGGTATTTGCCAATGTCATCGCCATCGTTACGATCATTCTTGGCCTGGTCAGCTTGCTGAACCTGCCTATTGCCCAATATCCCAACATTGTTCCACCGACCATCCAGGTCGTTACCCGCTATCCCGGTGCCAGTGCCGAGATCATTGCCAAGACCGTTGGTATTCCCATTGAGCAGGGGGTCAATGGTGTTGAGAATTCGCTGTATATGTCATCGACCAGTGGATCGGATGGGACCTACACGTTGACCATCACCTTTCGAGTGGGTTCGGATTTGAACGCGGCGTTGAGCCTGGTTCAGAACCTCGTCAATGGGCAACTGGCGCAATTACCTGATGCCGTTCAGAAGCAGGGTATCAATATCCGCAAGGTATCCACCAATATCCTGCAGGCCGTGAGTATTTATGCTGAGGACGAGCGTTACGACGAAACCTTTCTTTCCAACTATGCCCTCATCAATTTGCAGTACCCTCTGGGGCGAATCCCCGGGGTGGGTCAGGTCAAGGTGCTGGGAGCGGGTTCCTACAGCATGCGCATTTGGTTGAACCCGGAACGACTCAAATATTTCGGTCTCACTACTGTGGATGTGGCCGATGCGGTCAAGCAGCAAAACACACAGGTTGTTGCCGGACAGTTAGGCGGCCCGCCAGTCCCGGATGATCAGTCTTTTCAATTGACCGTCAATGCATTGGGTCGGTTGGACGACGTCGAAGAATTCGAAAACATCATCGTCAAGACAGTTGCACCCAAGAGTGGGCAAGCCGCCCAAATTGTGAGGGTCAAGGATATTGCACGGGTGGAGTTGAGTCAGCAGTCCTACAACAATTTTGCGGGGTTGACCGGACACAAGGCGGCGCAAATTTTGGTTTATGCTCTGCCCGGTGCCAACGCCATTGAGGTGGGCAAGCGGGTCCGCGAAGAGGTTGAGCGGCGGAGTCGGGAGTTTCCCGAGGGTCTGACCTATGCGATTCGTTACGACACGACCGACTTTATCCAGCAGTCGATTGATGCTGTTTATGAGACGCTTTATGAGGCGGGCTTTCTGGTCTTGGCTGTTGTAATACTTTTCCTGCAAAACTGGCGCGCGACGCTGGTGCCGGCCACGACCGTCCCAGTGACCATTATTGGCGCCTTCGCAGCGATGGCCATGCTGGGCTTTTCGGTTAATCTGATGACGCTCTTTGCCTTGATTCTAGCAATAGGTATCGTCGTGGATGACGCGATTGTTATCGTAGAGAATGCCTCCCACCATATCGAGCGTGGCTTGACTCCCAAAGAGGCTGCTATCAAGGCCATGAGTCAGATGACGGGTCCTGTCATCGGTATCACATTGGTGCTTTCCGCCGTATTTCTTCCGGCGGCTTTTTTGCCGGGTATTACTGGCCAGCTTTTTCGTCAATTCGCCTTGGTCATTGCGGCCACGGCCATAATCAGTGCCATAAATGCCCTGACACTGAAGCCGGCGCAGTGCGCGCTTTATCTCAAGCCCCGCGCCGCTGACTATCGGCCAAATGCTTTTTTTCGGGGGTTCAATCAGGTCTATGGTCGAATAGAGGCGGCTTACACAACATTAGTCCGCTGGATGGTTCAGCGGTCGTTCAGGATGAGCCTGATTTTTGGCTTGATTATCTTCGCGGGTGGCTGGCTGTATGCCCATCATCAGTCCGGATTTCTGCCGATTGAAGATCAGGGCTATGCCATTGTGGTGGGTAAGCTGCCTGAGGGCGCATCACAACCTCGGACTCGGGCTACAGTTAGGCAGGTAGAGGCGCTGCTGAGAGAAACTCCCGGGATTGCGTCTTGGGTGACGATCGGCGGTTTTTCTATGCTGGATGCTGCCAATCTGGCCAATGCCTTCAGTATTTTCGCGATCTACGAGCCGTGGGACAAGCGTGGGGCTGGACTGGATCAGAAATCGATCCTAGTGGATCTTAAAAAGCGGCTGGATGGGGTTCAGGAGGCAAGGGTCATTGCGGTGACGCCCCCTCCCATTGCCGGTTTGGGTCAGGCGGGTGGCTTGCAGATGATGGTTGAGGATCGGCGAAGTCTGGGGTTATCGGAATTGCAACGTTCTCTGGTGGCCTTGCAGCAGGCAGGAGCAACCCAGAGTGGACTGGCTTTTTTGGGGACAACCTTCAGCGCCCAAAGCCCTCAGTTGTATCTGGATATTGACCGAGTAAAGGCTCAAACCCTATCTGTCCCGATGGAAAACGTTTTTGGGACACTACAGGCTTTTCTGGGCTCGTCTTACGTGAATCTGTTTACGAAATTCGATCAGTCGTTTCAGGTATATGTTCAGGCGGATGCTCCGTTCAGAAGGAAGATTGACGATATCAAGAATCTGAACGTTCGCAACTCCGAATCGGATATGGTTCCATTGGGATCCTTGTTGAATATCGAGCGTCGGGTGGGATCCGAGTTGGTGACGCGCTATAACCTTTACCCGGCCGCGTCGGTGTTTGGCGCACCTGCCCCGGGATTCAGTGGTGGTGACGCCATCAATCTGATGGAAGAAATGGCACACAACGTCTTGCCTCAGGGTCTTGCTATGGACTGGACAGCCACGGCTTATCAGCAGAAGCTTTTGGGTAACACGGCCTATTATGTGTATGCCTTGTCTCTACTGCTGGTATTTTTGGTTTTGGCGGCCCAGTACGAGAATTGGCTGAGCCCTTTGGCTGTGATCATGGTGGTGCCGATGGCGTTGGTGGGCGTTATCCTGGCACAGATATCTCGTCACTTTGACAATAATCTTTATACGCAAGTGGGCTTAGTGCTGATGATTGCGCTTGCTAGCAAGAATGCAATCCTAGTGGTTGAGTTTGCCCGGGAGTTGCGAGAGGAGGGTATGTCTATTGTCGATGCGGCTGTTGAGGCAACTCGACAACGGTTCCGTCCAATCGTTATGACCTCATTCGCCTTTATTCTCGGGGTTGTCCCTCTTCTCAAGGCAGAAGGGGCCGGCGCGGCGAGCCAGCAAGCGATCGGAACGGTAGTGTTTGGTGGCATGCTGGCTTCAACCTTGCTGGCAATTCCGTTTGTCCCGGTTTTCTATGTCATTACCCAGCGTTGGACGGAGCGGCGGCGTGCGGCCAAGGAAGCCCGATAGGTGTTTTTCCGAATGTTCTTCGTGCCTCCCAGCCCAGTCTCCATTCATGGGGTCACCGCTTGGCTGGCTGAATAGACGTTACCCATGTTGTCCTTGATCTCCGCTTTCAATTCGCCCGCTTTGTCCGGACTGAAGTAGATGCGTAGGTTGGGATCAGCGCTGATGGCGATGTCGGTTTTGGCGGCCATGACCGGTTTTCCCTCAAAGCTGACCTTGACCTCGGTGACGTAGTGGGCGGGTTGCACCATGCGGCTGATCTGATCCATCTGCATGCCGGTAATGTTAGGGTGACTGATCAGCAGTTGAACCGGATTGGGCTGGCCGAGGGTGGCCTTGTCGCCGTCGAACTTGAATTTCATTTTGCCCATACGCGCCTTGGCGGCCTCCAGGTCGGTGCCTATCGGCGCAGAGCAACCCCCGCTGGCTTTCACAAAGGCCTTGGCCATATGGAGCTTGCCATCATTGGTTTCCGCAATGGCACGAACATGTGTGTAGGCATTGAATCGCATGCGTGTGGCGATATCGGCCTTGCCACTTTCCGGGGTGAAGTCGAATGAAGCCGAGAACGGAACGGGATTGTTGTCGATGATGACGGTGATGTTCTTGATGAAATGATCCGCCGTCTGCGGGAATTTGCTGGTGATCTGGAGAGGAACCAGCGCCGGGTCCTCGGCACGATAGGGTGCCGTGATCTCTAAGGTCTGCTGGTCTTCCTCGATGGCGCGATCTGAAAAAAACTTTTGTTTAAGGGTCGTGTTCCAGGCTATTTCGTCTTCTCCCTCGGCGCGAAGGGAGGGCGAGGCCAGGACCAATCCGGCGATGATCATCAGGATTTGGGGCGATGCGGCTGAGATTTTCATGCTTAAACTCCTTGGTGGGTGCGAGGATGGTTTTGGTGTGGGATTAGAGTCTGCGGCTTGATCGATTCAGTCGTCTTCCCATTCCAGTTCGGCAAACGCAGTCGCGATGTTGCGCTTGTGGAAATCGTCGAACAATTGCCAGTCCGGGTGCATCGACTGGCCGATCTCGTCCATGGCCTGCTCGATGGTCTTGCCGGCCTTGATGGCGGCGCGAATCTCGGTTTGGAGGCGTTTCAGGTAGTTCTCCTCGCCCATGAGGGCTAGCGGCCAGGCGGCAACGACAGGTCCGTGGCCCGGAACCACTCGCTTCGCATCGATGTTCCGGAGTTTACCGATCTCGCTGAGCCAGCCGTTCAGGCTGCCATCCACCACCGGAACATGCCCCATGAAAAGCAGGTCACCGAGCCACAAGGTCCCCGTTTGAGTGTCGAGAATGCTCAGGTCATTATCGGTATGTGCCGTGGGGTGTGCGGTCAGTCGCAGGGTTCTCCCGCCGAGGTCCAGTTCAAGGGTATCCCTGACGGGCTGATCGGGTGGCACGAAGTGTTCGGGTGAAAGCACGAATCCCAGTTCACCATTGGCTTTCTCCCGGTAATAGGGCGCCCTGAGAGCCATCGCCTGGGCCAACTTGTGATGGCCCACGAAGCTGACCCCCGCCGTCTTGAAGGCAAGGTTGCCGTAAATGTGATCAGGATGGACGTGGGTGTTGATGACATAACAGATGGGTCTTGGGCTGAGCTTCCCGATTTGCTGTTTCAGGGCGAGTCCCTGCTCCGGGCTTCCTCCGCTATCGATGACGGCGACGCAGCGCTCACCGATGATGAATCCGATATTGGCGATCTCGCCCCGATTGTGCTGGTCAGGCAGCTGGTGGACGCCCTGATGAACGTAGACACCCGTCGCGACTTCCTTGAGGGAGAGCTCCTCGGCAGTGGCCTTGCCCGGGTTTGATAGCAGGAAGAGGGTGAAGAGCCAAGTGAGGTGACGGGAGGCGGGTGAGATCATGATGATTCGTGGGGCTTTCGCTAAAGGGATGGGCGATGACGGATGGGGATTTTCAGCCCCGGTGACGAGCAAATCAATCTATTTGCCGTGGGTTGTTGCTGTTCTGCTTCCTAGGTCCGGAATGCAAATGGAGTGGATGGCTTGCAGTGGGGCTGGCAGTGATTTTGTGCGTTTTCAGTCGTTGACTTTTGAGGTGAAATCCTTCAAGTTACGCTCCCAAACGGGCATCTTCGGGAGATTTTCCCGTTTTTTATATGTCATATATCTGCTGAAAAAAACCACGGCCCTTAAAAGTCGTAGGTGTGAATAAGCGTTCGAAAGCGTATTTTTGCCTTATATCTGAGGAGGATAGACGATGAATAACTCTTTGAAGAGTTTGTTGCTTTCTGCGGCTGTGGCGACCGCCCTGGCAGCGCCGGGCGTCAGTTTCGCTAACGCCGAAATCGAGAAGTTGTCCCATGATCCGGTCAATTGGGCAACCTGGGGCGGAGACTACTACGGTACCCGTTTCAGCACGCTGACCCAGATCAACAAGGAAAATGCCAAGAGCATTCAGCCGATCTGGACGTTCTCCACCGGCGCCCTGCGTGGTCACGAAGGTGGTCCGCTGGTTGTAAACGGTCTGATCTACATTCACACCGGTTTTCCCCACAAGATCTATGCACTGGACCAGAACACCCACAGCGTGGTCTGGGAGTATGACTATGCACCCGACAAGGGAACCGATCCTGCCCAGGTTATCGGCGTCATGTGTTGTGACGTAGTCAACCGCGGTCTCGCTTACGGCGATGGCAAGATCTTCATGGCTCAGGGTGACGCAACCCTGATCGCACTCGATGCCAAGACCGGCAAGATGGTGTGGAAGGTGAAGAATGGTGATCCCAAGGCGGGCATGACCAATACGGCAGCCCCGCTGATCGTCAAGGACAAGGTCATGGTCGGTATCTCCGGTGGTGAGTTCGGTGTACGCGGCTTCATGGCGGCTTACAACATCAAGGACGGCTCACTGGCATGGAAGACCTACAGCATGGGTCCTGATGCCGATATGAAGATCGATCCGGAAAAGACCATGACCTGGACTGATGGCAAGATGGCCCCAGTCGGCAAGGATTCTTCCCTGAAGACCTGGCAGGGTGATCAGTGGAAGATCGGTGGTGGTACCACCTGGGGCTGGACCAGCTATGACGCTGAAGCTAACCTGATCTTCTACGGTTCCGGCAACCCCTCTACCTGGAACCCCGTTCAGCGTCCTGGCGACAACAAGTGGTCCATGACCATTTGGGCGCGTGACGCGGATACGGGTGCGGCCAAGTGGGTTTACCAGATGACCCCGCATGACGAGTGGGATTACGACGGTATCAACGAAATGACCTTGATCGACCTGCCCATGAAGGACAAGGACGGCAAGGAACACACCAAGCTGCTGACTCACTTCGACCGTAACGGCTTCGGCTACACCCTGGATCGTATGACGGGTGAATTGCTGGTAGCCGAGAAGTTCGACAAGATGGTCAACTGGGCATCGCACGTCGATCCGAAGACCGGTCGTCCGCAGGTCGTCAGCCAGTACTCCACCCAGGCGGGTGGCGAAGACCACAACCAGAAGGGCATTTGTCCTTCTGCCATGGGCGCCAAGAACGAGCCTCCGGTTACGTTCTCTCCCAAAACCAAGCTGATCTACATCCCCGGCAACCACACCTGTATGGACTATGAGCCCTTCCAGGTTGAATACACCGCGGGTCAGCCTTATGTTGGTGCTACTCTGAACATCTACCCGGCCAAGGCCAATGTGAAGACCGGTGAGAAGGAGGAGAAACTGCACATGGGTTCCTTCACCGCATGGGATCCGGCGACTGGCAAGATCGCCTGGCAGATCGACGAGCCCTTCTCCTTGTGGAGTGGTATGGTCTCTACCGCCAGCGACCTGGTCATCTACGGCACCCTGGAGGGTTACCTGAAGGTGCGTGATGCCAATACCGGTGCAGAACTTTACAAGTTCAAGACCCCGTCCGGCATCATCGGCAATATCAGCACCTGGATGCATGATGGCCGTCAGTACATCGGTGTACTGTCTGGTATCGGTGGCTGGGCCGGCGTCGGTATGGCAGCAGGCCTGGAAGGTGACAGCGAAGGTCTGGGTGCCGTGGGTGCCTACAAGAGCCTGGGCGCTCACACCAAGCTCGGTGGCGTATTCACCGTATTTGCTCTGTCCAAGTAAGGGCTGCCATGGGTCCTTGCGGCCCATAGCCTGAGCTGAAGAAGGCCCCGACTGACTCGCTCAGTCGGGGCCTTCTGTTTTGTAGCCCTGACCTGGGTTTGAAACGGAAAGGAGATTTTTAGATGAAAGCTTTTGCGAAATGGGGGGCATTGACCCTTGCCATCGGTGCGCTTGTTTTGTCAGTCGGGTCTGTGGAGGCGGGGGGCAAGACACTGAAGGTGTGTGCCGATCCCAATAATCCGCCGTTCTCGGTTAAGGACGGCTCCGGCTATGAAAACAAGATTGCAGAACTGTTTGCCAGTGAACTTGGCAAGACTCTTGAGTACACCTGGTTTCCACAACGGCTAGGATTTATCCGCAATACCCTGAAGGCGAAGCTGCCGGATACCGAAGAGTACAAGTGCGATGTGGTGATGGGGGTTCCCGCGGGGTTCGAGATGGCGGCGACGACAAAGCCTTACTATCGTTCGACCTACGTGCTGGTTTACAAGAAAAGTGGCCCGTTACAAGGCATCAAGGCTCCCGCTGATATCGACAAGCTGGCTCCGGAAACAAAGACCAAATTGCGCATTGCGATGTTCGACGGCGCCCCTGGAACAACCTGGCTGCTGAATCATGGCCTGATCGGTCAGGGGATTCCGTATCAATCCATGACAGGTGATGTTACCCAGAATACGGCGCAGATACTGGCGCGGGATTTTGCCGAAGACAAGATCGACATGGTCGTAATCTGGGGGCCAATGGCAGGTTATCTTGCTACAAGCAGTCCCGACACTTTCGAGCTGATTCCCATGAAATCCGAACCCGGACTCCAATTTGAATTTCCGATGTCCATGGGCGTCAGGAGGCCGGACAAGGAACGCAAGCAGATGCTGGACGATCTGATCGCCAAAAACGGGGGAAAGATTAAGGCTATTCTGGAAATTTACAAAGTACCGCTGGTCGAGGCCAGTGAGGGAACAGATATCAACAAGGACGACGACTGACCTTGCGGCGGATCCGGCTCATCAATCGCATTGATGCTCGGAGTTGGTTTGAAGTGGGAGGCGAAACGGACGCCCCGCGAGAATGCAATTTTATGGGGCTGGTTTTGAATTCGCGGTCGCTGCAGGGGAGCCGGAGTCAAAACCGGGGTTGAGCCCGTGAGGTTTGATGAGTCCGGTGCTGAAGGCGATTAACAGCGCGATGAAAAGACCGATGGAAAGACCTATTCTCAAGGTCAGGGCACGGACCGTCCGAGGAGATCGGTTTCGGTCTTTCAGGAGATAATAGAGGCCGGTGCCGAGACTGCCGATAATGACGAGCAATGCCAGGACGATGAATATCTTCAAAATCTGTGTTTCCGCTGGTGGTTTTGCGACGCCGGGGTTATGAGCCACCGGGCCAGTGGCGGTTCGCCGAATTATAGCTTCAAACCTTCGGTAAAAGGCTTGGGGCTGTTTGCCGTGGTTTTTCCGCTATTCATTGCGTTGGGCTTCTGGCAGCTGCAACGCGCGGATGAGAAGAGGGCGATCAATACCCTGCGTGATGTGCGGTCGGAGGAGCCTTCCGTCGCACTGAAGGATCTCGTCACGGAGGACATTGAGGACCTGCGTTTTCAGCCTGTTCTGGCTGAAGGTCAATACGATGGTGCCCATCAGTTCCTGCTCGACAATCAGCTTGAGGGACAGGCGGTCGGGTACCATGTGCTCACGCCCTTCAGGCTCTCGGGGACGGACAGGGCAGTTCTGGTCAATCGTGGTTGGCTGCCGCAAGGATCCAGCCGACAGAATTTGCCGGACATCCATCAGCTGCCTGCGGGAGTCACGAGGGTGACGGGGCTGGTCGACAGATTCCACCGGGTCGGCTTTCAGCTTGACGGGGCCGATATCCCGACGTCAGGCTGGCCTGCACTGGTTCAAGTGCCTGATGCGGACAAGATCGCCGAACGGCTCGGTTATCCGGTACAGCCGTATCAGGTATTATTGGATCCCTCTGCTGATGGGGGCTATAGCCGGGCTTGGCATATGGTCCGGCTAGATCCCGGCAAGAATCAGGGCTATGCCTTGCAGTGGTTTCTATTTGCGGCCCTTGCGGCTTTTTTCTTTGTCCGGCATGGTCTCCAATCTGACGTCGGATAACTTTTTCCAGTTATGACACACGCTTCAAAACCAATCTGGCAGAGCCGCGCGCTGGTGATGGTAATTGCTCTCACGGCGGTTGTTCCCTTCGCACTGGCCTGGTACTACGCCAATCATCCTGAGCTGATCGACCGAACTAGCAATTATGGGTCGCTCATTCTCCCGACTCGACAACTGAGTCATGATCAACTGATGGCGGCGCCCCTCGGACCGGTGAATGAGATGGCGCAGATCAAGGGCCGTTGGCTTCTGCTGCAGGTGGCGCCCGGTCTTTGCGCGACGGTATGTGTCGAAACACTGCACAAGACTCATCAAGGCTGGCTGATGTTGAATAAGGAAATGCCCCGGGTGCAGCGGATTTTGCTTGTATCGCCGGAGACCCGATCACGGGAAGTGCCAGAAATTGCCAAGGATGATGCGCTGGTCACGTCGGGTCTGACGCCTGAAGTGCTCCAGGCATTGACCAGCGCCATCGGCAAACCCGCCGAAGAAGGCGTCGTGGTTCTCGTCGATCCGCTCGGGAATCTGGTGCTGTGGTACGACACGGGATTCGACCCTTATAAAATGGTCAGGGATCTCAAGCACCTGCTGAAGGCCTCCCAGATCGGGTGATTCCGGAATCCCTGCCGATTTTCCGGAGAAGTGCCCGCAGATGGTTTCAACTCCAATAAAAACCCACTCAATACCATGTTCAGGAAGCTAACGCTTTTCACCCTTTTGCTTGCGCTCTGTGTTGTGCTGATGGGCGCTTACGTGCGGATTTCCGACGCAGGTCTCGGTTGCCCTGACTGGCCTGGCTGCTATGGAAAGCTGATCGTCGATCCTGCTGCCGCAGGCGGCCACGCAGCGGCGGGTAACTTCGAAGCGTCCAAGGCCTGGAAAGAGATGACCCACCGCTACTTGGCGGGTGGATTGGGTGTGCTGGTCCTGTCGCTTGTCGCACTTTCGTTCCGAGTGCATGAACGGCGAAATCGGGTGATCGGTTGGAGTGTTGGTGCGTTGCTCCTCATTATTTTTCAGGCCCTGCTTGGCATGTGGGCTGTCAAATACAAGGTCATGCCGATGGTGGTCACGGCCCATCTGATGGCCGGGTTCATGACTCTTTGGCTGTTGTATCGACTTTACCTGCTCACGGGTCCCCAATCTGCGCCGAAGGAAAAGGTGACCGGCTTGCTCTGGTTGAGCCGGTTAGGCTTGCTCCTCGTCCTGATGCAAACGGCCCTTGGTGGTTGGGTATCCTCCAATTACGCGGCTCTGTCATGTCCGGACTTTCCGACGTGCCTTGGAAGCTGGATGCCGGAAATGGATTTCTCTTCGATTGTCTCTGGCATTGACCATCCTGAAAATTATCAGGGCAGCCTGTTACCGCCAGCAGCCCGAGTGGGTATTCACTACCTGCACCGCTTGGGCGCCGTGCTGACGTTCCTGGTTCTTACCGCGCTCGCGATGGGGGTGACCTCCAATCGCAAGGTGCCGCGACTCAGCAAGCCGGGCTTGTTGCTGAGCTTTCTTTTGCTGGTGCAGATTGGCCTTGGGATGGCGTTAGTCTTGCTGCGTCTGCCGGTCGCGATCGCGGTCGCCCATCATGCCGTCGCCGCGCTTCTGTTGTTGCTGGTGGCCCATCTTCATTATTTCCTGGGGTTGACCGTTCGTCGGGCCGACAAGGTTGTCAGCCCCGCTGAATTCGTTGAGTCGCCCGCCCAGCTGGAAGCCATCCCGCCGGTGACCCTGCCTCCGCTCACCTTTCCCGAGGTGGCTCCGGAGCCTGTTTCACAAAAGCCGGAAGCCCAGGCGCCCTCGGCCGAAGGACTTTTTGGCAGACTCAAGAATCAGTTAGGCAAAACTCGGGGGGGGCTGACGGGCTTCCTTGGCACTCTGGCACTGGGTAAGAAAGCCATAGACCGTGAGTTTCTGGAGGATCTGGAAGCCCAATTGCTGACGGCGGATATTGGCGTCACCGCTACACAGGACATCATCGAACATCTGACCGAAAGCCTGGAGCGCCGTGAGCTCGCCGATATTGATGTGGTCAAGGATCGGCTTCGCACCTATCTGCATGAAATGATCGCCCCGGTGAGCAGGCCGTTGGTGATCCCTGATGAAACCCGGCCCTTCGTAATCCTGGTCGTGGGTGTCAACGGGGTGGGCAAGACCACGACCATCGGCAAGCTGGCGAAACGGCTGCAGAACCAGGGCCATAGCGTGATGCTGGCTGCGGGAGATACGTTCCGCGCGGCAGCCGTCGAGCAGTTGCAGACCTGGGGTGAGCGCAATCAGGTTCCGGTCATTGCCCAGCATACCGGTGCAGATTCAGCTTCGGTCATCTTTGATGCCCTGCAGGCGGCGCAGGCGAGAGGTATTGACGTTCTGATCGCCGATACGGCCGGACGGTTGCATAACAAATCCAACCTCATGGAGGAGCTCAGCAAGATCAAGCGCATCATGGCGCGGCTGGATGAGTCGGCCCCACACGAAGTCCTGTTGGTGCTTGATGCGGGTACGGGACAGAATGCCATCAATCAGGCCCGACAGTTTGGAGAAGCCGTGGGGCTGACTGGTATTGCGCTTACCAAGCTGGATGGCACGGCCAAGGGAGGCGTCATTTTTGCCCTCGGCAAGCAGTTCGGAATACCCATCCGCTTCATTGGCATAGGGGAGGGCATTGATGATCTCCAGGATTTCAATGCCGAGCAATTTATTGATGCGTTGTTTGCGGATTCCGGGGTCTGAAAATGATCCGGCCATGGCCGGACAAGGGCGGGTGTATCCAAATAAAGATTGTCAGTCTCAATAATGTGGCACTAAACTCCCGGTGCTTATCGACCCGGGGCCAGTTTCGGTTGCCCAGGTGACGGAGGGTTTGGCGGTTCGATGGCAATTCTTATAACGACTGAGGAGTCAATAATGAAAAACATCATCCGATTCTCTGCCCTGGCCCTGATGGCCCCTCTGTTTGGTTGCACCGCCTCTCCTCTCGGAACCGCCGCAGCCGTTGGCAATGCCGCCAGCGCGGCTTCGGCAGTTAAATCCGCCAGCCTCACTGACATGCTCGTCAGCCAGTTGGGAGTCACCAACCAGCAGGCGATGGGCGGTGCCGGCGAGATCTTTTCAATGGCTCAGTCTCATATGGCGCCGGCCGATTTCAGCAAGCTGAGCTCGGCGGTGCCGGGCATGTCGCAAATGTTGGCCGTGGCTCCGGCGATTTCTGCGGTGACTGGCGCCGATTCCGGCCTGATGGGAGCGGCCGCTTCCGCCATCGGTGGCGGAAGTTCACTGGGCAGTATCGCTGCCCTGGGGAGTGCATTCCAGACTCTGGGCATGAATTCAAGCATGGCCAGTGCGTTCATGCCGGTAGTCATGCAGTACGTCCAGGCTCAAGGTGGCGCCGCAACGGCCAGTCTTTTGAAAGCAGCCCTGCTCTAAACGGGTGATGTGGTGGCGCTGGATGAACAACGCCCCCCCTTTTAATCCGGCATTTATGAGGGCTTCAGAGTCCGGCAGTATTTTCCAGATGAGTGGTCAGCATCCGAGCCAGCCATAACTGATCCAACACACCGGCACTTTCCCGGGCACTATGCATTGCCCACATCGGCGCACCGCAATCAATCGTCCTCATGCCTAGGCGGGCTGCGCTCATTGGTCCAATAGTCGAGCCGCATCCCAAATCGCTACGATGCACATAGGTCTGGCTGGGAACGCCAGCCTGACGGCATAGCTCCGCAAACCAGGCTTCGGTGAACCCGTCGGTGGCATAGCGCTGATTGCTGTTGATTTTCACAGCGGGCCCCTGGTTGAGCCGGATGGCGTGGCAGGGTTCATAGGCATTCGGGAAATTGGGGTGAAAGGCGTGGGCGGCATCCGCGCTGATCATCAGGCTGTGTGCCAGACCACGCTGATATTCGTTTCGCTCCTCTCCGCGACTCTGGGTGATCCGTTCCAGAATGTCCGAGAGAAAGCTGCCATCGGCGCCCTTGTGACTTTCGCTGCCGATTTCCTCATGATCGAAAAATGCGCAAACCGGGGTATGCAGAGCAGGCTTTGCGTCCAGCAACGCGCAAAGGCCGGCATGACATGAGGAAAGATTGTCGATCTGGCTATCCGCCAGAAACTCCCCCGCAGCCCCCCAGAACGCGCCCTTCTGGGTATCGTAGACGTTGAGCTCAAAGCTCAGAATGTCGTCCGCCGGGCAATCGGCTTGTCCGGCCAGCAAGGCGAGGAGTTGCTGCGCCGGAGGCAGTTCATTATGCAGTTGGCCCAGAATCAGCGGTAATTCCGTCTGCTTGTTGAGCTTCAATCCTTCGTCATTGACCTTGCGGTTCATGTGGATCGCCAGATTGGGCAATCGGGCCAGCGCCTGTTCAAAGCGGATCAGCCGGCTTTCGATCCCATTCTTGCCGCGGAAATGCAACCGGCCCGCGAGACTGAGATCCCGATCGGTGAAGGTCGCGAGAATGGGACCGCCGTAGACCTCTACGCCCAGTCTTGTCAGATGTTCGCTGCCGTATGCGGCCTTCGGTTTGAGCCGCAGGCCAGGTGAATCCGTATGGGCACCGATGATGCGAAAGCCGCTGTTGGCCGTAGCCTTCTCGCCGACCTTGAAGGCGATCAGTGACGAGTCGCCACGGATGACATAATGACGGTCGCCGGGGCTGAGTCGCCAGGGTTCGCGCTCATCCAGCCGCGTGTAGTGATGGACACACAGCCGCTCTTCGAGGGTCGACACGGCATGCCAAGGGCTGGGGCTGGCATCAATGAAATCGAGCAGGTCCTGGGTGTGCTTCTGGTGTTCTGAGGTGATCTGCATGGCGGGGTCGGTTCAATCAGGATGAAGGCAGGGACCGGAGGAAATCCCTCGGCGTTATGCGAGGGTAGCTTCAGTTTAGCCGATCGCTCGTCTGCGGTGAGAAGCTCGGCGGCGCATGGGGTCAGCAATTCTGGGATAATCGCGGGATGACTTTCCCCTGCGGCTTCCGTTGATTCCCTGATCATGACCGAGAAGGTTTCCCTGCTACATGCCCGGGATTTGAGCTGTTATCGAGGCGAGGTCTGTCTTTTCGAAAATCTGGGTTTCGAGTTGAGCGCCGGGGAAGCGCTGCAAGTTGAGGGGGCCAATGGCGCCGGCAAGACCAGCCTGTTGCGCATTATTGCGGGTATGACCCCTCCGGATGAAGGTGATGTGCTGTGGCGGGGGGAATCCATCCAGGATCGCCGTTCCGATTTCAATGCTCAACTGGCTTATCTGGGCCACCATATCGGGCTCAAGCATGAGTTGACGGTCGAGGAAAATCTTCGCGCCTCCGTCATGATTGGGGGTGCGACTGATTCGCTTGGCCGCCTTGAGGATGTCTTGCGCCAGGTCGGGTTATCCGAACGGGCTGATTTGCCGGTGCGGGTGTTGTCGGCAGGACAGAAACAGCGGGTCGCTTTGGCTCGAATGCTCCTGATCGGCGCAGTTTTGTGGGTGCTGGATGAGCCCTTCACAGCTCTGGATGCAGGCGGAATCGGGCTGATCAGCGAGTTGTTGGGCCATCACCTCGATCGGGGCGGGCTGGCCGTCATGACTTCCCATCAGGCTATTCCGCTGGGTTCACGTCTCGGCAGGCTCGTGTTGTGAAGTCATCGGGTTGGCAAGCTTTCATCGCGCTGGTCAAGCGGGATTTGTTACTGGCGTTCCGCCATCGCGGCGAACTGCTTAATCCGTTGTTGTTTTTCATGATGGTGGTGACGCTTTTTCCGCTGGGTGTCACTCCGGAGTCTTCGCTGTTGCGAACGATGGCGCCCGGAGTCATCTGGATCGCGGCGCTCCTGGCTGGGTTGTTCTCGCTGGAGAGCATGTTCCGTTCCGATTTTGACGATGGCGCGCTCGAGCAGATGGTGCTGAGCCCGCATCCCTTGTCCCTGCTAGTGCTGGCCAAGGTGCTGGCGCATTGGCTGGTGACGGGTCTGCCGATGCTGCTGATGGCGCCCTTGCTGGGGATGTTCCTGTCCTTGCCTGCTCCCGGTCTGGTCGCAATGGAATTGACCCT
The DNA here is from genome assembly GCA_044237765.1 of Methylococcaceae bacterium. Lineage (GTDB taxonomy): Bacteria > Pseudomonadota > Gammaproteobacteria > Methylococcales > Methylococcaceae > UBA6136. Next base: position 17,506 of record JBIIEQ010000007.1, on the reverse strand, counting down.
GCTGATCGGTACGCCCTTGCTTAGTCTTGTGGGGTCGATTGGCGTCGCGCTGACCGTGGGTCTTCGGCGTGGTGGGGTATTGCTGACCCTGCTGGTCTTGCCCCTGTATATCCCCGTATTGATTTTTGCCACCAATGCCGTTTCGGTGGCTGTGGCGGGCCTGCCCATCGACGGGCAGATTTATTTTCTGTTGGCCTTGCTGGCCCTGGCCATTACCCTGGCGCCGTTTGCTACTGCGGCGGCGCTGCGCATCAGTTTGAGTTGAATCTATGTGGAATATGATCTGGCTGTTTTTTCATAAACTGGCCTCGCCCAAGCACTTCTATCGAATCAGCGGACTATTGATTCCCTGGCTCGCCGCCATTACGGCCATCCTGTTGGTGGTGGGGCTCTATCTGGGGCTATTCGTGGCGCCGCCGGATTATCAGCAGGGACAAAGCTATCGCATCATCTTCGTCCATGTGCCCAGCGCATGGATGTCGATGTTCATTTACACCTTCATGGCTGTGCTGAGCGCGATCTATCTGATCTGGAACATCAAGCTGGCCGATGTCATGGCGCGGAGTTCCGCCTTACTGGGTGCGTCATTCACCTTGCTGGCCCTGGCGACGGGATCTCTCTGGGGCAAGCCGATGTGGGGCGCTTGGTGGGTATGGGATGCCCGACTGACCTCAGAATTGATCCTGCTGTTTCTTTACATGGGCTACATCGCGCTGGTGATGGCGATCGAGGATGTCCGCACTGCGGCGAGGGCAGGGGCAGTGCTGATTCTGGTCGGTGTGGTGAACATTCCAATCATCCATTACTCGGTGGAATGGTGGAATACCCTGCATCAGGGACCTACGGTCACTAAACTGGACAAGCCCTCGATTCACCTCAGCATGCTGGTGCCACTGCTGTTGATGGCGGGCGCATTCCAGTTTTACTACTTCACTGTCGTGCTGATGAGAGCGCGTGGTGAATTGCTCGACCGCGAACGGCGCAGCGAATGGGTCAGGGAACTGGTGGGCCGGTGAGCGGGGTTGGGCGGCTGGATCTGCCGCTTGTTGCTTGTTTTCGCAAGGCACAAAAAAACCCGACGGGCGGACCCATCGGGTTTTTTTTCAAGATTTTCGCAGAGCGAAAAACTTATTTCATAGCGCCCTTGCGGAAGCCACGATCCAGCTTGGCGTTAACTTCTTCAGCAGCGGCAGCAGCGCGGCGAGCAGCAGCGTCAGCGCTGGTAGCGGCAGACAGTGCCTCGTCGGCAGTGCTCTTTACAGAAGAGATCTCAGCCTTCAGGCCATCAACCTGGGTCTGGAGAGCGCTTAGGTCGCTTTTGCTGGCGCAGCCAACGGTCAGGCCAGCAGACAGTAGAACGATGGACAGCTTGGTTGCATTCATCATTGTTAATTTCCTTCTTATGATGCGGTCGTTTTAAGAAAGCATCTGCACCTAAGATTAAGCACGGACGCCGCTCAGGTTTAAGTTTGCCGGGATTTCGCCAAACTTTCCAGTATTATTTTTACACAATTTGTTGCAATGTCACCAGTTTTTCGTGTTCTTGAGCCGATTTGCCTCAGATCACCTTGATTGGCCCCCTTCATTGTCCTCGCCGAAGTGCTGTTCCGACGCTTCCGAGACCTCGCTGATAGGGTTGGATTCAGTACAATGCCCTTGAAACCATTACTGGAGTCGAGATTGCCGTCATGCAGATAAAAACTATAAAAACACACCCCTACACAGACCAAAAACCCGGCACCTCGGGCCTGCGGAAGAAGGTCAAGGTCGTCCTTCAGGAACATTACCTGAAGAATTTTGTGCAGTCCGTGTTCGATGCGCTTGGCGACACGAAGGGCATCACCTTGGTGCTGGGCGGAGACGGGCGCTACTACAACCGACAAGCCGCGCAGATCATCATCAAGATGGCTGCGGCGAACGGGGTGGGCCGACTGCTGGTCGGGCGTGGGGCGCTCCTGTCCACGCCGGCGGCATCCTGTCTGATCCGCAAATACGGCGCCCAGGGTGGCTTTGTTCTCTCGGCCAGTCACAATCCCGGTGGACCCGATGAAGACTTCGGAATCAAATTCAACGCGGCCAACGGGGGTCCCGCGCCGGAGAGCCTGACCAATGCAATCTACGCCAGAACCCTGGAAATCGACCAGTTCCACATCGCCGAAGCGGCTGATGTGAATCTCGATGCCTTGGGCGAGTATCCGCTGGGTAACATGACTCTTCAGGTAGTGGATTCCGTCGCCGACTACGCAGAACTGATGGAACAGCTCTTCGATTTCGGCCTGATCGAGTCATCGCTGAAGTCTGGCCATCTCTCGATCTGTTTCGATGCCATGCATGCCATTACCGGGCCTTATGCGCAACGCATTCTGGTCGAGCGTCTCGGTGCGAGTCCTGATTCGGTGATGAACGCAGTTCCCCGGGAAGACTTTGGCGGCGGCCATCCCGATCCCAACCTGGTCCATGCTCATGAACTGGCCGAACGCATGTACGCCCCCGGCGCCCCGGCCCTGGGCGCGGCCTCTGACGGCGACGGCGACCGCAACATGATCATGGGCGATCACTTCTTCGTCACGCCCAGCGACAGCCTCGCCGTGCTGGCCGCCAACCTCCATCTCCTGCCCGCCTATCGGGCCGGTCTCAAGGGGGTCGCCCGCTCCATGCCCACCAGCCAGGCCGCTGACCGTGTGGCCAAGGCGCTGGGGATCGGCTGCTATGAAACGCCGACCGGCTGGAAATTCTTCGGCAACCTCCTCGACGACGGCAAGATCACCCTCTGCGGCGAGGAAAGCTTTGGTACCGGTTCCGACCACGTCCGCGAAAAGGACGGACTCTGGGCCGTGCTGGCCTGGTTGAACCTGCTCGCCGTTCGCAAGCAATCCGTGGCCGACATCGTCCGCGGGCATTGGGCCAAATATGGCCGGGACTATTACTCGCGCCATGATTACGAAGGTATGCCGCTGGCCATCGGTGACGGCATCATGGCTCATTTGCGTGGACAGTTGAACGACCTGACCGGCCAGGCCTTCGCCGGCAGCACCGTGCGTCTGGCGGATGACTTCAGTTACACCGATCCGGTCGATGGCAGCGTCAGCCCCAACCAGGGCATTCGGATCATCTTCGAAAATGGTTCCCGCATCGTCTTCCGCCTGTCCGGTACCGGCACCGAAGGCGCCACCCTGCGCATCTATCTGGAGCGCTACGAACCGGATGCCACCCAGCACGGTCACGATCCGCAGGTTGCCCTCAGGGACCTGATCGAACTCGCCGAGCAGCTCGGTGAAGTGAAGAAACGCTCCGGCATGGCCGCGCCGACGGTAATTACCTGAAGTTTGCCAGATTGCCGCTCGGAGGCCTTGGTAGGTTGGGTTAGAGCATCGCGGAAACCCAGCTCTCCCCGGCCGAAGGCAATGAACCAGCCATAAGAACGGACGGCACCGCCTGGTTTTCGCTATCGCTCCTACCCATACCCAGCCTACGGGCTACGCCTTGCCCAACGCCGAAGCCGTCCGGCAGTTGTCGGCCGAGGTTCGCGACAATCCTGTCATGTCCCCCCCACCCGAGGTTCTGGCCGATGGCGAACCTGCGCTCGATGTCGGCCAGAGACGTGGAGCGATCGATGACTTCCTGCAGGGATAGATCCTGGGCGTTGGTGATCAGAAGCAATTTGCCGTCGTTCTGCCGAGCAAGACCCCAGCGCCCTCTCATCAGGCTCGGCAAACAGCGCAGACCAAGGGATGATGAACGGCCAGACCACGGCGATTGCGGCGAAAGAGACGACGATGCCCCATGGAATGGACGCATACTCGCGACGCAGTAGGCGAGGCGCCGCATAGACAAGAAGCCAGATTGTCTTGTAGACGAACTGCAGCAGTAGGACCGGAGCGTAGCGCTCAGGAGCAAAGAGTCCAAGGATGGACAAGGCAAGGATCGCAGTCCAGAGGCTGCCGACAAGCACTCGCCACCCGCTGCTTACCTCCATGCGACCTTCATCCGTCGGGAATATCCTGAAAATCGTAGGGACAGCAATGGGCGCGAGGATGACGATGTTGGCCCAATAGGCGAATGTGAGAGCCTGCATACATATTTACTTTTTTCACTCAGTGCCTAACCTTGAGTCTAGGGCCTGTTAACTAATTAAAGAAGCTATGAATATCAATATGTTGCAGAAGGCCTTGTTTGGGCTAGAAATTGCCTAAGCGATTGATATGCATCAACTCTATTTTTCTAGTGGTTAGCAGGCCCTAGTGTAGTCTTGGGGGCAGGTCTTTCCTTTTGCCGATGATGGGAAGGACCCCGTAGGTGGGTTTGGTGCATTGACAAAACCGGTCGAAGCCGACGGCTACGACAAGGTTGAGTAACTGCTCGCTGCTTGGCCTCTTGAGACTCTGCACCATTCTCGGGGTCAGCTTGGGGGATTATCGACCCATCTGCCCAATAGTTCGCTGTAGTCTCATGATTTACCCTGTAATTACGCCGGGATATTAGCTTTATCTAGCGGCAGCCGTTGCGCCAACCGGGCGTACTGTTCCAAATTCAGAGTTTCCGCCCGGGCGGCGGGGTCAATTTCGGCATCCATGAGCTCGGCTTCGTCGAACAGGCTTTTCAGGGCATTGCGAAGCGTCTTGCGGCGCTGGGAAAAGGCGGTGGTCACGACCTTGCCGAGTGCGGCGGGGCTGGCTTCCACGGGGGGGGCTGCGTGCGGAATCAGTCGCACGATGGCGGATGTCACCTTGGGTGGAGGATAAAAGCTTTCGGGGTAAACCTCGAAGAGTTTTTCGGCCCGGCAGTAGTATTGGGCCATGATTCCCAGTCGGCCGTAGTCCGGATCGCCCGCCTCGGCGCACAGTCGATCGATCACTTCCTTCTGCAACATGAAATGCATGTCTACGATCATCCCGGTGTGGGCGAAGAGATGAAACAGCAGGGGCGTGGAGATATTGTAGGGGAGGTTGCCGACAATGCGCAGCTTTTCCCCGTGGGTGAGGGTGTGAAAATCGAATTTCAGTGCATCGGCCTGATGTAGTTTGAACTGCGGTGAATTTTCAAAGCGGCGCTTGAGTACGGTGGCCAGATCGCGGTCGATTTCGACGGCGTCCAGGGGAATCCCGCTTTTCAGGAAGGCGGCCGTCATCGCGCCTTCGCCGGGGCCGATTTCGACCAGATGGTCCCCTGCACGGGGGTTCACTGCCGCAACGATGCGGTGCACCACGGTATCGTCGCGGAGGAAATTCTGGCCAAAGCGCTTGCGCGGGGTGTGATTCATGAGGGCAGTTTCAAGTGTGTTCAGTGTTGCGAGCGGCGAACTAGGTCGATGGCGGCGTCGATGGCAGCCATCAGGCTGCCGGGGTCGGCTTTTCCCGTTCCCGCCAGCTCCAGTGCGGTGCCGTGATCGACCGAGGTGCGGATGATGGGCAAGCCGAGGGTGATGTTGACCGCACGACCAAAGCCCAGATGCTTGAGGACCGGGAGGCCCTGGTCGTGATACATCGCCAGCACGGCATCCGCTTCGGCCAGCATGGGCGGCAGGAACAGGGTATCGGCCGGCAGCGGTCCGACGAGGTTCAAGCCTTCTTGCCGCAGGGCGTCCAGGGTTGGGGTTATGACCTCGATTTCCTCCCGGCCAAGATATCCGCTCTCGCCGGCGTGAGGGTTCAACCCGGCCACCAGGATGCGTGGGTGGGGGATGCCGAAGCGCTTAACTAGGTCGTGCTGCAGGATGCGCAGGGTCTTCTTCAGGCCCTCAGATGTGATGTTTTGACTGACCTGGGTAAGGGGCAGGTGGGTGGTGGCCAAAGCAACGCGCAGGCCCGGCGCCGTCAGTAGCATGACGGGTTCTCCGCCCGTCAGGCCCGCAATGTATTCGGTGTGACCGGAGAAGGGGATGCCGCCCTCATTGATGCTGGCCTTGTTGATGGGGCCGGTGACCATGGCATCGAACTGTCTCGCAAGGCAGGCCTCGGTCGCGGCACAGAGGGTCTTCAGGACGTAATCGGCGTTGGCGGAAGACAGCTGTCCCGGATTGAGGTCTGCAGCCGCGGCCACGGGCCAGACATCAAGTCGCCCAGGCGAGTGGGGAAAGGCCCTGGCCGAGCTTGGATCCCAAGTCACCAGTTCGATCTCCAGGCCGAGTTCGTCTGCACGGCGGGATAGCAGGTCAGGATCGCCAGCGATCACTAGCTCGCAGTGGAGACTTTGACTTGCGATCTGAAGGCAGAGATCAGGGCCAATCCCCGCCGGCTCACCCATGGTCAGAACCAGCCGGGGGGTCATGGGCTGGGTTTGCTGGGCTCGGCGGAAGCGCCCTCAGGCATCAGTTCGGGGACGCGGATTTCAACATAGGCTTCGTCGCGGATGCGTCTGAGCCAGAGCTCGGTTTCCTCGTCGACCTTGCGTTTGAAAATCTCGTCCTGGGCCTGCTTCTTCAGCAGTTCATTGGTATCGTCGGATTCCTGACGTTCGAGCACCTGGATGAGGTGCCAGCCAAACTGGCTCTGGACCGGTTCGCTGAGCTCATTGGGTTTCAGGTCATTCATGGCCTGCTCGAACTCGGGGACTAAGGCCCCGGGCGCTACAAAGCCCAGATCGCCGCCCTTGACGGCGGATCCCTTGTCGTCTGAATTGCCCCGGGCCAGTTCGCCAAAATCATCACCTGCCTGAATTCGGGTTTTGATGGTTTCGAGTTTTTTGCGGGCATCGTCATTGGTCATGACTTCATTGGGCTTTAGCAGAATGTGCCTGACACGGGTCTTGGTGATGCTCTCCACATCGCTGCCTCGCTGGTCCATCAGCTTGATGATGTGAAAGCCGCTGGGGCTGCGGATGGGGCCTTCTATGGCGCCTTTTTTCATCTTCGGGACGGCATCGGCGTAAATCGTCGGAAGTTCGCTGAGCTTGCGCCAGCCCAGATCACCGCCCTTGAGGGCCTCCGAAGCATCGGAAGAACTCAGGGAAACCTGGCGAAAGTCGGCCCCTTTGCGAAGATCGGCGATGAGTTTCTCAGCCTTCTCCCGGGCCGCCTGTACTGTTTCCGGCGTCGCTCCTTGGGGGGTCGCAATGAGGATTTGACCGATCTGGTACTCGACATTGGGGTTGGCGCCGGCCTTGAGGCGGGCCTCCATCCAGTTCTGTACCTCGCGGTCACTGATCTTGATCTGACTGTTGACCTGACTGCTGCGCAGCCGTTGCTGCGCCAGTTCGCCTCTGATTTGCTCGAGAAAGTCCGGATATTCGATGCCCTCTGCTCGGAGCGAACTGCGGAGATCTTCGGGGGACATGTTGTTCTTCTGCGCAATTTGCTGGATGGTCTGGCGCAGGGTCTCGTCATCGACACGCAGGCCGGATTTTTCGGCCATGCTGATTTGAATCTTCTCCAGGATCAGCCGATCGAGAACCTGTCGGGCCAGTGCCAACTCAGAGGGGGGCAAGGTCCCACTCTGTGACAGCCCTTGTCGGATAACGGCTATTTTTTTCTGAAGCTCGCTTTCCAGAATCACATCATCCTCGACCACCGCCACAATCTGGTCGACGCCTTCGGCGTTCGAGACGGCAGGAAGCAACAAAATGAACAGCAGGCCGAGCAACGAGCCTGGGCTTGAAAGGTGGGTGAAAGCAGTGTTTTGGTTGCTCATGTCCGGTATGGCCTTAATAGTCTCTGAAGCGGTACCCGGTAATGCTTCTCTCAAGGAATTTATCCACGTCCTCGTTGAGTGTGGTCAGGCCCTTGAGTTCGATCTGCAGAAACACGGCGTTGTTGGATTGCGCGGTACCGTCCGGATTGATGGTGTTGAGGTAGCGGCGACCAATCAGGGCGAAGCGCCAGCAGCAGGTTTCGCGTTCAAAACCGGCAAAACTCTCGGTCGTTACATTGTCCAGAAACGAATACTGCCAACGTCCGATGGCATACCAACCCGCTAGGATGGGCAGTCGCATGGAGACGTCGGTCAGGTCCAGACAGCCCGAACTGTTGGTGTAGTAATTTTGGCCTGTCCATGAGGGCGCGCAGTTGTTTGTATATTGGTTGCGGCGATAACGATACGCCAGATTGAGAATATGGTTCTGCTTGTTGTTGTACTGGAGTCCAACTTGGCCACGATCGATCTGGTTGAAGGACGGGTTGTATTGTCCGGCCGTATAAACTGACCAGTTGTCGGTGATGGCGCCGTAGAGGTCGCCCACGATGTTCGAAAAGCTCTGCTTGTAGGTGTCGGGTGCCAATCCTGCGGGTGTGACCTCTCGATTGGAAAAATAGGCGATGTTGCCTAGGGTAGCGCGAATTCGCTCGATGCCGGTTTCATGGTCAATCAGTCGTGATGTGACCGCTGCGGTTAGGTCGTTTGCGTCACCGACGCGGTCATAACCGGCAAAACGGTTCTCACGGAAAAGCTGGTAGTAGGTGAAGTCGTAGCTCGTGGTATCAAATACCGGGATATTCTGCTGATTCACAGTCGGGATATACACATAGAACAGACGTGGTTCTATGGTGTGCTGCATCGGCGTATCGCCGATTTCGAGATCCCGATCAAAATAGGTTCCGCTATCCAGCGACAGAATCGGCGTCGTGAAGGTCTGGTTGGTGTTGCCGTTGGTATTGACCCCCAGGTTCTGTTGCAGCTGTCCCCAATATTCCGGGTTTTGCAGGGAATACTGGTTGAAGGCCAGGGTCGCGCTGGGGCGAATGAATCCGCCGCTATACTCCATCGGGTAGGCCAGCTTGGGCCGAATGAGGAAGCGCTGGCCCATGGTCATCTCGTTGCTGTCGGCCTGGATGTAGGAGACCTGGGTCTGGTTGCTCAGCATGAGCCCCGTGTCGGCGATGTTCTGACCGAAGCTGTGTTCGACCTTGGGAAGGTAGAAGTAGGGGTACTGATTTTTTGGAACGCTCGGATCGATGGTCTGAAAATAGTTGGCCATACCGCTGATCGGTCCCCAGGGGCTGGTGTAGTTAACCATGGCCACACTGGGAATGTTGAGGTAATTGACGGTGTTCAGCGCGGATCCGAGTTGGTTCAGGTAGTTGTAATCCGACACCCAGTTGGCATCGAGGTGAGCCGTGACGTTTTCGCTGAAACGGGAGTCATCCAAAAGGCTGACCTGACCACGCGTGGTTTTCGTTTCATCGTCGTAAGGCAGGATATCGCCGGAAAGCCGGGCCCTGGAGGTCTCATCAATGTAGCGAAATTCGTTGCGCAGCATGAAGCCCCGCTTGGTCAGGTAGCGGGGCTGGGCCGTATAGTCATAATTGGGCGCCAGGTTGAAGTAGTAGGGGATCGAAAAGTCGGCCCCACTAACCTGGGTCACTCCGACGTTGGGGCTCAGGAAACCCGACGAGCGACGTTTGTCTGTCGGGAAATCCATGTAGGGCGTCCATAGGAACGGAACGTCCATGAACTCGAACCAGGCGTCCTGTGCGCTGCCCCGCCCCGTTTCCTTGTTGATCTTGACCTTGGATGCGTGAAGGATCCAGTCCTGGTTGCCGGTAGGGCAAGTCGTGTAGCTGAAGTTCTCATACCGCGACAGGGTGTTGCTGTCGATGTTGGTCAGTCGGGAGGTGCCGCGTCCCGGTACGGCGGGCAGGATGAACTGGCTGTTACGAAACACCCCGCGGTCCGCTTCGCCATCCATGAAGCCGGAATCGCTGGAGAGGATGAACCCCTTGTCTTGATAGGTGACGTTGCCGTGCACATTCACGGCATTGGTCTTGAGGTTGCGGGTGATGTAATCACCCCACAGTTTCTGATCCGCCTTGACCATTTCGGCCGAGCCGGTGAAGTTGGTCACTTCGTTATCGACCAACTCGAAATAATCGGAATCGATGTCGATGGGTGCCTTGCTGCGTGCCAACTTTTCCTCGGGCGTCAAAATGAAATCGGCCAGGGGAGGCGGCGGCTTTTTTCCTACCTTGGGTGCGCAACTGCGTTGCCAGGGACTCACGGGCATGCGACCCAACATATTCTCGAAGCGATCCTCGTCCTCTCGCGTGATGGTGTTGGATTCCGCCCAGTTTTCCGTGGATTCGCCTTCTTCGCTAACGACATGCGCCAGGCCCCGAGGGTCTCGACCACTCAGTGAGCAAACCCAATTCCGGTCGGGGCCTTCGTCGAGGTTGGGAGTGCAGTTCCAGCCGGCCACCTTTGCCTTTTCGGGACCCCCTTTCGGTTCTGGCGGTTGAAAGGGCGCCTTGCTGTTCAAGAGTCGCGGCTCATCCTCGGGGCCCGATGCCTCATTCATTTCGCTGACCGCGGGTTGCGGATCGGAGGGATCCTCACCCAACTCAACCTCTCTTTCCGTGGCGGTTGTCGCCCCTGTTAACGGCGTTTTCGATCCGCACACCCAGTTGCCGCTTCGACCATCCCGAGCGCAGTCCCAGTCATTCGCCGCACCTGAGGATAGAGAAGGAGAAACGCTGAAATAAACGGCCATTAGCGAAAACCCGAGCCGGTAACCGACAGGACGGGGCATGAGGCGTTTATCCGAGGGCGGGCGTCTGTAAACCGGCATGCACCTTTAGTGAATGGGTTGGTGAGGCGATCATGGGCGCGTGGCCGGTGAAGGCATGGTCGTCGAAAAGCGGTCTTTTATGTTGAAATATCCAATTTCGACTAGCCATTTTACCGAAAGCCATCACTTCGGTAAGTGTTTTCTTCATCCTTTTTCAACGTGTGATATGGATTCCACGGATACTCGTTACCAACAATTGCTGGATTGGTTGCGGACCGATTTGGGCCGACCGGTCGAATCGATCGCTCCCGCTTCCTCCGATGCCAGTTTCAGGCGTTACTTCCGGATTCATTCCGAGGGCCAGTCCCACATTGTCATGGACGCGCCGCCTCCCAAGGAGAATGTCAGGCCTTTTGTTGCCGTGGCCGAGTTGCTTCGGGAGGCCGGCGTTCGAACGCCCGAGGTTCATGCGGTGGATACCGACCGGGGGTTCGTGCTCTTGGGCGATTTCGGCAATCGCAATTACCTCGATGAGCTGGATGAGGATACTGCCGAATCGCTCTATGGCGATGCAATGGCTTCCCTGCTGGTTTTGCAGCAGGGTGTCACGGTGGCCTCAGTGGATTTGCCCTCCTATGACGAGCGTTTGTTGCGAACGGAGTTGGGGATATTCCGTGAATGGTTTCTGGAGCGGTGGCTTGGGCTGGCGTTGTCGGCCGAAGAGTCTGCGACGATCGATCAAGCCTGGGCAGCACTGGTCGGTTCCGCCCTCGAGCAGCCTCGGGTCTGTGTGCATCGCGACTATCATTCTCGCAATCTCATGGTGACCGATGAGGCCAATCCGGGCGTGCTGGACTTTCAGGATGCGGTGGTGGGGCCGATTACCTACGATCTGGCGTCCCTGCTCAGGGACTGTTACATCGCCTGGCCGATGGATCGGGTCTACGCTTGGATGGAGTCTTACCAGAAGTCATTGCTGGCCACGAAATTGCTGGAAGAATCCGACGTCGAGCGTTTTCGCCGCTGGTTTGACCTCATGGGTATGCAGCGCCACCTCAAGGCCGTCGGTATCTTTTCCCGCTTGAATATTCGTGATGGCAAGCCGGGTTATCTGAAGGATATTCCACGAACACTGGGGTATGTCACTGAGGTGGGCCGAAACTATCCGGAACTGGCTGGTTTCATGCGGTTTCTCTACCACCGTGTGATGCCGCGACTGTCCGGGGAGGCGCTGTCATGAAAGCCATGATTCTGGCTGCAGGCCGGGGTGAGCGCATGCGGCCACTGACCGATCACACGCCCAAGCCCTTGCTTCAGGCGGGTGGTAGGCCGTTGATCGAGCATCTGGTCGTGGCGCTCGTCGAGGGTGGTATCACCGAAATGGTCGTCAATACCGCGCATCTGGGTGAGCAGGTGGAAGCCGTGTTGGGTGATGGTTCGCGCCTGGGTGCTCGCCTGCACTTTTCACCCGAGGGCGAGGCGCTCGAAACGGGCGGCGGTATCTATCGGGCGCTGCCACTTCTTGGAGACGAGCCATTTCTGGTCGTCAATGGCGATATTGCGACGGATTTCCCCTTTGGAACGCTGACCAAATTGCCGATCCAGATGGCTCATCTGGTTCTCGTGCCCAATCCTGAACACCATCCCAAGGGAGATTTTGGTCTGGATGGATCCACTGTGCTGGATGGGGGTGAGCCGCGCCATACTTTTGGTGGAATCGGCGTTTACCATCCGGCCTTGTTCCGTGACTGCAGTCCCGGTCGGTTCCCGCTGGCGCCGTTGCTCAGGGCTGCGATGGCGCAGCAGTCGGTCACCGGTCAGCTTTACGAAGGTTTCTGGATGGACATTGGAACCGTCGAGCGGCTCCAGTCGTTTGATGCCTATCTCAATCCAAGGGAGTCCTGAGCGGCGACAGTTTACTGTCCGACTGCTCCAGCCAGGCCAGCCATTCGCTGATGACTACCAGTGCCCAGATGGCTCGGCCATGGTCGGCCTGGCGTTGAAGATGCTCGTTCATGAGTTCAATCGCGGCGTGGCGATCCAGGCCGATTCGATCCAGCTCGGGGCGAGCCAGGGCATTTTCCACCCAGTCGCGCAGGGGTTCGCGTAGCCAACTGCTGAGTGGGACCGAGAGCCCGCGCTTCTTCCGATAGACGATGTCCTTGGGCAGGTAGCGGGAGGCGTACTGTTTCAGAAATACCTTGGTCTGGATGCCCTTGACTCGCTGCCCCGGTGTTAGGGCGGCTGCGAATTCCATCACCGCCTGATCGAGGAACGGTGCCCGCAACTCCAACGCTGAGTGCATGCTGGCGCGATCGGCCTTGGTCAGGAGACCCTCCGCCAGAGAGCGCTCAAGATCGTAATGCTGAATCTGGTCCAGCAGGGATTCTCCTTCGGGAGCGAACCAGGGCTGCAGTGTGGGCGACAAGCCCAGTCGCGCCAGAATCCCGGGAGCAATGCTGGAATTCCACAAGACATGCCTGGCTACGCCATCGAGCGTATCGCCCTGGACAAAGCGCTTCAGCAGGAAGGACAGGGTGACTTTTTTATCACTGGGCGGCCAGCGTTCGACCTGGTCGCGAATGAATCGGCGAACCCCGGCCGGAAGGCGCGCATATCGCTCCGCAAATCCGGCCCCAAAATACGTCGGGTAACCACCAAAGAGTTCGTCGGCCCCTTCACCGGACAGGGAGATCCGGATGTCCCGCGCGGATCGCTCGGACAAGAGCGCCGTCGGAATCCAGGCGGGGTCGGCCAGGGGCTCGCCACTGGTGCGGATCACTTCCTTGAGCAAGCGCGGAATATCGTCCGGGGTGACCCAGACCGGGATGTATTCAACGCCCAGATCTGCGGCGACCTGTTCGGCGAAATAACCTTCATCAAAGGAGTCTTCCCGGAAGCGAAGCCCATAGGCGGTGAGAGACTTTTCGGGATGCAGGCTGCGCGCGACGGCAGCAATCAGGGATGAATCGACCCCGCCACTGAGAAACAACCCCACCGGGACATCCACTTCGCTCTGCCGCCAGACGGCATTGCGAAAAACCAGATCGAACGCTTCCAGTGAAGTATCTGTCTTGGGCGCGTTTGCCCTTGGCCAACGCCAATAATGGGTGGTTTTTATGCCTTCAGCACTCAGGGTCACGCATTCGGCGGGACCCACCTTGATGACACCTTCCAGCGGGCTGTCCGGCGCCGGGAAGTATCCCAGTTGCAGATAACGGCGGACGGCGGCGTTGTTAATGGTCTGGGATTGGGGGTGACTGACGGCCATGGCGGCCAACTGGGAAGCAAAAGTGGCAACCCCGTTTTCCAGGGAATAAAACAGCGGCCGCTCGCCGGCACGGTCACGAACTAGCAGCAGTTTGCTCTGGCGCGGGTCCCACACGGCGATGGCAAAGGCGCCGATCAATTTCTCGACAAAGGCTTCACCCAGCTCAAGGTAAAGGCCGGGTAACACCGCCACATCGGTATCTTGCTCGACCGGTCGACCACGTTCCGCGAGCCATTCGCGCAAGGCGAGGTGGTTATCGATTTCGCCATTGCAGATCACCATCACACCGGTGGCGGCATCAGTCAGCGGTTGTTCGCCGCTGGTCAGTCCGCGAATGGTCAGGCGGGACATGCCGAAGGTGGCCGAATGATCCGCTTTGATCCAGTGCCCATCCGGTCCACGATGAACCAGACGATCCAGCATTGCGGGAACGGCGTTGACCGAAGGCTCCGAAGAAGTCAGGAAATTGACCTGACCGCAAATCCCACACATCTCAGTGCCCGGTTGCCGGCAGCAAGGTACCGATGAAATCACCGTGGAGACGATCGACCCGTGTCGATTGCTTTTGGGCGATGGCCTCGAGTTCGGCGCGTCTGTCGCTGCGCGCCATCAGGTAGGTGGGATGAGTGCGTGAAGTAAGGTAATTCTGCATGTGAGCATGAGGCACCAATCGTTCCGGCCAAGCCTTTCCGGACTTGAGCGAGAAGAGGACGTAATTGCTGGTGAGTTCATTGCCGTCTTGTGTGAACACGGTGACCGGTTGACCCAGATAAAAAGTGAGTCCGTGAGGCATGCAGCCGATGCAGGCAAACTCGCTGTTCGAGGGGATGTCTGCCGGTAATTTCTCGAGCAATGAGCGGGCTGACTTGAGGCTGGCATGACGGGGAATGATCTCGAAATCCACCGTCAGCAACAGGACCGAAATCGATAGAAACGCTACCAAGGCAAAACGAGTGCTTTTGATGCCATAAGCCATGAGTGCCAGTACCGCGGTGACTCCCAGGGAGATGCTGATGCCGGGAAACAAGGGGCCAAACTGTTGCATTGTCTCGGCTGTAAGCCATCGGGGTTTGGCGAGGGATTCCGGTGCAAAGCTCAAAATGAGTAATGGAATGGCCAGCAAGCAGGCCGCGATGGCAAGCCCCAGGCAGGCCCGCATGATGATGCCCTGAGCGGCTGCGTTGCGGGCTTCGATCGCTTCGGCAAACAATCGCGCAACCAGAACACCCAGCGCAATGACGCCCGTCAGAATGTAGCCGGGGAGTTTCGATTGGGAAAGGGAAAAGAACACGACCACGACAAGGGCCCAGATGACAAACAGCCGGTCGGGGCGGCCAAGGCGCGCCCGCTCGCGAACAGCAATGCGCATCGATTCGGGTAGTAGGACGCTCCATGAGAAGAAGCAGCCGGCGATGATGAGGGCGTAGTAGTAAAAGGGCTGCGTCCTGCGAAACTCCGTGGTGGTGAAGCGGGCAATGGATTCCTTCATGATGCCGTAATACGGGAAATCCGGGCAGGCCAGCGAGAGACCGACAAACCACGGCAGCACCACGGCCAGGAACAGCAGGACATGCGCGGGGCTGAAGAATCGCTTGATGGCCGCTCGGCGGCCCGAAGCGAGATGAAACGCCGACATCACCAGTAGAGGCACCAGAAAGCCGACCGGGCCCTTTACCAGGGTCGCAAATCCGGCGGCCAGAGTCGCCATCCAGTAACAGTTGCGGCGCGTCTTGCCTTCATGTTCTTCCGCCAGATAAGCCGAAAAAATCGCGGCACAAACAAACAGCGCCAGCATCATGTCGAAAATGACGATGCGGGAAAACGCCATGAAGAGCGGCGTGCTGGCGACTATCACCATCGCCAGAGAGGCGGTCAATTCCCCGTAGGCGCGTCGGCAAAATGCTAAGACCATCAGGAGGATGCCCAGTCCCGATAGCGCAGAGGGCAGTCGGGCGGCGAATTCGGTGTCACCCAATGCCGCCAGCGACAGCGCGACCGACTTGAAGAAAAATGCCGGTTTATCGAGGTAGGTAGCGCCATCGTAGGTGGGCACTAGCCAAGTACCTGCCTCCTTCATTTCTCGCGCGACTTCCGCGTTGCGTCCTTCGTCCGGCGACAACAATGGAAAGTCACCCAGATGAAAGAAAGTGGCCCAAATGCTGAAAATCAGGGCGGCGAGGAGCCAGTAACGGGAAAAACTGGGCGAGGTGTTTGGATGGCTGAGTGATGGGGTGTTCAAGCGGGGCGGCCTAGTCGTCCGTGGAAAGTAGGGGTGAGGGGTCAGCGGCTTTCGCTATGGCGGGTCGTATCGGCGCTTTTCAGCCTTCCAGCGAGCCCGCATGGAAAATCAGTTGACCCAGAAACTCCTCGCCCTGCTCGGCAAACTCGACCCGGGTCACGCAGGCATGGCCCACCTTGATGCGAAACAGGTTGGATAGAGGAATGTCCAGGATTTTGGCCAGCACCATCCGGATGATGCCCGCATGACAGATAATCAGAAGATGCTTGCCAGCATGGCGGCTGAGAATGTCCTGACAGGCTTCCGCGACCCGGTTGCGAAAATCCGCCAGCCCCTCCGCGCCATCGGGGCGATAGGTGGTGGGGTCGCGATAGAAGCGCTGGACCAGACCGGGGTCAAAACGGGTGATTTCCTCGCCTGTCTTGCCCTGCCATTCCCCGAAACCGATCTCCTTGAGTCGGTCATCCGTTTCCAACGGGATGCCGGATGTTTCGCTCAGTTCCTCGGCAAACGCCAGACAACGGCTGAGCGGTGAGCTGACGATGACGTCCCAGGGCCGCTCACGGCCGATGGACTTGCGCATTTCCTGCCAACCGGTATGGCTGAGCGGATCATCCTGTTGCCCCCGATAGCGGATACCTCCAACCGGCTCGCCATGGCGCATAAGGTCAATCAGCGTCGTGATGCGCTCGTACGTGATCAACTTCAATGGTCTCCGTTCAATCCGGTACGGGCGGTGCTGACCGCACGACGAACCTGTTCCGGGGCGGTGCCACCGAGGTGGTTGCGGGCCATGATGGAGCCTTCCAAGGTCAGTACGTCAAATACGTCCTGTTCGATATTGCCGGACAAGCCCCGAAATTCGTCCAGTGACAGGTCGGCGAGATCGCGCCCCGTATCGATGCCGAGGCGAACGGCTTTTCCCACCACTTCGTGCGCATCACGGAAGGGAATCCCCTTGCGAACGAGATAGTCAGCAAGATCGGTCGCCGTGGCGTAGCCCTTCAGGGCGGCCCGGCGCATGGCATCCCGGTTGGGGTGCAGGTGCGGAACCATATCGGCAAATGCCCTGAGACTGTCCCTGACGGTGTCGATTGTGTCGAACAGCGGTTCCTTGTCTTCCTGATTGTCCTTGTTGTAGGCCAGCGGCTGGCCCTTCATGAGCGTCAACAGGCCGATCAGATGGCCGAATACGCGCCCGGACTTGCCTCTCACCAGTTCGGGAACATCCGGGTTTTTCTTCTGCGGCATGATCGACGAACCGGTACAGAAGGCATCCGGCAAGTCGATGAATCCAAATTGCGCGGATGTCCAGAGCACCAGCTCTTCCGAGAAACGCGACAGATGCATCATGATCAGGCTGGCACAGGCCGTGAATTCGATGGCGAAATCCCGATCACTGACAGCATCCAGCGAGTTGGCGGCGGGACGATCAAAACCCAGCAGGCTGGCGGTGTAGGTGCGATCCAGCGGGAAGGTGGTGCCCGCGAGCGCCGCGGCACCCAGGGGCATCACATTCACCCGTTTGCGGCAATCGCGAAGTCGGTCATGGTCGCGCTCTA
>JBIIEQ010000071.1:0-16729 GCA_044237765.1 Methylococcaceae bacterium | reverse complement strand
TCCATCAGAAGCCTCACCAACATCATCTTTCTGACCACAGGGAAGCTGCAAAACCTCCCGGCCAATCCTTTCGCTCACACGGTCACCCTATGAGTCTTTCCACACAAAACGGAAGAGAGTCGATTTTTCCACCGCCGGGGGGAAACCAGCAGGTTTTCGGTAGAAGTCCAGACCACGGCTAATTTGGTTGAGCCAGGCGGATGGGACGGTCGTTGATGTTCGGATTGTTGCACCTAAAGCCAGTGCAAGGAGTTCATGCCTGCCAAATTAAGGTAAGTGAGCAGGGGCTGGATTTATTAAGGTAAGTGAGCAGGGGCTGGATTTGCGACTGTCGGCGCTGGCGATGTCAGTCGACAAGCTTGTTTTGCCCTATAGTTTAGCTGATCACGCTCCACACCCCTTGCAGCTAAGACAAAGACTCCCTTTCGATTGGGTGCAATGGCGGCCATGATCCCGTATTCCGGAATGCCGGCTATTCCTTCAGGGATCATCCCACTGGCCACATCAAATGGATTTGCACCAGTGAAGGGGCCTTTCCCAGAAGTATTGAGAATGTACCGGGCATAGAACAGGCGATTCCTAATGATGATGTGTTGGGTGACGGACGGATTCTGCTCCAGGGTATCTATGGCTTGCCGGTAGTCTGGAAAGAGTCGCCCGATATGAATATGAAGTTGATGTTGACCGCGGGTAATTGCCGACTGAATGATGAAGCCCACTTGCTTGACGGGAAATGAAGGCTTCACAAGATGCTGAGAGGCTCGCCATGCCTGGTTCCAGTAGGGGTAATCCGTTCGCGTGTGGATATCCTCTACACCAATTGATGGGTTGAGTGCCCACACCAGAAAACGGCAATTTTCCCCCTCAGCTTTCGGATATCGGATGGGATCCCGATAACGAATGTCATACTGCAACCCAAACTGGTTTTTGAAGCTTCGGTAAAAGTTGAAGATTCCCTGATGGTCCTGACACTGTCTACCTCGGCAGCCAGCCGAATGGATGAACCCGTAAACCCCACACGCGGCAAAGTTGGCATTGAGGGGATCATCACAGCTGTTACAAGGGGAGGGCACCGAAGTCGGGAGGCCATCGGCCGGAACGAAGCGGTAGTGATCCGGGTCAGGCTGTCCGGTCAGGGTATTTGGATTTGGGCAGAGTTCAGTGGCTGCATCCACGGCAGGAGTCATCACTGCCAGTGTTATGAAAAGGAGAGCCAGACGCATGTGAAGACCTCAGGTGTGACGACTTTACCTGATTGGATTCTACAAGGCAGATGGCAATTGGGTGACCTGCATACAAAAAATCCCCCACGCAATCCTGGGCATCAGACAAGTCAATCCTAATCCAATCAACAGGGGTAGGGTTTTTGCGGTCGGCGGTGGGGTAAGGTCAAAACAATGACTTATCGACTTATCCCCAGAATCTGTGGATAAACTTGTGGGCAGACTAGTGGAAACACACGCAATTGGGGGGCTTCATTGAATTGTTCGGAAATCCTGCTGTTATCCAAGTGACTGATATTTAATGAAGGGGTACCCGGCCAGCCCAATATGACAAGAAATTCAGATGGATAGGCCGGGGTGTGCATAAATTCTCTTGGATGTCTTTCAAAAATCCGGAAAGTCAAGGGGCTAACCAGGTCAACTCAAGCGGCTTCGCGTTGAGCCGGTAAAGCAGCCGCCAGAGCTGCCCATTTGGCCTCTTCCAACGTTTTAAAGCCATTCGAGCTTTGGAAAAAGTGATCCTCGAAGTCATAAAGATCGAAGCCATACTCGGCTGAACCAGCCCCTGATGTGCCAGTCGCACACTTTTTTGCGCTGAACTTCACCATGAAGCCACCGCTGAGCTGATAGCTTCTCAACAGGCTGATTTCTGTCTGGGTCGCTAAATCTTCAAACAATTTCATTCTCATTGCATCCTCCTTCTTTCATTAGCGCTGATGGGACCATTCCAGTCTCGGTTGGGTTCCAGAAAAATCAAGGAGGAAATGCTCGCTGTTTTGAGCGGCTGGCTGATATGACCACATCGGAAAACATCATGCTGATCACCTTCCGGATTGTGGGGCACTGAATGTTTCCCATACTTACCCGCCTCGGGGCCATGACAGTCCTGTTTTCCGGCTTGATCGCTGGCTAACAAAGGCGCTAGCCAGGGCCGGCATCGAGTCCACTGTTTCGTAACACGTGTCGCTCGATGGCTTGCCGCAGGGTTTTGCTGTCTCCGGCATTGGCCAGCGTGAACCAATGACTGGCGCGGGTGATCCCGGTATAGAGCAACTCGCGGGTCAGAACCGGATTGGGCCGATTCGGCAGCACCAGGGCGGTATGGGTGAACTCGGATCCCTGCGATTTGTGCACCGTCAAGGCAAAGACCGTTTCGACGCCATTCAGGCGGGTGGGGGTCACCCACTGAATGGGTGCCTTGCCGTTATGGGCGGGAAAGGCGACGCGCAAGGTCGGCTCTTTGCGGTCCGGGTCCTGAACCGCCAGGGTCACCCCGATATCGCCATTCATCAGGCCTAATGCATAGTCGTTGCGGGTGACCAGGACCGGGCGACCCTCATACCAATCTCCCTGTTTGTCGATGTAATGGCGGCGGGCCAACAGAGCTTCGATGCGTTGATTCAGGCCCTCTACCCCCCAGGGACCTTTACGGACTGCGCATAGCAATTGAAACCGGGTATGCGCCTTGAGAACGCGCTCGGCCCAGGCATTCCATTCATCTGGTCGGGATGTCGGGCCTGGCCGATGTTCGGGCCGCAACAGGCTCAGGTAATGTCCGTAGCCGACGCGAGACGGGTCATTGGCCTCCGTGATGTCAGCGGCGACTCCACCCTCCAGGACCAGCGCCTCGAAGGCGGTATCTTGCTTCTCCCGGATGATCAGATGGCCCAGATCGCTGGGCCGCGCCTGAAGAATAGCCAGCGAAGTATCCGCCTGCCCGGCATTGACCGCGCGCGCCAGTTGACCGATACCACTGCTGGCGGAGAACCGGTGGCTCTGTCGCAACATGGTCACCGCCTGATCGAGGGGTGTTCCTTCCGGATCGAGCATCTCATCCGGAATCGACAGGCTGGCGGTCTGCTCCAACCAGCGCCGGGTCACGGGCGTGTAATGACCTTGTTCTGCTCGGCGACACAGTTCGCCGAGCACGGCACCGGCTTCGACCGAGGCCAGCTGGTCCTTATCGCCCAGCAGAATCAGGCGTGCATCCGCCGGCAGGGCCCGCAACACCGCCGCCATCATCTCCAGATCGATCATCGACGCCTCATCGATCACCAGCACATCCAGCCCAAGGGGATTGCAGGCATTGTGCCGGAAATGTCGGGTATCGGGCCGACTGCCCAACAGACGATGCAGGGTAGTGACCGATCGCGGGATGGCGGCACGGACCGCCTCGGCATGGGCCAGACGCGACAGATCCAGCCCTTCTACCCGGCTGGCGATGGACTGACTCAGTCGCGCAGCCGCCTTGCCGGTAGGTGCCGCCAGTTTGATGCGCAAGGCGCGGGGTGCCTGGTTTGATGACAAGGCCAGACTCTGCAGCAGCGCCAGCACCTTCAGCACCGTGGTGGTCTTCCCGGTCCCGGGCCCGCCGGTCATGATGCTGAACAAGCTCCTCGCAGCCAGGGCGCAGGCCAGCTTTTGCCAGTCGAGCGGCAGTCCTTCAGCGGCCGGGAAGAGCCCTTCGAGAGTGTGACTAATGCCATCACTGTCGGGCGAAACCGTTCTACTCAAGCCATGCTGCAAGCGGTGCTGAATTTGGCCCAGGACCTCTTGTTCGCAAGCCCAGAACCGCCGCAGATACAGGCGGTTGCCCACCGCAACCAGTGGGGCCAAGCCCTCGCCGGCGCTTGTCAGGGTGGGGTGATTGAGCGCTTCGCGCCACCTGTCCAGGGTCACCCTTGCAAACACCTTCTGCGGCAAAGGGGGCGGCATGAGGGATTCATCGGCGGCTGGATCCACCCCTTCCGGCGGCATTGATAAGGCCAGTGCCGGGTCCTTAAGCGTCGATGCCAGATCCAGGCAGACATGACCGCGTCCGAGCTGATGACTGGCGAGGGTCGCCGCCATGATCAGCCAGGGTGAGGCGTCGGGGGCTTCCGTCCAGAGAAAGCGGCCAAAGGCCCAATCCAGTGGTCGTAACCAGCCGGCTTCGGTCCAGGCTGCCAGGGTATCCCGTATCTCCCGAAGTTCCGCGTGGCTTGCATCATGGGGGGCATTGAACATCATGCTGCCCTCGCCAGGTCGGGGGATAGCAACAGATCCAGCGCTTCGATCAGCTGGGCTGGCGGGCACTCGACATGCAGGCCCTGACTGGGTGCTTTCAGGCCGCGCAGAAACACGTAAACCGCTCCACCGATATGGTCCTCATAACGGTAGTCCGGCAACCGTGATCGCAGATGCCGGTGCAACGCCAACAGATAGAGCACATATTGCAGTTCGTAACGCTCGTGGAGAATCTTGGTCCGCATTGCCTTTGGTGTATAGGCCGCATCATCGGGGCCCAACACATTTGATTTGTAGTCCAGCACGTAATACCGTCCCTCATGCTCGAACACCAGGTCCATGAAGCCCTTCAGCAGCCCATTGATGTGATCAGGTGCCAGGGTGGGTCGCGGTTCAGCCGAAAGCGTGTGCCGGGTGACTAGCTTGTCCAGCATGGTCGTTTCAACCGCGTTGGCAGCGAGCCAGAACTCCATTTCCGGTACTGCCCGACTCAGGCCTGCCAGCGTGAGTTGCGTTTGCAGCATGCCATTCAGCGCAGACAGCATCAGGGGTGTCGTCAACCAATCCATCACCCACTGCGTCAGCGGTTCGATGAAGTGTTGCCAGCCCCGTAACTGGCAGCGTTGATCAATTTCCTTGCGCAAGCTGTCCTGGTTTTGCTGCGTGGTTGCAAACCCCTGTTGCGCCGCCCACTCAAAAAGACCATGGAGAAAGGTGCCGGCATCGGCCCCCTTGGGAAAATTGTGCGGAAATGCGATGGATTTGTTGGCGCCATCGGTGGATGTCGCTTGCTCGTTGGCATCTGACTCATCTTCGCTCAGCGCCTCCTGAAAGGTGTCTTCCGTAGCCGTTTCCGCTGTGCTGCTCGCCGCGCCACGAGCCGTCTTGATACCCGAATAGCTGGCGATGAACCAGCGTTCCTGCGGCGCGCTGTCATATTGCCGGGCGCTACCGAGTTGAGCGGCTGTCTCAGGCACAAACACGGCATCGGTCGCCTCTGGGGCCGGCTCTACCCGAATGCTGTCGCAATCATTGGCTAATGGACTCAGGGCCAATGCGAGCGCTGTGGGTTCAATGGGCTTGCCCTGTGTGATCAGATAACCGAGGGCGGACTTGTGCAGATCAGTCAGCGGTGCCGCCCCAATCCAGGTTGCGTAGCGGGCCCGGGTCAGCGCCACATAAAGCTTACGGATATCCTCCCCGAGGCGTTCCTGGTCCGCTTTCTCCACATCTTCCGGTGTCGATTCAAGGGCTAGAACCAGCTGTCCAGCAGACTCATGCCATTTCAGCGGCAGATCCGTGGGTTTCGTTTGGCGGAAATTGGCCGCATAGGGAATAAACACCAACGGGTATTCCAGACCCTTGGATTTGTGGACTGTGATGACCTTGACCCGATCGGCGTCGCTTTCCAGCCGAATTTGGGGAGCATCCTGGTTATCCGGGCTGGAGGACGCCTGGATTTGTTCGGCCAAAAACCGGATCAGGGCCTGCTCACCCTCCAGCTCTTGACTGGTCTGCTGCAACAGTTCGGCCAGATGCAGCACGTCGGTCAGAATGCGTTCGCCATTGAGGGGATTGGGTTCTGCATGCGGACCCAGCAGACGTGCAGGCAGGTTGAAATCTGCTATCAACAGGCGAATCATGGCCAGTACCCCTCGCCGTAACCAGCAGTCCTGATAGCCCCGAAAGCGCTGGACCCAGCCTTCCACGAATAACTCATCATGATTGAAGCGATCCAGCTCGCTCCATTGCTGCCCCAGCGTTGCCGTAGCCATGGCGGTTCGCAGCCGGCGAAGATCGGTGGGTTCACTGCAGGCGGATAACCACAACAGGACATCACCCGCGGTTTCGCTCTGATAGACGCTATCGCGGTCGGAGAGATACACGCTCCGCACCCCACGCTGACGCAGCGCCTGACGGATGTGGGCGGCCTCCTTCCGTGAATTCACCAGAATAGCGATGTCCGCCGGTTGAACGGACCTGAAACCAGCGGGACCCTTGAAACCCGCCTGTCGGCTTTGACCCAGCGTGAGCAAATGCCTGATCTCGCTGGCGCAGGCCGCAGCCATGTCTGAGTAGTACGCCTCCTTGCTGAGCGGTTTGCCCTCTTCTCTGGCCTCCAGCCACCAAACGGTCATGGCGGGCGCAGACTTGTCCTCAATAGACCAGGCCTCCTGGCGGCCCTCCGCTTCGGCAGGGTTAAAGGGTAGGGGGTTCTCGCCCCCTTGCTTGCGAAACAGAAAGGCACCCGGACCGGCATGATGGTCTTCGGCCAGTCTGAACCAGGCATTGCTGGCATTGATCATGGCCTGGGTAGATCGATAGTTCACCTTGAGCGTGTGATGGCGGCCCGTGGTGGCAAAGCGCGCTTTCAGATAGGTGAAGATGTCCGCGCCACGAAAGGCGTAGATGGCCTGCTTGGGGTCGCCGATCAGCACCAGTGTTGTGTGCTGATATGGATTTTCAACCGAGTAGACCCGGTCAAAAATTTCGTACTGGACCGGATCGGTATCCTGGAATTCGTCGATCAGAGCGGCCGGGAATTGATGGCGAATCAGGCTTGCCAGCCGTTCGGCATTGGGCCCCTTCAGCGCATCGCGCAGACGATTCAAAAGGTCATTGAAGCCCATTTGCGCGCGCCGGGATTGCTCCTGCTGAAAGCGTTCCCCGACCCACCAGGCGGCATGGCGGAGAATGTCGAAACGGGCATTCGGGAGTGAGTCCAGGGCAAGGGGGAGTGCGGCGATGGCATCAAAAGCTGGATGTTGGGGAGGCTCCCCAACCGTCCAGACTTGCGCCATGCCCTCCGGCGTCAAACGGGTCCACCCCGTGTTGAGATCTGGAACGGGACGAACCAAATCCTCAGTGGTTGCCCAAGCCAGGAGAGAGTCGAGCCAAGGTTGATAAAAGCGTGGCTGGATACTCCTGCGATTGACGTGATTATCGTCATAGGCTTGTTGCAAAAGGGCTTTCAGTTCGCCTGCCCATGTCGTCCACTTGGCTTTCAACGCCTGAAGCAGCCGGTTCTTCCGGGAATGACAGTCATGTAGCTGTTCACTGGGAACAGCACACGCCTGAAATTGCTCTGGGTACGGGGTCAGATGCTTCAGGGCTTTCTCCAGTGTTTCGGGGCCGGCCCACCACTGGGCGACCTCACGGGCTTGGGTTTCATCCAGCGGTGCCAGGAAGGTACGCCAATAGTCCCGCACCACTTCGGCGTAAAGCTCGCTCTGATCGGTTTCCAGCTGCTGGGTAAACAGGCTATCGCTGTCGAAGGCGTGTTCGCGCAGCATGCGATAACACCAGGCATGGATGGTCGACACCGCCGCCTCGTCCATCCATTCGGCGGCCAGTTGCAGTTTGCGTGCACATAGGGTCCATTGCTCCGGTGGATACTCGGCCCGGAGGTCATAGAGCAGATCCTTGCCCTTGGGCGAAGGCGGCACCTGATCCGCGGGTTGCCGGAAATAGTCGGCCGCCTCCGTAAGCCGCTTGCGGATGCGATCCCGCAGTTCCTGGGTAGCGGCTTCGGTAAAGGTCATGACCAGGATCTCAGGCGGTGTCAGTCCCTGAGCATGCGGCACGCTGCGGCCATGCCCCAGCACCAGCCGCACATAAAGCAGTGCGATGGTGAAAGTCTTGCCGGTGCCGGCACTGGCTTCGATCAGATGGCTGCCTTCAAGAGGGAAACCCAACACATCCAGTTGGACGGCTGGCAAAACGGTGTCGATCGCTGGGTTCATGCTTCACCCTCTGTTGAGGCGGAATTTCTCCTGTTTGCCCTGTTCACCGGCATCGCATTGAGCAGGGGCTCCACGAGTTGCCGGGCCAGGGTTTCAAACTCACCTGAGGCAATGAGCGCCGCATAGTCAGGGTAGGCGCGACGCAAGCTCGCATCCTGCTGCACTTCTCCCGTGAGGTTGTCGGTCCCTTCGAAAGTGGTTTGGGCTTTGGCCGGGGTCTTTAGCCAGGTGGTAGCGGTTTCCATGGCAAAGGGCAGGGGACGGGTCATTCCCGTGGACCAGGCTTGGATCTGATGGCTCAGTAATGCCTGGGCCATGGTGGGTTCCAGCGGTTTCAGTGTTGTCCCCCCTTTTTTGCTCAGGATGATGGTCGTGATCGGCCCGCCCGCGAGGTGGTGAGCCAGATGCCGAAGCCAATGCTGGAGAGCCGTCTTCGGACGATACTGTTTATGGGTGTCCAGCAAATTGGTGCTGTCCAGGACGATACGGCCCCGTTCACCGGCCGCGTTATGGCGGATGCCGCCCAAGCGATCAGCGACGATGACGGCACCCTCATCGGTCATCAGCTCGAAGGTAAAGTCCTCCTCCTCATCACTGGCATGGGGCCAGTCAGACAAGGCTTTTCGATACTCATCGAACAATGCCGTCATCGGTTCAACCAGGGTGTCGTACATGACTTCACGGAAACCACCGTCGGCCAGCTCACCACGGCGGGCGATATGCTTCAGCTGCGCCGCCAGGACCGCGATGCGTTGGGCCTCGCTGTCTTCGACCGAACCGTCCGCCGCTTCCACCACCTCGCGCTGGACCTTGATCAGCTCATCCTGCAGTTTCCAGGCCTGTAGACCGTTCAAGGTAAACGGCTCGGTGTCCTGGGTAGCCGGATCTTCCTGCTCGAATACCACCTTAAGCCGTTCCCGGAAGAACACCTTGACCGGATCTTTCAGGAAGCCGGCCAGATCGGCCAGCGTCAGAGGTTCCTCCCGGCTGAGCGGCGGCAATGCCGAGGGTGTTGCCTGCGAAGTATCGACAGCGCTCGCTTGCCACTCATGGGCATAACTGAAGAGTTTGCTGTGACCGAGATCGCTGGGGAAATAGTCCGGGTTGAAGGGCTGCAGGCGATGTACCGTGGTCAGCTGATCCAGCAACGGGTCTTCAGTCGGGGTGCTAGTGGCCAGGCGCCACACTGACTGGATATGGTCGCGCAACTGACCGACCAGGACCGACGGCGGCCGTTCCGAGTTGTCGGTGATGCTGTGCCCCACCCAGGAAATATGCAAATGCTCCCGGGCCGAGAGCAATGCCTCAAGAAACAGGTAGCGATCATCTTCCCGCCGGGAGCGGTCACCCGGACGCGGGTCGCGGCCCATCAGGTCAAAATCATAGGGTGGATGGCTGCGTGGATAAGCGCCATCGTTCATACCCAGCAGGCAGACGCGACGGAAGGGAATGGCGCGCATCGGCATCAGTGTGGCGAAGGTGATGTCACCGCCAAAAAAGCGTTGCGTAAGCCCGCGGTTTTCGAGGAGCGAGAGCCAGTAAGGGCCGGCTACGCTCAACGGGAGCGGTTCAACCAGGCTGGCTTCCTCGCAGGCGTTTTGCCATTCCTGCAGGGCTTGCCGCAGCCGCGTCAGGGTAAAGGCATCCCGGCTGGCCTCCGTGCTGAAAAAGTCCGACAGGAGTTGGTTGAAACGCTGGCACCAGTCCGCCACGGTCGCGGGTTGCTGCAGCGTCTGCCAGGTGATTTCCAGCTGCTCAATGAAAAGAGTCAGCGGCCCTAGCAGTGCCGCTTCCAGGCCACCGATTTCGTCATAGGGTTCAATGCCTTGCCAGTCGGTCGCGGTATCGCCCAGCGCGTAACCCACCAGCATGCGGCGCAGACCAAACAGCCAGGAGTTTTGCGGCGGTCCGTTGCTGGCATCTTTCATCGGCAAGTCGAGACAGCGGCGATGCTCGGCATGCAGTCCCCAGCGGATATGCGCACCCTGGATCCAGCGATGCAGCGTGGGCATGTCGGTCTCTGCGATACCGAAGCGCTGGCGAATCGCCGGTACCTCCAGCCACGCCATCACCTCGCTAACACCCAAGCGGGAGTGCGGCAGATTGAGCAGCTGCTCGAGCCCCTTCAACAGCGGATCGATCTGGATTTGACCCTGATCGGCAATGGTGAAGGGCAGGTAGCGGGCGTCGTCCCGGCCCAGCCGGCCAAACACCGCCCGGATCGACGGTGCATAGACCTCGATATCCGGCACCATCACGATGACATCGCGGGGCTTAAGGCTGGGGTCGGCGTTGAAAGCCGCCAATAGTTGGTCCTGCAGCACTTCCACTTCCCGCTGCGGGCCATGGCAGATATGGAAATGCAGCGAGCCGTCCGTGGTCGGGTCAACCGGAGGCGCTTTATCTTTCGCTTCCATCGGCGGCCGCAGATCACGAATATCGTCCTGCAACTGTTCCAGCAAAGTCCTGCGATCGTTTTCGACGAAGACGTCGACCGGCTGACCCAGGGCGGTGAAGTAGCCTTGATATTCAGCCAGCGAATCTGGCGAGTCATACTCGCTCAACAGGCGCACAAAGTCCCGACCCTGTTTACCCCAGGCGGCCAGCAACGGCTGGGCATGCTGATGCAGGTTTTCTTCGGGGATGGCCTTGGGCCAGCCTTGTCGGGCGGCGTGCCGGGAACGGTGCGGCCGCAGCAAATCCTGATCGGGGATGATGTCACCCCAGTAATGCTGGCAGGGATTGGGGACACAGACGATCACCTGGATCCACCTGCCCAGATGGGCCAACACCTCCAGCGACTGCTGCGGCAATGAGGAGATACCAAATACCATGACACGCTGGGGCAGACCGGCCGGTCTCTGGCCCTCCGGCCAATGGGCGGCCTTTTTCAGAAAGGCTTCATGCACGGCAGCCCGGCCCTTGTGGAATTCCAACTCCGGATCGGTCAGCGATTGGCTGACGTCGGCCAGCAGCGCGCGCCACAAGTCGGGTTGCCAACCGTCTTCTGGCAGCAAGGGATGGCGGCTGCCCTGGCGTGTCGTCAGGATATCTTGCCCATCCTCCCAGCACCTCAGCCAGTCCGCCCGATAGACCTGATATTGATCCAGCAGGTCAGCGAGGCGCTCTGATAGTTGAAACCGTTTGCGCAAATCGGCATCGTTCTGCAGGAACCGACTCAGCGGTGCATAGGCCGACCGGTTCATGAGCTCCGGCAACAGGCGCATCAGGCGCCAGATCAGACGGGATTTATCAAACGGCGAAACCTCCGGTACCTGCTCCCTGCCCAGCACAGCCCGGTAGACCTGCCAGAGAAACCGCGACGGCAGGTGAAAGTCCACGGCCGCGGCAATGCCACAGCCGCCGCCTGTCCCATCGGCCGAGGGATCGCTGGCCAGGGCCAGCTTTAGCCACTGGGCAATGCCGTTGCTCTGCACCAGGAAGACCTCATTCTCCAAGGGCGGCAGCGGGTCACGCTTCATCCACGACACCAGCAGATCCCGCAAGGACTCGGGATGATTGCCGTGGATCAGAATCAGGCGCGGTTGGGAGAGGTGCTCAGTCACGGTGGCTCATCGAAAAAAAGTACAGGGTTGGATCATAAACAAAAAGTTGCAGCGAATGACTGGGTTGCCGATCAACCGGCGGTGCATTCGAGGGTGTCTCCTGATGCTGGGAGAGGGGCAGGGTATTGCCCTGATTGTCCACCCATGTTTGGTTATCCTGAGTCAGGAGATTTATTCCAATAAGGGGCGCCGCTCTATACGCCCGGACAGCCGTTTTTACGGCCATAATGTGCCTCGAGCATTAACCCAGCCATGATAATTTTCCGTGCTGATCTGCGCCCAGGTAACCCTGGTAGTTCAGCTACCTGGTTGTGTGGGAATAAGTATTTGGCATTGAAATTTTTTAAGTCGTTTCGGCATCATGATCTCCTCTGCTGAAATATTCTATGTAATCGCTCAATCCATTTGTCACTGGGGACTCGATGATATGTTCCCCGTTGTTAAAAAAACATTTCTGCCGGTGCTCGATCATATACAGCCCATTTTGATTTTGACTGTCGGCATTGCGGTAGGCAAGGAACGAACCCCCATCTATAAAAAGATGAGATGCACATAGTTTGGGTTTCAGTGTCGGCGTATGACCGGCATAAACCAGACTTAATTGCCTGAGCATTATTGTAGATTCATAGTGCCCGGGGGAGTGGAAGAGGCGTCGGCTCCAAATAGCGCGGGTCATTACTTCTTGCTCATCCCAATCATCAAAAATGTCTTGGTTGATGGTGGGCGCAGGCGGCTCCTCAATCTGATCAATCTGATCATCCGTGAGTATGTCATGATTTTCCAGCATCAGGTCCCCATGGGTCACATGGAAGCGGTCTGATTGCTTAGATATGCCGACGCTGCTGATCATCGGCAGTCGCTTTAGTAGAGGTAACCAATCACTCAGGTTATTCCCGGTGTCATCCTCATAAAAAAGAACCCACTGTCCCCCATTGATTAACAAGTGATCCAGCGCATCCAGAGACTCCTCTGACTGACTACCACGCTGACGGGCCTCCAGATAGCGGATCAGCATCCATTCATGATTCCCCATCACCGAATGAAACCAATCTTCCTTGAGTAAAGCCAGACAACCCGCGACATCAGGCCCACGATCTACGAGGTCCCCGGTTGAAAAGACGCGATCGGATACCGGATCAAAATTGACATGATCCAGCAAACGCTCGAGTAAAGGCCGGCAACCATGAAGGTCGCCGATTACAAAATCGCGGCCCTGATCATTGCGCGAGTAACGGGTGACTATGGTGAGGCCCGTTAGATTGTTATTGGTGATAGTCATGGCGTCGTCTTCGTAGGCAGTGAAGTCACTCTCGAAGGGTCTTAGCATGCTGCTCATGGTGACATCTCCGTTTGGGTTGGAAAGCGACTGCGGAGATATTTATAACGTCATCACACGTCAGAATGTGTCGCACATGCTGACCACCCTATCGCCGAGGCGGGTCTCATCAAGAAAAAGTAGGAGGGAATAGGACCAAAGCGCGCTCCACCGTTTATAAGCTCAAACGTGGATTGGCCCGTCCTTAACAGGCTCAAGAGAAAAGACTGCCACGCGGAGACGCTGGTCTTGAGCATACTGGATGACATGTTTCGTGCCACGGCTATGCCCATCCCAGATGGCAAACAAGGCATCGGCATTTTCGACCATTGCTCTATTCCTTAGAAGGCCCGCTCCACGGCCAAACTGCTTCCAGTCAGGGTTGTAGCGAATCATCGGCAGCCCCCTGGTTGTTGCCCACGCCTCGGCCAGTTGATCAACGCCACGGGCGCCCCCCGACACAATAAGTTTTGTCTCGTTGAGCCAGGGACACTGGCAAATAGCTCGGTCAAACCCGGCTTGGTCAATCGTTCTCGACCCGGCAATGATGATGCGCAACTAATCCCCCCTCAAATGAATACGACATGGCCCAATAAATCTAAATAGCGAGGCGTTTCAGTTTGTGATACGCGATTTTATTGTGGCTGTCCGGTGTCAGTTGTGCGTGTGGATTGCAACCGCGATGTACTCGGCAATCGCTGAATCGCAAGAGATGGTGATGCCCAATCCTTGCATGAATTGAGTGATCTCTGACTGAATAATGCCGACTGCATGTCGGGTCACGCTTGGTTATAGCGTTGCCTTCGCTCTTCGATTGACATTTAGAACTCCGAATACCGGGATGACCATGCCCCATCCTTCGGGGATCAATACAAAGTGCAATCGTGGGGTTGAAGTATTGTCTGGCCACACTGGGGTGAAGTGCCATCCAGGGTCGCGGGGTCATATTCTGCGCGTAGCTTGGCCAGTGTGTTGCCCGCCAGATCCAGATCCACGATGAGCCTTTCGATATTTGTCTGGTGATTAGCAATTATCTTGCGGGACTGCTCAATCAACTGCTTCTTCTGGTTGATCTCCTGCAGCAAGGTTCTGAATTGCAATTGCATATAAGGTGAGGCTGACTTCAGCGGTGGGGTCGGTTGTGACAGCTCGATGATGACCTTCGTAGCCGAGCTGAAATGCTCCGAGGCCAGCACCATGCCGAGCATGGTAGCCATCAGCCAGGGGAAAGCGGTCCATAGCCGGTGCAGGGCTTTTGTTGGGCTACGGGTCTGAGGTCTCTGGGTTTCTTCGGTCGGTTGATTCTTGGCTTGTGTGCTGATCGTCATGGTTCATGGGTCTCCCATGCGTTTTAGAGTGTTTGTCATTGCCAGCCAGCGAGTAAGGCGACGCGTCGGCGAACCCAGTGACTCAAATGCAGCGTCTTAGGAGGCTACGCGCACTTGAATAGCTGGGCGAGGGGTTATGGCTCCACTGTACAAGAGTCATGCGACAAATCGTGTCGCCAGCAGTCATCGTCTGGCCTCTTCAATCCCGGCGAGCGTTGAGGTCCTTGTATTGCCGCCATTTTAGAGAGACCTCAAATCATGGCGGCCAAAATGTGCTCGTAGCGTTCGATCTGCTGCTGCAGTGAGTCTGTCAGCGATGCGCTGACACGTTCCCTGACTGCATTCGCATAATCAACGGCGGCTAGCAGTATTTCAGGCTCTGAGGCGTTGCTGTCTATGCCAGTCATGACCTTTTGGGCCATTTCGCCATAAAACTCATATTTGGAAAGGTAATTCAGAAAAGGACGCATGATTTTTCCGACCTCTCCAAAGAGCTTCGAGAGTCTCTTGGCCAGCGCTGAGCAGCCGGTCACAATCTGGCAATCGTCCTGATGCGACCAAGCCAGTTGGTCGGATGCTCGCCGGTCAAGTGTAATGATGACATCAGCGCCTCGCCAAAGCCTCTGGTGCGGCGGAGCCTTATAGTTGCCCGCAGATATTTCCTGGCTCAGCCGCTTTAGTTTTACAGCCGTCAGGTTGATTTCTTCCTGTTGGGCTCTCAGGGTTACCAGCTTGTCATTCAACAATGCTTCGACCGCATTCACTTCCATCAATGCCGATAACAGGGCGGTATCAGTAAGTTCCTGTGCTATCACCTTCCCAATCGCTTCAAATTTGGTCGGGTCGTGAATGGCATTGTTTCCATCCGGCATCAGCCTGTGCGTGTGGATTGCAGCCGCGATCTGCTCAGCAATCGGAGAAGTACAAGAAGTGTTGATGCCCAGGCCTTGCATGAATTGAGTGATTTCTGACTTGATAACGCCGACTACATGTCGGGTCACGGCCTGGTTGTAGCGTTGCCTGCGCTCTTCAATGTGCATATAGAACTCCGGATTCTGTGGATGACGATGCCCCATCGCTGAGGGTTCATTACAAAGCGCAAGCGTGGGGTTGAACTAGGGTTTGGCCACAGTGAGGTAAAGACCCATCCAGGGTCGCGGGGTCATATTCCGCACGTAGCATGGTCAATGTGTTGACGGCTAGCTCCAGATCCACGGTGAGCCTTTCGATATTTGTATGGTGATTAGCAATTACCCTGCGGGATTGCTCAATCAACTGCTTTTCCAGGTTGATCTCCTGCAGCAAGGTTCTGAATTGCAGTGCATATAGGGTGAGGCTGATTTCAGCGGTGGGGTCGGTTATGGCAACCCGATAACCGCCTCTGTGGCCGAGCTGAAATGCCCCAAGGCCAGCACAATGCCGAGCAGACCAGCCATCAGCCAAGGGAAGGCGGTCCATAGCTTGGGCATGGGTTTTGTTGGGCTACGGGGCTGATGTCTCTGGGTCTCTTTGGTCGATTCACTTCTGGCCTGGGTGTTGATCGTCATGGTTCATGGGTCTCCCATATGCAGGTGCGTGACTGGATGACTGGGGGGATGGCGCTAAGTTAAACGAATGGTGCGACTTATGGTGTCGTCTGCAACTGGCGTCGGCCATTTTCAATATGGTTTGACAGACTCACTAACGCTGATTTTTCAGCATGGAGCACTTCATTCCATGTGCCATCTCGAAATCGCTATTTCTTCAGTCATGACCGTTAGAGATGGTTAGGTAAGGCACGATAGCTCTGCTACCCTCATCCATCAGATAGCCCTCTCGCCAACGATCCCCAACACGCTGCGGCAGCAGAAACTTCAGGGCTTTCCCTTCCACGCCGATGAGATTGTCGTAGCGAAAGCTCTGCGAAACCTCTTGCTCGTTCGTTGTCGGGTAAACCAAGCCGATCAAGCGCGTTTCTGGTTCAGCCGTTGATTCACCCAACCAATGACTGGCGTAGGCGTACATCTGATAAAAATCCTCGCGCGAGGCCAGTTTTCCGTCATTGCGCGACGGCTTCCACTTGGCATCCAGAATCGCCACGCAGCGACTTTTGCCAGGTGATCGGCGATAGATGCGAATGTCGGGCCGCATTTGATGGCCACCGTTGCTGTTACACAGGTTCCATGTGGACTGCTTACCTTCACCTTGCCCATAAACCCTAAAGTTATCCTGGTGCTGAGAGTGCTCCTGCATCCACCGAGTCACATAACGCTCAAAGACATCGTTCATGCGGACAAAGCGACCAAACAGGGCTTGTTGACCGGTCACTGGGGTGGCTGAAAGCGAGCGCAAGATCCACTCACACGTTGGTCGGATCTCCTGATAGTGGGACATCAGTCGATCCGAGCGCCATTGAGAAAAGTCGCGCCCGATGTCGGTGGAGAGAAATGGTCAATTGTTGTGTATCTGAGCAGGTTTGATCAGGCGGCAATCTTCTCGATGTTGTCCTGTACTCCATCCCTGAACACCACCCCCTCGATGACTTGAGCGAGGCGGGCGATTCCGTTCA
>JBIIEQ010000070.1:0-16734 GCA_044237765.1 Methylococcaceae bacterium | reverse complement strand
CCGACCGCGTAAGATTCATGGATTCCGGACGCCTTTGCAGGTCTACAACGAGATGCTTCAAATGGCTCAGAAGTCAGACAGCGTAGTTCATTAACCCGTGTTGCACTTGGTCCTTGAAACCGCCGACCAACAAATATTGAGCTAAGTTGCCTAAGGTTGCGGGCGACACGGAACCTATCTTTTGGGGAAAGCTCAAGTCAAAGAAACCATGGTCAAGCTTTTCCTTCCCCGTTTCAGACACAAAAGCTAAGCGATAAAAACCCCGCCTGTGGCGGGGTTTTGCAGCAGAGGCAAATCCAATCCAGTCCCATTAAGTCCTATCTAAACTTAATTGGGGCCGAATTCTAATCTGGAATAGCCTTTGCGGAGAGATTCGCGAACCGGGCTTGTTGTCCTTTGGGGCAATTACTTCTGGCTCAGTACCCATTGAACCAATTTTTTCGCTTCCTCCGGCGTAACGGCATTAGGAGGCATAGCCATACCGCCCCAGACTCCTCCACCGCCTTTCATCACCTTTTCGCTCAACTGGTCGACGACATTCTGGCCAGCGTATTTTTGAGCCACATCCTTGTAGGCAGGCCCAACTACTTTCTTGTCAATCGCGTGACAACCAAGACAGCCCTTGCTCTTGGCGAGAGCTTCATCGGCGAGTGAGTTGAGGGACAATAGGCTCAGTCCAGCAATCAGGGTTGTTTTCAAAATCGTTTTCATCATATTCTCCGGTTGGTTGGGGCTAGGGTCAAAATAGACATGGTCTGAAAAAGTGATCGGTATGGTTTAAGGAAGACACCCGGTGACTTTTTCACCCTTTACTACGTCCCAGGTATCGCCTTCGCAGGCGTTCAGACACTCGAATTCAGCGCCGAGCTCATCAGCCACGGCGGTGGCCTTATCCAATTTACGATCAAGATCCTTGTCGCCATGTTCGGGATCGTGGTGGAAGAGGAAGAGCTTTTTGACCTTCGCCGCATGGGCAAGCCTGACCACGGGTGAAACACTGGAATGTCCCCAGTTGATCTTCGTCGGGTATTCGTGATCAAAGTAGGCCGTGTCATGGATCAGCATATCCACGCCCTCCAGGAAGTGGGCAAGACGCTCCGTGAAGTCACTGTCTGGGGGAATGTTTCCCAGCTCATTGTCAGTAATGTAAGCCACCGAGCGACCAAAGTGGTCAATGCGGTAGCCCAGGCAATAGCCCGGATGGCTGAGGTGAAAGGCACGCAGGGAAACGCCATCAAACTGATGTTGACCATCCTGCATATCACCGTAGGTCACATCGGCCCCGAAAGCATCTACAGTCACGGGGAAGTAAATACCGTCCATTTGCCCATCGATCAGGTCACGAAAGGAACGTTCTCCTTGGGGCGGCCCCATGAGGCTGATCCGATTACCCGGCATGAAAAATGGCGCAAAGAACGGGAGACAATTAAGGTGATCCCAATGGGGATGGGTGATGAAGACCCGTCCATTAAACTTCCCACCCTGCTTTTCCAGGAGATGACGGGAATATTTTCGAAGCCCCGTTCCGGCATCGAAGATGAAATGCCGATCACCGCCGATATTGAGTCCCAGACAGGAAGTGTTACCCCCGTATTTGAGAGAGTTCTCGCCCGACAATGGCAGCGTACCGCGAGCGCCCCAAAAGGTGATATGAAACCGATCGATCGTGTCCATGACCGCCAGAATCTGATTTAGCTCATAGGGTTTGGCTAGCACCTCGTCGGCACCCGCGGCAAATGCCTTGGAACGCGATTTAACCGAGTTGTCGGAAGTCAGCAAGACGACACGGGTATTCTTGAGCTTGGCGTCCGCCCGGATATTGGCCAGCAACTCATAGGCGACATTACCCGGAAGCTCTTCATCCAGAAAAACCACTCGGGCCGCGGCATCGATGACTTGTCCCAGCAGCCCTGACTGAGGCTTTGGACAAAGCAGGCCGGGCAAGCTTTTTGTGGATTTGGACGCTACGGCCTGCCTCTGCGATTCATCGCCTTCCAGCAGCAGGATACGGTCTATGGTTTCAATCTTGGTCATGTGGCCCTGATTTGAGAGGCATGTTTCGAGGCAGTATTCATTTATTTGTCTGGGTCATACCCGATGGGGCCCGGACTCAAGTCAGCTCGCAACAGAGTTCGCTAACTATGGTCGAAATTTCCTGAAAGTTCTTCATGTCAACTACCGCCGGGTCGTTGACCGAATAAATCGGTTGGGAGGCATTCTGGCCTTTCAGGTTGAAATCACCGGTGTGGACAAAGCTCCAGGATTCGCCACAGGCATCACGGACAGCCTCGGTGAGGGCGATTCCCTTGCCAATCTCGCGGGTCAGACTTTCGAGTCGCGCTGCCAGGTTGACGATATCGCCCAGCACGGTGTAATCCATTTTGATGGAAGAACCAATGTTGCCCTCAATCACCGGCCCCTTGCTCAGCCCGAAGCCGCAATATAGGTACTTCTGCAAGCGGCATTGCCCTGCGGTTTGCCGAAGCTCCTGGATTTCCCTAAGCGTTTCCACACAGGCCTTGATGGCATCATCCGCTCGATCGGGCGGGAAGTGAGCAACCACGCAATCCCCGACATATTTAGTCACCTGCCCACCATGTTCCGCGATTTTTTTGGAGGTGATATCGAGGAAGAGATTCACCAGTTCAGCGACCTCCTCCACCGGAAACAGACCCGAGAGATAGGAAAATGCCACGATGTCACCAAACAGGATCACCTGTTCGGTCTTCTTTACGGGCACCGTCAGCGGATTGATTCCCTCGGTCATGAACTGCAGCACCGCAGGCTGGGTATAACGTTCAATGATGCGGTGAGTCTCGGTGATGTTTTCCAGCATGATTCTGACTGCCTGCATCAACATGTCGCTCATGCCATCCAGGCGGACGGTGTTCATGGACCAGTTTCCGAAGAGCCGGTTGGTGACCTCGTATTCGGCCTTCAGTATCAGCAGACCCTGATGTCTGGGGTCCTTTCTGATGCGTTCCATGACGCCTTCCACATCCTCTTCTTCTCCCTCAAGGATCTGGAAGAAAAACTCGTTGGCCGACAACAGGACTCCGGTCACGCCAACCTTGGCATTGTTGACGGTCGACTTTCGCCCGATCGCTTCCACCTCCTCATCAGTTAGCTTCCGGGTGGTGGTACTAATGTACATGATGCGCTTCATACCTTCACTCTCCTCCAGGTGGCAGAGGATTTCTTCTGCCGGTTTATTGTGACCACATCAAGGCGGCCACTTTATATCTGTGACGACTCAGGCTAACACGTATCCAGCTCGCGGCCTAAGGTTGCAAAGCGGTTCAGCACCTTATGCTGTTGGCTCCATCCACATCCGGGGCTCGAATACGAATAAGCAGCCCGCTCAGTTCTTGTGTCAGGCAGGACGAGTACGCAGCTTTTTGCCAGTTCGCTCTTCGATCTGGTGTTTGATGGCCTTGGCCAGCACACTGGATCCCACCGATAAAGATTGGAAATCCTCCCGGCTCAGCACGGTCAATTCACAGGCAGTCAAGCAGCGGACGGTCGCTGTTCGCTTGGTGTCGCTGACCAGGGCAATTTCACCGAAAAAGTCACCAGCACCCAATTCACCCACTCGTTTGCCGCTCTTGATGATCTCAACCCGACCGGATTGGATGATGTAGGCGGTCTCACCCTGTTCGCCCTGGCGGATGATTTCGTCACCCGCTTCCAGATGAAGCTTTTGCAATTTGCTGGTTACATCCGGGGCAAGCACAGCAATATCGGCCCGGAATGGTACGTCCAGCGTCCAGTCGATCAGGATGCGCAGGTTGCGTTCGAGTCCAGGCATGGTGGCGAGATTCGTCATGCGCGAAAGAAACCAGGCCGGGACTCCGCCTATCGTCCAGCCAAAGACCTTGGCAATGGAGTGACGCCCCATATTGAATGCGAGTGCGAGTCGTTTCCTGAATTGGAACGCCTGGGTCTCGAAGGATTGCGAAGCGGCCCAGGCATTCTGCCCGACCACTTTACCCAGATCCATCCAGTCGGAAGTGGTCAGATAGCGACGCTGATGGCCCTTACCCTGCAGCTGGTCGGCGGGCGCCATGGTGGCCCATATATGGGGATGTCCCTTGAGCCTCAGATCCGGCTCGGTCTCGGGCGGCCAGGTCAGCGCCTCTCCATCCATAATGGCCTTGGGCATGGCGAAGCAACTGTTCACAACGAGACCGACCGGTTGTCGCTGCCCATCGGCAAACACAATGCTGTCGGGTGTGACGGCCGCCACCTCATGGTTAGGAAACAGCTGAACGCCGGCCGTGGTCAGCTCTCTATCCCTACGAACCTTGATTTCTGCCTCGAAGTCGCTGAAAGGTACCTTGATGTCCTCGTAAAGGTGAACACGCCATCCATCGTCCCTGAGTACACCATAGGAGGGTTTGGCCGTCTCGAGCATGGCGTTGATTTCTTCCGCCGAGGCGCAGGCTCGTTGACCGGACCCTATCACGGCGAAGGTTAGCAGGCGGTTGCGTAGTTCAGATGAAGGTTCCAGTTCGGCCTGCTCGACCCGATTCATGACCTGCTTGCGGATAAACAGTGCATCTCCCACGGAATTGATCGGAATGGCATGCGCCATGAGTCCAGGATAGCGGTTCAGATTAGGAACCAGGAAGAGGGCGAGAATCAGCTCGTCGTAAGGGATATCCAGAGGCTTTTCATCGATGCCGGTGACCCGAACAATTTTTTCGCGGCTATCGATCTCCCTGGCTTCACCAAGGATCACTCGTGTCTGCGGGACGACCCGGCGAATGGGATTGACTGAATTTCCCGGCTGCATGGTACCGCCGATCACTTCGGGCAATAGCGGGTAAAACAGCACATTGGGCTGATCATGAATCAGCGTCAGCTTCACATTCGAGTACTGCCCGATCAGGCGTTCGATTTTCATGGTGGCATGAATAGCCGCCACCGTACCGCCCACAATCACAATATTGGCTGTCTTGTCTTTCGCTTCTGGCATGGCGAAATGTCCTGCACCGTTGAATAAAAAGGAAAGCATCACGCCGTAGAAAAGCGCATGCGCCATCCAGCTCTCGGGCAAAAGAGCTGCAAACAAAAGGAAAGCGCCCAGAAAGAAAAGCGACAGCGGCCTCAGGAGTATCCCGGCAATGATCAGGATGCCCGCCGTGAACTCGACCAGTGTCATCAGCAGGGTGGTGGTTTCAGGCGACAACCCCATGAGCCGGATGTCATGAATAGTCAGAATGGCAATCGACAGATTCGGCTGAAACACCTTGAAGGCCATGGCCAGATAGAAAATATTGATCCCCGTCAGCACCCGCATGATGGCTTGTGCCCTTTGCCGCGGCACGCTCGCCAGTTCAGACTGAATCGCCAGAAACTTGGGATGGGTAGGCAGCGGCAGAAAGTAACTTCCCGGCCCCTGGCAGAGGAGATAGATGGCCACCCCGACCAGGGCGCCGGCATAAGAGTAAATCGATGATTGAAAAAGAAGGGTACCGATTAGAGCGAGCAGTAAAAGCCCGACGGAACAGACCCGGACATAAATGCCTAGCAGGAAGCCGATACCCAGGACAAACTCGAACCAGCGTAGCCCTAGCATGCCGGGGACTGTGGCGCCCAGCTCAAGATCGGGGGCGAAGAGCGTCGGTGAGGCCAGGCGCTCCACCCCATAACGAGGCTCCAGCCCGAACGCCGACGAAATCAGCACCCAGGCCAGACAGAAACGGAGAATAGGCGCTACCAGATAGCCGAAGGAACCAAGCCGGGCCTGCAGGTCAGGGAAAAGCTCCCTCGCTCCGGTAAAACCCAGTCGAATCCAGCCAATGGTGAAGATCACGAACCCCAGGATCATCGATCCATTGAGGAAAGTGAGGGTGCTCCAGAGTTCCGGGGTGGGCTTTTCGCTCCAAGCCTGGATCTGTTCTGGCGTCAGAATCCAGCGTTCATGAGCGAGCAACTCGCCCCAGGGTAAGATCAAGAGAACAAAAGGCAGGAAGCTGAAGGTCAGGCCAGGCCAACGATCGGTTGTGATTTTTTGAATGTAATGGCCGGTTTCACACCTTCCGGCTCTTGCGGCTCCTCTCGAAAAAAGCATGTCACACAACACTTATAGTTTTATTTATAGGTTGATAGCTTATCGCCTTTGGAAAAGGCCTACCACTCCCGAGGATGTAGCTTTGTCAGCGCTTGCCGGTCTAAGTTCATTCACGCCCGGCGCGGAAACCTGCTTTTTGGGGCGGTGCAATCGATGCAAAAGGACTGCGAGAGAGTGCTTGTTGGGAAACGAATTTTCACGGAGCTACAAGTCAATCACACCACGCTCGATCTCTCCCTGCTTACGTAATTGTCGCTTGAGGATCTTGCCCGCTGCGTTCTTGGGCAGTTCCGGCAGAACAACGAAACGCTTCGGCACCTGATGACGGCCCAGGCATCCCCGGCAGTAATCGCGCAGCATTTTCTCGGTAGGCAGCGGGTTGGCCTCCAGCGACACATAGGCGACCGGAACTTCCCCATGCAGCTCGCTATATTCGCCGACTACCGCCACTTCGCGCATCCCGGGATACGCGTATAGCACCTCCTCGATCATGCGCGGATAGACGTTCATTCCATTGACGATGATGAGATCCTTCTTGCGATCGACAATGCTGAAATAGCCATCCTCGTCGCGGGTACCGAGATCGCCTGTCAAAAACCATCCATCGCGAAACACCCCGGCCGTGGCCTCGGGGTGATTCCAGTAACCCTTCATCACATTGGCGCCACGCACGGCAATCTCACCCACCACACCATCGGGAAGGTCGCGCCCGTCATCATCCACAATCTTCATGTCGACATCAGGCACTGGGAGGCCAACAGTGCCCGGTTTGGCAAGGCCATCAATCGGGTTCACGCAAGTCACGGGCGAACATTCCGTCGGTCCATCGCCCTCGTAGAGCCGGATCCCTGTTCGATCCTCGAATTGGCGTAGCGTTGCTGCCGGCATCGCGGCCCCGCCGACGACTCCAAAACGCAGGGACTTGAGCAAAGCAAGTTTCTCTTCCCGTAACCGAAGCAGCACGCTGTACATGCTGGGCACGCCGAGAAATATCGTTGCCCGGTGGCGATGAATCGCCTCAACGACGGAATCCGGCTCGAATCGAGCCACAGAAATGAGCGCGCAACCATTCGTCAATGGCGTCAGCAACCCGACCGTGGCCGCAAAAGCGTGAAACATCGGCAGCACCACCAGTACCCGATCCTCACCGCAACGCCATTTCATGGCGGCATGCACGCTGCGGGTATTCGCAACCAGATTGGCATGCGTCAGCATCGCTCCTTTGGGAAAGCCAGTGGTGCCAGATGTATAGAGGATAGCGGCGAGCGCATTGTCGGGATCGATGTCCAGCTGGGGAGGCTCAATGCCGTCGACTAACAATTCACTGAGCATGTCTTCCGGCTCGCTGCCCTCGGTGATCCGAGCCACGAATTCCAGTGTATCGACATCGCGCCGGAGCGCATCCACCCTGTCATTGAGTTGATGGTGAACCAGCAAACCCTTGACGCCCGCATCATTCAGCACATAGCTGACTTCGCGGTGGCTGATGAGGAGATTGATCGGCACCACGGTGGCGCCCGCCTTGAGTATGCCGATATAGAGGACGACAAACTCCGGGCTATTGGGTGAGTAAAGCGCGACTCGATCTCCTGGTGTGATACCGCGTGTGGCGAGGCCGGCAGCAATGCGATCCGACAACTGCCCCAGGCGCTGGTGATCGAGGCAGGTATCCCCACTTAGCACCGCCGGATGCTTCGGAAATTCACTCGCGCATTGGCGAATCCGTTGGATAAGTGAGGTCACGCAGGATCGACCGAAAGAAGGTAATCAGCCACGAAAAGCTGCCTGCCGTTCGGTGAAAACCAAACGGCAGGATAGAAGATTAATTGATGATGTTGTGACCGCGTCCCCGCATGCAGTTGATATAGGCACGCTTGTATTGATCATCGCCACTGACACCAGTATAGGTGCCACCCCCAATGCCGCCGGCTGCCGCACCGATGGCCGCCCCACTACCGGGGTTGCCGGTCACGGCACCGATAGCCGCCCCGGCAGCCGCGCCCAATAAACCTCCAGTAGCGACGCCCTTGGCCGTTTCCGTTCCGACCGCCCCGGCTTCTCCTGCAAGGGATTTGCACTCCTGGGTGTCTTTGGCAAGGTTGGCGGCATTGGGGTCGTTTTGAGTGTCTGCCACGGGTTGCCATCCGGTGTAAGTCGCACAACCGGAAAGCAGC
The DNA here is from genome assembly GCA_044237765.1 of Methylococcaceae bacterium. GTDB lineage: Bacteria > Pseudomonadota > Gammaproteobacteria > Methylococcales > Methylococcaceae > UBA6136. The sequence goes on along the minus strand of JBIIEQ010000070.1, from coordinate 8,484 downwards.
GCCATGCAAGCGGCTAATAGACAAGTTTTGGTGTTCATCACAGTTTTACCTCCAGGTTATGTTTGGGGGAGAGCCGAAGCGATAAACCACGAATTCACCCGATCAAGGCTTCTCCCTGCGCCAACCGGGGCAGCGTGCCATTTAGACCCATAGCATAGCCCATGGCCAGCTTTTTGGCGGGCTTCAATCGTTCGGCGAGGCCCAAGCCCAGGTTCCTGACCCAACGCAAGGGCGCATGCTGGCTACCAAAAGCCCGGTAAAAGGCATCCATGGCGGTCATCATAAGTAGATTGTTCCGGCGACGCATGGACTCATAGGTAGACAAAACGGACAGATCGCCAATATCTGCACCTCGCTTGTGCGCGCTGACAAGGACCTCCGCCAGGGCAGCCGCATCCAGCAACCCAATGTTGACGCCCTGCCCGGCCAGCGGGTGAATCATGTGCGCAGCATCACCGATCAGCGACACACCCTCCTTAACATAGCGCAGGGCGTGCTGGCGGCGCAGGGGAAAACTACCACGGGCTGTAATGGCCTTGATCTCACCGAGACAGTCTGGGAAGGTCCCGAGGAGTTCAGAAAGCAGCTGGTCATCCGGCAGGCTCTTCAGGCGTTTGACCTCCTCTGGCGTGTTGTACCAAACCAGCGAGGCATGCGACCCGGGAAGTGGCAATAGCGCCTGAGGCCCGACGGGCGTAAATCGCTGCCAGGTGATGTCCTGTTGCCCATAGCCGGTGTCCACGGTCAGAACGAGCGCATGCTGCTCGTAATCCCAACCGCTGACACCCATACCCGCCGCCTGTCGTACCCGTGAAAATCCACCATCAGCCGCCACCAGCAAGCGGCCCTTCAGTATTCGGCCATCGTCAAGTTCCACAGACGATCCTGTCGCGGCATAGCTGATGTTTTTTGTATTGACTGCGGTCAGCAGGGTCACATTACTGAAATCCTTCAGCCGCTCAAGTGCGGACAATTGAATGATGCGGTTTTCCACGATGTGGCCGAGAACAGGTTTGTTGATCTCCTCGCTGCGGAACTCCACATCGCCCTGATCTTCCCAGACCCGCATCCGCCGATAAGGACACAACCGCCGGGCGGCAATGCCCCGCCAAATGCCAAGGGTCTTCAAAATATTGGCCGAGGCAATGCTGACGGCAGACACACGAAGGTCATAGGGCTGTTCAGCATTGAAGTCCTCCGGTGGCGAATCCTCCAGCACAGCCACCCGAAGGCCCGTTCCACCCAGGGCACAACCCAAGGTCGCCCCCACCATCCCACCACCGACTATCAAGACATCAAATTCGTTGTTCATTCCTTACATCCACCCAAAGAAGGCGCGAATTATCCCCTATCCGAATAAGTGTGATGGAGCGTTTGTCATCATTCATGGCAGAGCCCCTCCCAAAACAAGACATGAGGGGCACAGAAAGTGCCTAATAATACGGGCACCGAGGTGCCCGTATTTCCAAGATGGCCAAATCTCGTCATGACCTTATCATGCTCTAAACTCAACATCCAACAAAGGCCCAGAAGCCAGCCGAGGTTGCCTAAAGCTAACCCTGCCCTACCCCAGACAAAGACTGCCGACAAGGCGTCGCACCAGTTCTGAGGGAATTTATTGTGGCTTGACATTAAAGACGGCGGGCGATGCGTCAACACTGGAATAGTTCGTATCGCCTGCCTTGCTCACCCACACGACGCATGCACCGGATCCTCCAGTACCGGGGGTAGCTTTTGCAGTGATTCGCCAGCCTGGATTATTCAGCCTTGTGGTTATGGAGCAATTTGCGTGACCGACATTTTCAATTTTTGGGACGTAAACCGCCCCCCGACCACTCCCTCCAAACACGGAGAAGGTCTGACTTCCTCCGGCAGTAATGGTCCAGCGTGACGGAGCAATCGCCAATGGGCTCTGGTTTTGCTTGGCGGGTTCCGAACGGGAGAGGCTGTAGCAGGTCTGCGTTCCACCGAGAGGGCTTACTTGAGGATTGCCTACCCCAGAACAGCGCCAACGATACCTTCCGTCACTCGTCAGAATGGGTCCACTTGAGTAGCCTTGATCGCAAAGCGATGACGTCTCGGGCAACGAATTAACCACCTGATTCGCATAGGTGCCATTGCAAACCCCTGGGACAACCCCAGGTGCATTTCCACAGCTAAATGGCAGGACGGTCGATGCGGCGAGCTTACCCGGCGGGAGGTAGCTGTAGTTGCAATCTTGGTTTTTTGACTGGCCGACGATCTGAACGTTATATGAAAAGCCCGAAGCATAGGCCCCCACCGGTGTTGGCGACTGACTCCCACCCCACACCACAACCGTGGTAAGCCCACCATTCAGCTCGAGCACCCCCGCTTGATTCTTGTTCAGCAAAAAGACTGAACCCAAGCCCTTATTCTGAACTGAAAGGGCGAGCCCGGCTGTTGGCACACAACTCACATCGACTTCTATATCTTGCCCGGCAATAACACCCGCCGATGCCCCTGGCCCTGAGAAAGTGCAGTTCTTTGAACTGGAAAGAATACTGAGAACATAAGGCGTACCCGTTTCAAGGTCATCGAAGGCATACGTTGACTTGGGCCAGGCAACGACCACTTTTTCCCCCTTGTCGGATATCACGAGGGAATCACCCGACTGAAGACCGGAGACATTTCCCCGCAGACTATAAGTTGCTGGATTATCAGCGCATTGAACACTCACGCTGGTCACATTTTGTTGGGAAATTACGCCCGTTCCATTTGAGACCGTACAAACCTTGCCGGGAGGTGAGCCCTGACTGGAGACGGCTACTGCAAAGTTTTGCCCCTGGACCAACTCGGGTGCAAGCGTAAACGGGATGGAAGATGAGCCTGACCCACTCCCTGCAATCGGGGCAATCTGACTGCGGCCATTGAGTGTTAAATTCAACGACTCGCCTTGAGCCAGACCCATAACATTCCCGCCGACCGTATAGGCTAATGGGTTGTCTGAACAAGTTACTTGAACCTGCCTGGCCCCCTGATGGTTTTTGGCTGTTCCAGATCCATTCGCTGTGACTGTACAAGTCTGTCCTGATGGTTGAGATTTCACGGCAACGGAATACCCACTTGTGGGGGCAACCCTATGAGCAAACTCAAAATCAGGATAATCCACCGATGGATTCTGGATTATGAGGGTGTCGAGAGAGTTGTTGAAGATGGTTACGGATCTATTTGAATCAAGGCCGGTAACAGTTCCGCCGACGTGGTAGCCTGCCGACTTGATGCAGTTGATGTTTTGGGTCGATGATGGCCCAACGGTCACTTCCATACTTGTAGTACCCGATGTTTCAAATACACAGGCATACCCATTGGGGACCGCCGTCAGTTTAAGCGCGTAGGTGCCTGCCGCAAGATTGTCTAGCAAGTACTGGCTGGTGCCATTATTCGTGACAGGAGGATTAGTCCCTTCTTGTGCAGTCACGGTGACCTGGCTGCCGATCTTGAGCCCATAAATACTGCCTGAAATCGAAAATGCACCCGGCGTTGAGGGGACCCATGGGGTCAAGGCTACAGTGATTTGGGTGCCATCCGGCAATGCGCTCCACTGGCCATTTACCGCATAGGGTTGAAAAAGGTATGGACCGGTTTTTGATGAAGGGCCATTGTAGTTCAGCGTGGCAGGAATGGGCGATTCATCCATCTGGAAAGTGTAAACCAGACCCAACGAAGTTTTGCCCACATCACCATTTAAACTATCAGCAGTTTTTCCATAAAGTGTCTGCGGGATAAAGAACTGGGATCCCTCAGAAGTTTTACCCGTATGCAGAAATGCAGCATAGGGATTTGAAATCCCACTAGGGTTTAGAGAATTAGGACTGAAAGACGCGTTATACCAATAATCATTGTTATCAAAACAGGCTGTCGTTACTGCTTGGGGTTTAGTGGAGTCATACGTGGGTTCACAACCCTCAGGAAGACTCCCATTAGAATCAAAAAGCCCTCGGTTCATGGCCTCGTTAAACTGATCCTCCAGGGAGCCAAGAACATCTGCACTGCCAGAGTTAGTTGGATACTGATAGGCATTATCGATGGCAGCACCCACGCCGGCAAAAATGCTGCGCGTAATCGAGGGACCAAAGGCAAGTTTTATGGGGTCTGCCTGGTAAAATCCCATGCCCATGGGATCAGTTGGCGGTTGTGGGCAAACATAACCTTTTGGGTTGGCGGGAGAGTTACACTTCTGGGGCGGTATAGAGACTGATGAAATGTATGTGTTTGTTGCATCAGTGCTAATCTGACTGATGGAATAAGTCCCAAATGCGCCAGAAATCCAATTTCCGGCACGCACCTGCCAGCCCCCGCCATTTGGTACGGCAATGGGCAGTTGACTGGTACCAGTGATGGTAAAAGTCCAAGTTGTTGTTTGATCGGCACTCGAACAAGAAGGGTTGCATGGATTTGTTGCAGTCCATGTGCCTCGGATATCGTTTTCATTATAGGTGAGATACGCGATCTGCCTCGGGTCATATATTTTGAATACCTCAGTACCGGCGGCATTCCCACCGGGTACATTGGTCCCGATGTTAGTACATTGGATATAGGAGCTAATGGTTGCGTCAGGAGTAACTGAAATATTATTGGGGGCAGGATAGAGCGATGCGGATGTGTCACTGTATATGCACTGGTAGATATCCGCATTTATAGTAGGATTATGACCAGCTGCTGAAGCTGCACCCTGCAGATAGTATGTTTTTTTGTTAGTGCTCGAAAACAATCCAGCCACAACCTTATCCATCGAATATTGCAATGGATACCGGGTGCTACTACCCATGTTTAGATAGTTATATGAGTCAGATGTTTTCTGAGCCGTATAATCCTGCAGCCCCATGATGCTTTGGTAGAGGCCATTCGCGCCCTTTGCATCCATATTAAAAATTAATCCTTGAAGCTCAGTCGGCACCTGCTTAATGATGTCACTCATCGCAACAGCAAGCGGATTACCCACTTGGTTGCAGACACCGTTTGTTGAATACGGAGTATTAGCGCCAACTCCATTTTGCGTGCAATAAAGCGGTCCTCTAGTAGAATTGAGCACAGAAATATTGGCCGGCACACCAAACCAATCAATACTCGAAAGGTCAATATCAAGACTTGTTCCTCCGGTCATCTCCAGTGCAACAAAGGGCGGATTGTACCCGTTAGTTCCAGCACCTTGGCCAGGCAATGGGGTTCCGAATGCAGAACCGGCAGGATTTTTGACCTCCGCCACCGTGTGACCCGCATCGATCGCCACCACATAAAGCCGGGCACCATTTGGAATATCCGAAATACTTCCGGTTATTGTCGTAAATGGGGTTACGCTGTTGATAGGCTGGCAACTGGTTGTGGTTGGTTGCCCTGCAGCGATTGTGTATTGATTTGCCGAAGATGCTGTCAAAGAAAAACCCTGAGGATAGAGGCAATAGCTATATCCGGAGGGAAGGTTTGTGTGGCTTGGATCAATGGTAAAAACGACGCTCGCCTGAGCGGGACAAAAGCCACTGGTGACCGCACCCAGAGCCATCCACAGCATCAATCTAATATTGATAGTTTTCATGTTAAGCTCCAACTTAAGAGTACGAAAACAATATAGCTAACCTTGAACATTAATATTCCCCCCTTAACCCAGCGTTCCGAAAAATAGCTTGAGGCACCTCTCCGGTTGATTTGATTGTCCGATTACCCCTCAGACTCTGATTGATCGGATGAACCCCCGCTGAATCCGTGTATGCGGGACAGAAATCGTAAAAAAAGAATGGAGTCAGGTACCAGGCATAGTTACCCTGATAGCGGATGTCACCGTAGGTTACGCAGCCACCAAAATCGCCACCGTAGGGAGTCCCGTTCGCCAGGCTTGGCAGCAAACTGTAGGGCAAGGGGTCCAGCACGGCCGGTGCCGGTCCAAAATTCATCTCTCCCCGAGGGTTGTCCAACGACACGTTCTTTCGGAGGGTAATGTAACGACTGGCGGCATCGGTATACCAGGTATTGCCACCACCGTCGGGTCGTTTGTGGCTGGCAACATTCCCCTCGATCAGCAATCCATGTGCATAGGAAGTGCCTTGGAAGCCATTGGTATAGATGGCTCCTCCATCCCAGGAGACGTTGAGGAAGTTGTCGATTCGGTTGCGAACAATCCGGTTGTCATGGTTGGTAGACGGCGTGTCCCAGATGCCCCATTGGCCGGGAACCGCTCCCGGGGCCCCGGGGAAACTCGGATCGTCCAACAGTCCCCAACCCCAGCCGATGGCAATGCCAGACCAGGGCACATCGCTGATGTTGTTGTGACTAATTCGGGTGTGGTTAGTAAAACCGACGTATATCCCGGCGGCATCGGTGTATTCGCGCCCTGCCTGCCGAATCAGATTGTTCGTGATCCGGTTGTACCGGGTTTCCTGCTGCGGGTATTGAGGATGGTGATCCACCGTTTCTACTCCGCCCAGTTGTATGGCGGCTGAAGAGATATCGATGAAACGGTTGCCGGTGATATGGTTTTTCTGACTCCCCGTGCCGAAATCGAGCCCAACCGCGCCAAGGTGCTCGAATGTGTTGCCTTGAAAAACAATGTTCCTGGCATACCGAAAGGCCACGTTGCCGGGGGTGCGGGTATCGTTGGGGTCGTGCCCGATGACATTGGTCGGATGACCATAGCCGGTCAGATGGAAGCCGCTCTGATCAGCCACATAACCCTCGTCCGAACTGGGGCCAAGCCAGGTGGCATAGGCGAAAGTCAGTCCTTCAAAGCGGATATGCTCGATTGGGGCTTCCAGGCTGCCCTGCCCGCTGATCAGCCATTCCTCTAGGGGGAGCACCACATCGGCAGTCGCCAGATCTTCACGAGGAATGTAGTAGAGGTCGCCTCTCTGCTCATCCAGATACCATTCTCCGGGTTCGTCCAGAAACTGGTAGGCGTTCTCGAATCGAGAGACTTGCCAGAAACTCCATACACCGGGTTGGCCGTCGGGTCCGACAAAGACGTTGGCATTGGTCCAGGCCGGTTCCCGCATCTTGATCAACCCGGTGGACTGGTCGGGTTGGAGAACGGCGGTGTATTCAGGATAAGGTGTGATAGTGTCGACCGGTACCCGCATCATCTTCCATTGTGTCTGAATCACCGCCTCGATCTTCCGGGGATCGGTGGGCGCCTGATTCCAGGTTGCGGGATCATACCAACCGAGCGGATTCAGCCAGGGTGTGGGAATGAATTGAATGCCGATCGGGTCGCTCATGCCAACGCCCAGCCAGAAAAAACCTGGGCGAAAGCCTGCGGGATAGGGCGTGGTCTGCGCTCGGGTTGCTCGCTGTCCGTTGACGTAAAGCTGACGCGAACTAACGGGGCCGACATGGGCCCGATAGATGCCCAGATCCTGGTCGTGAAGCACCCATCCTTTCACCTGAATGCCACCCGAGAGGATGGGTTGTTCCCCTGGCGCCGCCCGGTAGACAATGTCATGACCATTTCTACCGGAATCTTCGGAACTCAGGGTCAAGGTAGGCTGCGAAGAATATATCCCGCCTCTCAGCGTGACGACCACGTCCTGATGTTGTTTTAAGCTAATCTCCCTGACGGCGTCACGAGCTCTGAGCAGTGTTCTGAAAGGGTGTTTGGCGGTGCCTGCAGCGGCATCGTTACCTTCTGGAGAGATCCAGAAGTGGTTCGTGACTGCCGCTGCGGAAACTGAAGACAGACTGATCAACGAGGCTAGCAGGAGAACGGCAAGTTTCGTGTACTTTAGGTTGTAGTCTCCAGCCATCACCGCGTCCCTTTTTGTTGGTTGGCTTGAGCCTAGCACCAATATCAATCGAGTAGCAATAAAATTTCATTACGATGTGTATGGAAATTATTTTTCGTCTTTAAATGACTGACCATGCGATCATGACGACTGGTCTAGTGTCTTAAAACGGTGAGCGCATCATTACACCGGAATAATTGCGGAAAGCTTCTTATGAGCTTGAATTTCATTGATACCCACTGCACCCCCTACCAATTTCCATGATCCGTGTTGAGCATTTATCCAAGCAATTTGGTGCACTCGATGTCCTCAAGGACATCAATGCCGAGATTGCTGTCGGCGAGGTAATTTCCATCATCGGACCCTCGGGTACCGGCAAAAGCACGTTTTTGCGTTGTCTCAATCTGCTGGATCGACCCACTGGCGGACGAATCGTCATTGATGGCCAGGACATCTTGTCTCCTTCGGCTGATGTCCCGGCACTGCGCCGTCGGATGGGCATGGTCTTCCAGTCCTTCAATCTGTTCGCTCATTTGACGGTGCTGGAAAATCTCACGATCGGCCCTGTGCGACTGATGGGAAAATCGGCAACCGCTGCCCAAACCGCCGCCATGGATCTGCTCAAGCTGGTGGGACTTGCGGAAAAAGGGGATGCGTTTCCGCATGAACTGTCCGGCGGACAGAAGCAGCGGGTGGCGATTGCCCGGTGTCTGTCCATGGAACCCGAGATCATGCTGTTCGACGAGCCGACCTC
>JBIIEQ010000129.1:0-4763 GCA_044237765.1 Methylococcaceae bacterium | reverse complement strand
CCCCGGGGCTTCAAAGCCCAGGAACATGGGCCGAAAACCACATAAGCACATGGCCTACAAGGACTGCGCATAGCCGGTCAGGTCGTTAAATTGATAGAAATGGCAGGTCACCCCGGTGATACCTTCCACCATAGCCTGGCCGATGAACTGCAGCATCACTTTGGCATTCACCATGTCACCCTACAGATTGAAATCAATCCGGCGACCTCCTACTCGTTGGCCGCAGAAACTGTCATTTAAGGCTTAAGTTGCCGGCATCCCCCGTGTGTGTGCGCAAACAGACCTGCTCTAGCGCCGGTTGGGTAGCGTTTCTATCCGCGCGGGCGGATTGGTCAGAAAATGTCAGAACTTTTGTGTTGCACAATTAAGCAAGCGAGCGTGTAATGTGGGCGTTTTTGTTCGAAGGCACGGGACGAGAAAGATGTAAAAAATTATTTGGTTTGCGACATAAAAAGCGCCAGGATTGGTGAGCGAAAATATCCAATTATTGGTTAAATGCTTCGATTAATTATAAATAAGAAAATCATGAAAATATCTATTATCGGCATTGCTATTATCTTGTCAGCTTCCAAGCTTGTATGGGCAGCTGAGGGAGGGTCAACGCCGCTAAGCTATGCGGATTTTAATTTCGATAGTGAAGGAATCGTGGTTAATATTGATAAGAACGGAGCAGAGCTCCATCTGCATTATGTTGGACGCAGTCGATTGCCTGCTGAGCCGGTTATTATAAAAATTGAGGATCCCAAAATCAGACTGAGAGGCGGCAGGCAGTGCAAAGTCCAGGTTAGTTCAGATGTCTGCAAAATTGTATTGAACTATAAAAACATGAATTCCCCTTCCTATGGGTACCGAAAAATAACAATACAGAAGTCAAGTGGTGAAGTCATTCAGACTTATGGTATTTGGGTTAAGCCCGCGGTAACACCTGAATACGCGCGCTCACAGCTTACAAGCGACACACTTACAACAGACAAATTGGCAGGTCCTGTGTTCATGATGAATGCCACCTTTTCTAATAGAGAATATAAAATTACCTATGGAGGTAAGGAGTTGCCTTTCCCCTCATTCAAGCTTTCAGCAAAGTCCATGTGCTATGTTGACCGCTATTTTGGGGATGTGTTTACGTCTTCCCAAACAATAATGTACGTGCTACCGATACCTAATTTTATACGGGGGAGTGGTATCAAGGATATAACCGATCCCTCCAGTCCTACATACAATGAATCATATGCAACAGGTAATAACAATATATCGACCTGTGCGACTGAGGGAAAAAACGAATGCGTAAGCTCCAAGGGTTGGGCATCTTGGGCTGTTGGGCTAATGAATATCCGAGGAGAAGTAATTGATGGTACATTTCCACCGGGAGCTATGCGGACCCAAAAGGACAGGTCGTGGAACAGTGGCGATACCATCTACTATAAAAAAGCTTGGAATAGTAAGCGTTTAGCACTTTTATTAATTGAGGGTACTGCTGATGGTTCTAGATTTGATCCTGCCAAACTTACACCGCCGCTGATGGCAGTTCAGACAGCGCCACCCTGTTCTTATTTCGTAGCATCTCCTCCAAATCCACCGGTTAGCCAGACGCTGGAGTTGGAGGTGAGCGGCGGTCAAGGGAGTATAGTTCTGGACACAGACTACAGTTGCGATACATACTGCAGGATTAACGTCGATAATGGTGCTCTTGTGGTAGCTACAGCCGTCCCTGTGCCGGGGAAGAGCAGTTTTGCAGGCTGGAGTGTCCCCGGCTGTGATCAAAACTCTCTCACTTGCGCTGTTAATGTGACGGATGACCTAAAAGGCATCACGGCATTATTTAATAATGTCATGAATTAAGTTGATAATTTATGGGATTTGGCCTGAAGACATTACCAAAAATCAGGTAAGGATTTAAGTTCAGTTCATTTCTCTTAATCAATCATTGATGCAGGGTGTTGAAGTTGTTTTTATTATCTGTGTGTTGATTGAAGTGATTTTTAATTGACTGGCTATTAGGGCTATTTTGAGATTTTCTTATGAATTATATAATAATTGCTTTATTTTCTTTTTCTAATCATGCTAGGTCGTTGACCACGCTGAAGTTTAAGTCAAAATATGATCAGCGACATTTGATCTGGGGGACTCTGGCACATCCATTGGCGAAGTAACGGCAAGTCATGGTAATGTGTTTGGAATCAACGGAGACGTCATAGGAAGGTTTTATGTCTACACAATAAGTACCAGGGAACCTCTGAACAACTCCCTGCGGTAGGATACCCCTCACCGTTTGCTGCCCCTCGGATGCCCCCATGAAACAGACCACCTTTGCCTCCGTCAGTGATGACGCCAAGAAGAAGCAAACCCGTCGGGAGCGCTTTTTGTTGGAGATGGAGCAGGTGGTGCCTTGGGAGGCTTTGTTGGCCGTGGTTGAGCCGTTCTATCCGAAATCGGGTCAGCCAGGGCGTCCGCCGATGCCGTTGAGCATGATGCTGCGGATTCACTGTTTGCAACAGTGGTTTGACCTGTCTGACCCAGGGGCTGAGGATGCGCTGTACGAGATCGAGTCCATGCGCCGCTTTACCGGCATTGAGTGAGGCGAGACCCCGGTCCCTGATGAGGCGACGATCCTCAATTTCCGGCGGTTATTGGAGCAGCATCACTTGACTGCCGCCTTCATGAACACGATCAACGATGGGCTGGAGAACGAAGGTCTCTTGATTAAAGGCGGCACCATGGTGGACGCCACTCTCATCCATGCGGCCCCCTCAACCAAGAATCGGGACAAGTCCCGCGACCCCGAGATGCACCAGACCAAGAAAGGCAATCAATGGTACCCTTCGGCTGCGCTCAGGGCGGGCTTCGGCATGAAGATTCATGTGGGGGCGGATGTCGATAGTGGTGTGGTTCACACCGTATCCGTCACCCCGGCGAATGTGGCCGATATCACCGAACTGCCCAATCTGCTACGAGAAGATGACCGGGCCGTCTTCGGCGATGCCGGCTATGTCAATGATCACTACAAGCGGGCCGCCCGGCGGGCAGGGGTTTACTGGGGTGTGGCGCTGAAAGCGCGTCCCAAGTCCCGTTTAGGGGCCAGTCAGAAGCAGAGGAACCGCAAACACTCATCGATCCGCAGCCGGGTCGAACACGTATTCCGGGTCATCAAGTGTCAGTTTGGCTACACCAAGGTCCGCTACAAAGGCCTGGCCAAGAATGCCGCTCAAGTCTTCATGCTCGTGGGGCTAGCGAACCTCTACCTCAAGCGACGGGAGTTACTGGCATGACGGGAGCAATCCGTCCGCCGCGTGGGGAAACCCCCAAAAAGGCAGCAAATATCGGGGATTCATGCGCCAAAACCCGATTTTTTCGAACCGGTGACTAAAAAAACGGCCCACCTCGGACTTCGCAAGAAGAAAAACAGATTTGTTCAGAGGTTCCTTAACAATCACCGCTCTGGCCGAAAGGAATATGAGTAAAATTATTAAAGACTTCTTCTGATTCTATGAAAGCCTACTTATGAAATCCCGCTACCTTCTTGTTCAATCGCTTCTGGTGCTCTGCTTGGTGACAAGTTCGGCATTTGCCGATGTCGTACCCATTAGGCCGGGTTCCATGGCTGATGGCCGGCCTCTTTTGGGGACCACTCAAAACCTACCCCCGATGGTGGCGAAGGGGCATTACTTTGCGGGCCCCGGGTTGGCTGATGAGGTCACGGCCTACTACCAGTCCGGACAGGCGCTGAAGGATCAGGCCGATATTGCGAGTGCCGCCCGGCACTGGGCGCGCCAGTGGCTTTCCGGGCATTGCCCGCGTTCCCGTGAGCGCTGTCGGGGCCTGGTTCTGTTCGACATCGATGAAACGCTGTTGAGTAATTACAATTACTACGCGAATGAATCGCCTCCCTTCTCTTTCAATCAGGACCACTGGAATGCCTTTACGGCGCGTTGCGGTCAGACTCCCATTACCCCAGTCGTAGAGTTGTTTCAATGGTTGCGGCAACGTGGCGTCAACGTGGTTTTATTGAGCGGCCGGTCAACGGCCCTTCAATCTGAAACAGCGCAATGCCTGGTTCAAAGCGGCATATCCAACGGGTACCGGCTGATCCTCAAATCGCCCATGGATACAGAGCCGACTGCGGCGGCCTTCAAGGCCAAGGTTCGTCGCCAGTTGGAGAGCGAGGGCTACACCATTATCGCGAGTCTGGGTGATCAGGTCAGCGACATGTCTTTCGGGTCCTTGAAGAAGGGCTTTTTGTTGCCGAACCTGATGTATTTCATTCCTTGATCAGCCTACAGTGCGCCTCTCCAGCTGGGCGATAGAAACGATGTCAGCGATAAACTCTTTCAGCCAAGGCCGGCGCCGCTTTCTCACCACAAGCGCCACGTTGGCTGGCGGCCTTTTACTGGATTACCCTTTCAGCGGACTGGCCCAGGTTGCCCCGCTTGCCGGTAAGTACGACACCCTATCGCCCAAGGCCTGGCGCCAGCTTGCGCTGCAGCTGAAGGGATCACTGATTCGCCCCGGCGATACGAGTTTCCCCAATCTGGCGCTGCCCAACAACTTGCGTTATCGATCGATCACGCCTGGCGGGATTGCTTTGTGTGCCGATGCGGCTGATATTGCGGCTTCGGTCAAATGGGCAAAACGTCATGGTATTCCACTCATCACCCGGGGGGGTGGCCATTCCTATGCAGGATATTCCTGCACGGAAGGCTTGATGATCAATCTTCGGCAGTTCAATACAACCGCTTACGACGCCGCTCGGCAGACGATCCGTGTCG
>JBIIEQ010000006.1:0-72389 GCA_044237765.1 Methylococcaceae bacterium | reverse complement strand
CCGCGATGCTGCCATCGGGCCGGGGATATTCCACCGGCACGCCATCGCGCAGCATCCGGTGAAAGGCTCGGTTCGTCTGCACCAGCGCAGGCGTCCCCACCCGCAGCACTTTTCTCAACGCCTCCTCGGGAATGGCCGGGTTCAGCCGCCGGATGGCTTCGCGCTTCTCCCTCTTCCCATGGGAGAGGGCGGGGTGAGGGTTTGAGCAAAGTGAAATTGCGCCACCTCGCCAAACGAATCCCGCTCCGCCGCCGGTTCACCGGGTGCGAGATGCGGCCCGTGCCCGACCGCATAGTCCAGCTCCTCGAACCATTCGAGGGCGGCGTCTTCGACGTGGGATTCGTTCAGGCTCATTTAGCTGCTGCTGGAATTTCAGGAATTGCTGCGCGCATAGCTGCCACTAGCGAAGCGGAGTCTCTACCTCGCAACCAACGCATCACCTGGTCTTGGAACCTAACGCCAAAGACGCTACCCACCTCATGTGCCAGACCCTTCGTTTTGTAGTAACGCAACGCCGCCGGGTAATCCTTCTCGTTGAGCACGCGGCCTATTTCCTTTTCCCACTTCGCATAAATCGCCTCAGGGTTTATCGCTGCACACGCGCCCTTGTAGGCAGATGTTAGAGCTTCGGTGCCGTCGCCTCCCTTTCCAAACGTTCGCAGGCCAGCCTCGATTTCCATCCGAGTCAGATTCGAGATAACGCGGACTACGTTCGTATTTAGGGTGGCAAACACTCGTTCCTTAACACTCTCGACGGTCTCAGCCGGATTGTGCCCCAGCTTTTCAGCGGCAATGACCAGTATCGATTCAAGCAGGAAGAGATTCTCGACCAAAGCAACAGGCAGCACGGCTATGCCGAGCCCGTTAAGCATCATGATGTCCGCCTCCGAACGTCCGTCGTTATCGACGAGCCCGCCGCATTTGTTGTGATGCAAGCTCGGCATCTGCGTGAAGCTGCGAGCCGAGTGGACCACAACCTCGCACGAGCCGCACGGAACAACCGTGTGCTCAGGGAAGACTTTGCCGTAGATGAAATAGTCCAAGCTGCTGCGGTCGCCTTCGACAAATAGGATTGGCCGGCGACTCCCCATCACTTCCAACAGCATTGATTCGGGGAAAGCGTCAGATTCGGGAACCTCTTCCCAATCCCATTTACCGTCGGTGTATTCCCGCAGCCAAACTTTCGTGGCGTCTTTTCGTGACGCAGCAAAACCCAAGTCATGGGTGATGTAAACGAACGCGCAGTCTGACCGGGCGGACTCAATAGCGTCCCACAGGCGAGCTTGAATGGCGCGATGGAGATGCAGCTCCGGCTCATCAACGATAAAAACCCCGTCCTTGGGCACGCTCAACGCCTCGCCGATGAGATGGAAAACACCGCGCTCTCCGTCGCTCATTTCCTTGGCGTGATACGGTTTCTTGTCTTGCCGGTTTCGTGTCTCGATTCGGTTGCCGGTGATGATTAACTCGCGAGCAGGCAAAACCGCCTCCCAAATCTGTTTCACTAAATCTAATCGAGTCTTCGGGGGCTCGAGGCGTGTGTTCACTGCCTGCATGGCTACTCGATATTCGTCGCTCACGGTGAAGCTCTCGGAAACCATGAGAGTAATCAAAGGCTCAAAATCGTTAAGGAGCGCGATCGCTGGATTGTTTTGCCATCTATGGTGCTGCCGGTGGTGAGCGGGATTGTTATTGGATGTTTGCCCGGTGAACAAAAGCATTTCAGCCTCTTGAAAATCCATAGGCTGAACCCGATCTGGAAAGACAAGGGAGCGGTGTGCCGATACGCGGTGATTCAGCTTCGCATCCTGTGCGTCGAGCCATGCACCGAAACGCGTCTTCCCGGATCCATTTGCGCCAATCACCACAAGCACCCGGTCACGAAGCGGCAGTTTGTGATCGTCTGGAAATTTCCCCGTTGGGGGCATCTGGACATAACGTGTAGTCGGTTCACTCATGTGGTTTGAATCGTTAATTCTTGTCTTGTTTCGCCACGCTCAACTCCCGCTCAGCAGCTTCGACAGCAGCGTGTCGCGCAGGGTGGTGAGTGTGCGCGATTGTTCTTCGTTGCGGTGAATCTGCTCCGTCCATGCGGCGAGGAATTTTGCAGCGGCTTTTCGAATCGAGAGTGGGGGCAGAAGCACTGACACTTTGCGAAGCTCGGATTTCTTTCGGGGCGTTTTCGCCATTTGATTGCCTTTTTCTCGATAGGAATTCGATGGGGTTCCCTCTGGAGGACGCGCAAGCTCTGAGGGCGGGCGATTGTCCGGCATGCGGCAGGTTTGGCAGTGCGGCTCATTTTTCCGGGAAGGACAGACGGTGCGTGTTTTGGATGTCGTCGCGCCATTCGTCCGCGAGATTCGCTTCGGCGGCAAATTCCGGCCAGCGCTTCACCGCCGCCCGTACTTCCTCGATGATCGTCGCAGCGCGCCCCCGCTTCATCACGGCCGCTTTGGCGCATGATTCAAAGTCCTGCAGGGTGAAGCCATCGCGTTTTCCGTTCAGCGTCATCTGGTGCGAGGCCCTTGGGGTCTTCCAGTTCCTTGACAGTTCGATTCCGCTGCGCGCAAAGTCCGCGTCGTACTGGAACGCCGCCACATCGCGCTCGTCGTCGAGCAACCCCGCGCCAATGGTCCGGCCCCAGAGCCGCACTTTGGCGATCATGTCGGCTCACCCCATGTCCATTTCCCGGGTTTCTCCGTCACGCCTCTTTTGCCGGTCGCCCGCTGGCGCTTGCGGCCCGCCTGTTTCAATTGCACCACCGCCCCAAATGACTCCCGCTCTGCCGCCGGTTCACCGGGCACGAGCTGCGGCCCGTGCCCGACCGCATAGCCCAGCTCCTCGAACCATTCGAGGGCGGCGTCTTCGACGAAGGATTCGTTGAGGCTCATGGTTTCGGTTCCTTCGGCTTTTCAGGACGACATCATTGTTTCAATTCCTTCGCCGCTCATTCTGTGGCGCGATACGCTTGTTTGGCGTGAGTCGGTACGGTCGGGAAGGCTAGACGCAACTTTCCTTCTTTGGCCAAGGGTTTGAGATGCTGCTGCCGTAGCGCGTCGGTGTCGCGATTCACCAGCTCAGCCAAACTGCTGAGCGCGACATAGTGCCCCTTGCAGACGGAGAGAATCGCGTGTCGCATTGCCTCCTGGGAAATTCTTCCTTTGGCACGCGGATCGGCCGCTGTTCTTTCCAAACCAGCCCTGAACTCTGGTGTGAGGCGGTCGAGTGAGTCGATCACCGGTGCGTCGAGTTGGTCGCTCAGCAGGCAGCCGTCAATGTCTCGTTCTTCCGTAATGCCACTCGTCGATTCCGCCAAATGTGCGGAGCTGGGCGCCAAATGTGCGGAGCTGGGCGCCAAATGTGCGGAGTTCCCCGTGGTTTGTTCGGAGTCCGCACCGAACACTTCTTCAGGCTTTGGTATTGCCGCTCCCGGAATGCAATAAACCGCCCCCCGGCCTGGATTGTGCAGTTCAAGGAATGCATCCCGCACGAGGTTCTGCAGGAGCCGCGTCGCATCGAAAGGGTGAAGCCCGGTCATCTCCCGCACGCGGGCGTGCGTGATGACTTTTTCGGAAGCGGCTGCAGCCAGGGTCAGCCGTTCAGCTTGCCCCAAGGCATCGAATTCTGCACCAAATGCTTTGCCTAGCGCGGTAAGCAAGTGCTTGGGCAGCAGATCCACCATTCGCAGTTCAAGCAGCGTCTGGTTATAGGGCTCAATGCGCTCATAGAGCGCGGGCGGACGCCAGTGCTGGCTGGCCCAGCCACCGTAAATTTTCGGGATACCCGAGCCCGCCTGTTCTCCGACGCCGACCAGCCGGAACATCTTGTGTAGAGTCCGGTTGCGACAGTCGTGCTCGCCTCCGCGAATCGCCACTTCGGGCGTGATGCGCATCAAGCCCGGATTGCGAAAACCAAACATGTCAGGGCGCTTCACTACCAGCACCGACGCCCGGTCGGCATAGTCCGCATGGACCAGAACATTGGCCAGCGCTTCGCGCAGAGCGATGTGCACTGGAGTTTCCTCCTGCCGCTGTCCCTTTTCGAGCGCAAACGGAACTTTCAGGTCAGCCGTAAGTTTGAGGTAAACCTTGCGGTAGAAGTCGTAGAGATTGCCCGACCACTTGCCATCGAGCGTCAACCGATCCGCCCAGCGCTGTTCGATCTTGGCCTCCGGGCGCTCCTGGTAATCCAGCATGTAGTTCGGCAGTTCTTCCTGAATCGTTGCCATCCAACCGAACATCAAGAGCCCGGCGAGTGTGAGTCCGCTTTCGGCCGTCTCGCGGTCTTTTCGCCAGCCGCCCAGTTGTCGGAGAAACGCCAAGTCCTCCAGCGTATTCCATGGATGCGCCGGATCGCGGTTGGCGAAAACCTGCCGATAAGCGCGAAACGTCTCCATGCATAGGTCGTCGAAGTCATAGCCGCGCAGAATGCGGTCGTCGCGGCTATCCTCGACTTGCTCGGCGATCATGCGGCGCACCTCGTCGTCGGGCAGCGGCCGGTCGCCATCGTTGAGCCGACGGTAGGTGTGGCCGGCAAACGGGTTGGTCGTCAGATGCACAGGCCGCTGCTTGCGCGTGGCGCGCGGGATTTCGATCACCAGCAGCGTGCGGCCCTCCAGCGCGACCTTCCGCACCGAAGCGTCGGTCAGCAAGTTGGCGCTAACCTTTTGCCGGTTGTTCAAGCCGTCGAACAATTCCTTGCGCACTTTCGCGACCTTGGCGATGCCTTCGATCAAGAACTGCTCTTGTTTCTCCCGCACACCGAGCACCACCATGCCACCCTCGGTATTGGCGAAGGCGCTGTAGGTCGGCCAAAAATCCTCCGGTAACGCCCCTTGTCCATCGCGACCAGCGGCGAGTTTGCACTCCAGGTCTACTGATTCACGCAGCAGTTCCAGATCGGCGATGGATTGGATGTTGATCATGCGAGGGCTTCCCGTTGGGTGTCTAGCGAAGCCACGCTTAGCTCCCCGCTCAATAGCTTTGGAAGAAGCGTGTCGCGCAGGGTGGCGAGAGTGCGGGATTCTTGGGAGTTTGCTTGGATGCGGGCAAAGAACGGCGAGACCATCTTTAGCCGACCAAGCATCTCATTGTTCAAGCTTGCGCGGGTCGAAAGCGATGACATTGCTGTGACCTCGCGTCGAAAGGATGCGCTTCGAAAGTAGTAGCCAGCGTATTCAGGAACGATCTGCGTGGCTCCTTTGGGCCTGAGTCTTTTCGTGAACCCATTGAATGCTGCCATTTCGTAGCTCTTCAACGCAACACAGCTCATCCCAAGTTCGTCCATTGTTTCGCTTGTCCTTGTGAGGAAAACATCGCCCCTTGTATTGAGCAGGCTTGCTGTTCCCTTTCCGTGGAGTTCACTAATTGCTCAAGTTTTTCGGGGGCGAAGTAGTTGTAGAAAACATCCTTGAAGGACAAGAAGCCATGCCCGAATCCAAATTCTTCCCTCGGCTTCGACAGCCCGGAGCTAAAATCGTAAAGCTCCCCAAGCGGGGCTGTTTTCCACTCACCCGCCATAACCCAGCCCCCTCAGGTTTGCTTTGATGGCCTGCTCCAGTTTCGCGGACTCGGCGAACTGGGCGTGCAGTTCTGGGGAGTAGAGAACGACGTACTGGGAGAGGATGTTGTCATGGAAGGCGGGCGGCAGTCTGGCCCAGTCAAAGAGTTCGATGAGCACGGGGAGGTTGCTTTCGCTGATGGCGTCTTTCAATTCCCAGAACGCGGAACTTTGCTTCACCTGCACATCTGCCGGATGGCGCACGACGAGGTCGAGGTCGCTGGTATCGTGCGCCGTGCCTGTGACGCGGCTGCCGTAGGCCCATACTTCTTCCTGCGGGAGATGGGTAGCGATGAGCCGCCGCAACTCCTGCACGTGCTCGGGTCGAAGCGAGAGAGTGGGGTTAGCCATGTTTTTGCCGCAGGGTTTCGTAGAGGGCGAGGGCGTCGCGTTGAAAATCGGTGATGAGCGCGAGTGTGGTGTCGGCAAACTGCTCGCCGTAATTGTGGGCGGTGTCGTTGCGGGAATCGCGATAGAGCAGCCAGCGTTCCAGTTCCTCCGCGCTGAGTAATCCATGCAAAGCGGCATGGCGAAGAACGTCCTTAAAGACGAGCGCATCTACGGTCTTGGGTGAGCCGACATAGGCCTTGAGGACTTTACGCAGCAGTTTGCCCGCCGTTTCCAGCGTAAGTTCAAAGCTCTTAATCACGGCGTTGCGGAAAACTTCATAGTCCACGCTGCCCGGCTCGGCGTTCGCCATCGATTTCAGGGAGCGATCCAATGTCTGGCTGCAACGCTGGAGGTGGTCGAAATTAAGTTTCATGATTTGAATCCTAAGTTATTCAGATTGGCACGAATTGTCTGCTCCAGCCTAGCGGACTCGACGAACTGGGCGTGCAGTTCGGCGACGAGGCGCGCCATTTTTTCGTCAAAAGGCTCGCCGTCGTCTTCGATTTCTTCCGCGCCGACGAAGCGGCCGGGCGTGAGGACGAATCCGTGCGCGGCAATTTCGGCGGTGGCGGCGGATTTGCAGAAGCCCGCGACGTCTTCGTATTTACCCGCGCCTTTATCTCCCCGCCATGCGTGGTAGGTGGAGGTGATTTTCTCCAGGTCGGCGTCGGGCAGCTCGCGGTGGACCCGGTCGATGAGGGTGCCGAGTTTGCGGGCGTCGATGAAGAGGGTTTGCTTGCGGCGGTCGCGAAAGCCGCGATTGGCGTCGGCGGCTTTGTTTTTCGCGAGGAACCAGAGGCAGACGGGAATCTGCGTGCTGTAGAAGAGCTGGCCGGGGAGGGAGACCATGCAGTCCACGAGGTCGGCCTCGATGAGGGCGCGGCGGATGTCGCCTTCGCCGGACTGGTTGGAGGACATGCTGCCATTGGCAAGGACGAAGCCAGCCATGCCCTGCGGCGCGAGGTGGTGGATGAAGTGCTGCACCCAGGCGAAGTTGGCGTTGCCCTTGGGTGGGACGCCGAACTGCCAGCGTACGTCGTCGTCCTTGCGGAACCAGTCGGAGTCGTTGAAGGGCGGATTGGCAAGACAAAAGTCGGCGCGGAGGTCGGGGTGCTGGACGGCGCGGAAGGTGTAGGCGTGTTCCTTGCCGATGTCGGCCTCAATGCCCCGGATGGCGAGGTTCATGATGGCAAGGCGGCGGGTGGTGGCGTTGCTCTCCTGGCCGTAGATGGAGATGTCGCCGAGCTTGCCGCCGTGGGCTTCGACGAACTTTTCCGACTGCACGAACATGCCGCCGGAGCTGCAGGCGGGGTCGTAGATGCGGCCTTTGTAGGGGGCGAGCATTTCGACGAGGCAGCGCACCACGCAGGACGGGGTGTAGAACTGGCCGCCGTTCTTGCCCTCGGCGCTGGCGAAGCGGGTGAGGAAATACTCGTAAACGCGGCCGAGCAGATCGACGGAGCGGTGGGTCTTTTCGCCCTCGCTGGCGGCGGTGAGGCTGATGGTGGCGATGAGGTCGATGAGTTCGCCGAGGCGGTGCTTGTCGAGGCCGGGGCGGGCGTAATCTTTCGGCAGGACGCCTTTGAGGCGGGGGTTGTCGCGCTCGATGGCGACCATGGCGTCGTCCACGGTCTTGCCGATGGTGGGCTGCTTGGCGTTGGCCTGGAGGTGGGACCAGCGGGCATCTGCGGGCACCCAGAAGACGTTCTCGGCTTTGTATTCGTCCGGATCTTCGGGATCAGCCCCGGCGTAATCGCCCTCGCCGGAGAGGAGCTTGGCGCGGAGTTCCTCGAAGGTGTCGGAGATGTATTTGAGGAAGATGAGGCCGAGGACGACGTGCTTGTATTCCGCCGCGTCCATGTTGTTGCGGAGCTTGTCGGCGGCGAGCCAGAGTTTGGCCTCAAAGCCGAGGTTGGCAGTGGAGTCGCTTTTCTTGCGGGGCGTTTTCGCCATGTGATTGCCTTTTTCTCGATAAGAATTCGATTGGAATTCGATGGGGTTCCCTCTGGATGACTCGCAAGCTCTGAGGGCGGGCGATTGTCCGGCATGCGGCAGGTTTGGCAGTGCGGCTCATTTTTCCGGGAAGGACAGACGGTGCGTGTTTTGGATGTCGTCGCGCCATTCGTCCGCGAGATTCGCTTCGGCGGCAAATTCCGGCCAGCGCTTCACCGCCGCCCGTACTTCCTCGATGATCGTCGCAGCGCGCCCCCGCTTCATCACGGCCGCTTTGGCGCATGATTCAAAGTCCTGCAGGGTGAAGCCATCGCGTTTTCCGTTCAGCGTCATCTGGTGCGAGGCCCTTGGGGTCTTCCAGTTCCTTGACAGTTCGATTCCGCTGCGCGCAAAGTCCGCGTCGTACTGGAACGCCGCCACATCGCGCTCGTCGTCGAGCAACCCCGCGCCAATGGTCCGGCCCCAGAGCCGCACTTTGGCGATCATGTCGGCTCACCCCATGTCCATTTCTCGGGTTTTTCCGTCACGCCTCTTTTGCCGGTCGCCCGCTGGCGCTTGCGGCCCGCCTGTTTCAATTGCGCCATCGGGCCGGGCACTGACTCCGGCAGCAGGGTCTCGAATCGCTCCAACAAACCAAGCGCCCGGCAGACGCGCAAAAAACCCGAGAGTTGCGTCGCCACTTCCCCCGACTCCAATCGCTCGATCGTCCGCTTGGATACGCCCGCCTGTTC
The DNA here is from genome assembly GCA_044237765.1 of Methylococcaceae bacterium. GTDB lineage: Bacteria > Pseudomonadota > Gammaproteobacteria > Methylococcales > Methylococcaceae > UBA6136. Next base: position 63,756 of record JBIIEQ010000006.1, on the reverse strand, counting down.
CGCAAGCGCCGCCTGAGTCAGGTTATGCTCGATGCGCAACTCCGCCAGACGCCCACCCAGTTGTTGCAGGACCGCCTCATCGGTCAGTTGCGCAGAGATTTTCATAATGCGTCATATCAGGCGAATTGCTTCGATAGGACGATTTTATTCGTCACTTATGACGAATTCAACCAAATCGGCATGGATGGCTAGAAACTGGCCATCTATGGATTTATATCGTCATTCTAGGCGATTTGATTGCTCTAGGTACTTCCAGCATTCGACGTCGCTGTAGTGATGGACACCGCCATCTTCGGGCTCATTAGCGGGGCCAGCTGCAGCGGTTTCGTGGCGGTTTTCCGGGATGGATCCGCGATCTGCTGCGGCCCGTCCCTGCACTACCCATTGGGTTCAAGCCATTTCTCCCACCAGGCTATCGCCGTCATCGGCGAACCCGGTGAGTCTGGCCGGTGCGATGCGAAAGCTCAGATCGGTGCCCTGTTCGGGGCTAATCGCCAGGCCGACCCTGAAATAGTTGGGGGTGTAGCCGAACACCCTGGCGCTTCCATCCTCCAGGCGACGGGTGCCTTCCCAGAGGATAGGCAGCGTGCGGCCCAGGTGGCGGGTGGCGAAGTCGCGCTTTTGTTGTTCGGCCAGTTCATGCAGGGCACGACTGCGCGCCTTCTTGATGTCGCCGTGAACGGGCGCGGGCATGGTGGCCGCTGCAGTGCCGGCACGGGGCGAGAAGCTGAATACATGGGTGTGGCCAAAGCCGATCTGTCGGACGAAGGCGAGGGTTTCTTCCCATTCGATTTCGGTTTCACCTGGAAAGCCGACGATCAGGTCGGTGGTGATGTTGATGTCGGGCACCTGTTGGCGAAGACGTTCCACCAGCGCCGCAAATTCGGTGGTCTTGCAGCGCCGCGCCATGCGCTTGAGGACGCTGTCCGATCCGCTTTGCAGGGGCAGATGCAGGTGGGGCATGAGTCGAGGGTTGTCGAACAATTCGACAAACATCTCGGGAATATCCCAGGGCTCCAGCGAGCCCAGCCTCAGGCGGGGGATGGTGGTTTGCTCCAGAACTTCCTGAATGAGCGCGCCGAGGTGGGAACCGTTGTCGCTGCCGTATCCGCCCAAATGAACACCGGTCAACACGGCTTCCTGAATGCCCTCCCCATGCAGTCGATTGATTTCCTCGATGATGTCGGTCGGACTCCGGCTGCGCTCTTCGCCCCGGGCCACGGTGACGATGCAATAGGTGCAGCGGTAGCGGCAACCGTCCTGCACCTTGATGAAGGCGCGGTGCCGACCCAGTCGGAAGAGGGCGGATTCGCCGGGTTCGGTGGATTGCGCGGGCATGGCGTCCAGCGCCAGACGCGCCTTGGCGATCTCCACCAGGCGATGTTTGTCGGCATTGCCGATGACCAGATCGACGCCCAGCGTTTCGGCTTCGGCCTGATTGAGTGTGGCGTAGCAGCCGCTCAGTACCAGTTTGGCGCCGGGGTTTTCCCGTGCCGCCTTCCGCAGCAGGTTGCGGGATTTGCGGACCGCATCCTGGGTGACGGCGCAGGAGTTGAACACCAGCAGATCGGCCTCTTCGTTATCGCCCACCAGCCGGTGCCCATCCGCCTGAAAGTCGCGGGCCCAGGTTTCCAGTTCGGCCTCGTTGAGCCGGCAGCCCAGGGTTTTGAGTTGGATAAGCATGCAGCGAGTTCAGCGGGTCAATTCGGGCAGGCGGTTCCAATGCCAGGCGATCATGGAAATCAGCAACAGGACCAGTCCTATCTGGACATAACGGTCCAGAACATCGATGCGGGTGATCACCTGTGGTCTGGTTTTTTCCGTGGTCTCGTGCAACCGGTTGGAAGCCCACAGAAACAGGGCGAAAAGAATCAGATTAACGAAATAGCAGACGTTATAAATCAGGTCCAGAAACGTGGCGTAGGGCAGATTGGGCAATTTTTCCTTGTAGCTCTGTTGCAGAAAGATCAGCGTCAGTAATGCGGTTGGGGGAATGCCCAGCCGCACATCCCAGAGGGAAGAGGAAAGCGAGGGCGAGAAAAGGACCAAGGCCATGACCACCGTCAGCGGCAGTATGAGCGTCAGCAGGGCGGCATTGGGGGATTGTTGATAGGACACCAGGAAATTCACCTGGGGTAAGCGCATCCTCTCTGTACCGGTTGGTGAGGTTCCCGAACCAAGGTCCGAGCCATATTCATGGAGGCCATGAGTGACCGTGAAAGCGGTCGTCTTGTAACCCATGAGACTGATGAATCCGCCGACGCCCGAGGCGGGCTCGTCGGGGATCAGAAACAGGCCCTGATCCCTTTCTTGTGCCAGGGTCTCGGTGAGTTCAAGGGTCAGCGGCAATTGCACCTTCTGAAAGGGGTACCGACGAAAATCCATGTTGTCGGCATAAAATGCCCCGGAGAATTTGAAGCTTTGATGGTAAAGACCATTCTGAAGACGCTTGGGTTGCGGATAGGTGGGTTCCAGTTTGAAGTCCCAACCATCGAGCTGATTGACCCAGTTCAGCCATTTTTCCGGTGGCAAGCCATGGTTTTGAGTCAATTCCTGCGCGGCTTCAGTCCAGTTGAGCCAGAGACGGCCCTCGGCATTGAAGGTCTGATCGTCGGGCGAAAACTTGTAGATATTCTCGATATATGTGCCAACCTGTATCGGCGTCTGCGGCATATTTGGCGGGGAATGGGAGGCCAGAGGCAGCAGTCGATCTCGCGGTTCGATTTCCGCGGGTTCGAGCACCTGGCTGCCAATGAGCGCAAACAGAAGGGTCCAGAACCCCATGAACAAGCCAAACGCAAGAATAACGTTGCGATCCTGGTGAGCCAGTTTCATGGGGGGTTGTCCGCGAAGCTTGGAATCAGGCGATGATTTTGAGTCCCAGCACGTCCTGCATATCGTAAAAGCCTGCTGGTTTTCCCTCAAGCCAGGCTGCTGCTCGCATCGCGCCCTTGGCAAAGGTCATGCGACTTGAGGCATTGTGGGTGATTTCCACGCGTTCGCCTTCGTCGGCAAACATGACGGTGTGCTCGCCGACAATATCGCCGGCACGGATGACGGAAAAGCCGATGCTTTTCGGATCACGCTCGCCGGTGTGGCCCTCCCGGCCCCATACGGCGCATTCATTGAGGTCGCGTCCCAAGGCGGCGGCAACGACTTCGCCCATCCGCAAGGCTGTCCCGGAGGGGGCGTCAACCTTGTGACGGTGGTGGGCTTCGATGATTTCGATGTCGGTGTTGTCGCCGATGACCTTGGCGGCTATTTCCAGCAACTTCAGGCAGAGATTGACGCCGACGCTCATGTTGGGGGCGAGCATGATGGGGATATCCCGGGCAGCGCGGTCGATGTTGGCGCGTTCTTCCCCACTGAAGCCGGTCGTGCCGATGACCATCCGCTTGCCATGCTGGCGGCAGAGTTCGAGAGCGGCCATGGCCGGCTCGGGTCGCGTGAAATCCACCAGCACATCGATAGCGGACATCACGGCGGGCAGGCTGTCGGTAACGGTAATGCCCTGCGGGGAGAGTCCGGCAAGCGTGCCGGCGTCGGTGCCAATGGCCGGGCTGCCGGGTCGCTCCACCGCGGCCGCCAGTTGCAGGTGTTCCGCATTGATGCAGGCATTGATCAGCGCATGGCCCATGCGGCCAGCCGCGCCGTGGATGGCGACTCGTATCATGTTGATTTTCCGGTTACTGCTTGAGTGGGCAAAAAAGTGGGCGCCTGACGCGCCCATGAATTATTTGATCAGCATTGGCGTCAGAGTCCGATTTTATCGAAAAACTGTTTGACACCGTCGAGCCAGCCATGGGCCTGAGGGCTGTGCTTGCTGCCACCCCCGGTCAGGGATTCGTCGAACTGCTTGATCAGGTCGATTTGCTCCTTGTTGAGGTGGACGGGAGTTTCGATGCGAACGCGACACATCAGGTCGCCCACGGCGCCCCCGCGCACTGGCTTGACGCCCTTGCCGCTCAGTCTGAACATGCGGCCGGTCTGTGTTTCAGCCGGAATCTTCAGGGCGACCTTGCCGGCAAGTGTGGGGACTTCTACCTCACCACCCAGGCAGGCCTTCGGGAAGCTGATGGGGACTTCGCAATAGAGATTGGCACCATCACGAGTAAAGATCGCATGATCCTTGACGTTGACCTGAACGTAGAGGTCGCCAGCGGGTGCGCCCGACTCACCGGCTTCGCCCTCGCCAGACAGCCGAATGCGGTCACCGGTGTCGACGCCGGCCGGCACCTTGACGGACAGCGTCTTGGTGTCCTGGACGCGTCCCTGTCCATGACAGGACTTGCAGGGATCCTTGATTTGCTTGCCGGACCCGCGGCAGGTGGGGCAGGTTTGCTGCACGGCAAAAAAGCCCTGCTGCATGCGGACGGCACCATGGCCATGACAGGTGGGACAGGTTGTGACCGACGACCCCTTGTTGGCGCCCGATCCATCACAGCTCTTGCAGTTGATGAGGGTCGGAATCTGAATCTTGACCTCAGTGCCGGCGACCGCCTCCTCCAGCGTGATTTCCAGGTTGTAGCGCAAGTCTGAACCGCGTTGTGGCCCCCCGCGACCGCGCGATCCGCCACCGCCGAAGATGTCGCCAAACACATCGCCGAATATGTCACTGAAATTGCCGCCGCCAAAGCCCTGGCCACCGCCCATCGACGGGTCGACGCCGGCATGGCCGAACTGGTCATAGGCCGAGCGTTTCTTGGGATCGGAGAGGACGTCGTGCGCCTCCTTGACCTTCTTGAATTGCTCCTCGGCCTCAGGGTTGTCGCGATTCCGGTCAGGGTGAAACTTCATCGCCAGGCGGCGGAAGCTCTTCTTGATCTCGTCGTCGCTCGCATTGCGGGACACGCCCAGCAGCTGGTAGTAGTCTTCTTTCGCCATAACGCAAAATGCCGCGTCAGAGTCGCGGCTTGGGAAATCGGTTGGTGGGGTGGGGGCAGGTGGAATCCCGCCCCCGGTGATCGTGCCGCGAGGGAACGATTATTTGTTGTCGTCTTTCACTTCTTCGAACTCGGCGTCGACGATGTCGTCTGCGTTGCCGGCGCTTCCGGAAGCATGCTCATGCCCGCCTGCCTCACCGCCCGCCTCAGGACCCTTTTGGGCATACAGACGTTCAGCCAGTTTGCCGGACACTTCGGTCAGGCGCTGAGTTTTCTGCTCGATGGCATCCTTGTCATCGCCGTTCATGGCCTCCTTGAGTTCACTGATGGCGGTTTCGATCTGGCTCTTCTCGTCCGCCTCGGCCTTGTCACCCAGTTCGCTCACGGTCTTCTGGGCCGCATGGATGAGGGAGTCGGCCTGGTTGCGGGCCTGAACCAGCTCATGCAGCTTCTTGTCCTCTTCGGCGTGCAGTTCCGCATCCTGAACCATCCGTTTGATCTCGTCATCGCTCAGGCCACTGGAGGCGGTGATGCGGATCGACTGCTCCTTGTTGGTCGCCTTGTCCTTGGCTGACACATGCAGGATGCCGTTGGCGTCGATGTCGAAGGTGACCTCGATCTGCGGCAGACCGCGAGGCGCCGGCGGAATGTCGGCCAGGTCGAAACGTCCCAGTGACTTGTTGTCCTTGGCCATTTCCCGTTCGCCCTGCAGCACGTGGATCGTTACCGCCGTCTGGTTGTCGTCGGCCGTGGAGAATACCTGCTGCTGCTTGGTCGGGATCGTCGTATTCTTTTCGATCAGCTTGGTCATGACGCCGCCGAGGGTTTCAATACCCAGGGACAGCGGGGTGACGTCGAGCAGTAACACGTCCTTGACCTGTCCGCCCAGTACGCCACCCTGGATGGCGGCACCGAGAGCGACCGCTTCGTCCGGATTCACGTCCTTGCGCGGCTCCTTGCCAAAGATCTGCGTGACCATCTCCTGCACCTTGGGCATGCGGGTCTGACCGCCGACCAGGATGACTTCGTCGATCTCGCTCGGCTTCAGGCCGGAATCCTTGATAGCGGTTTCGCACGGACCGCGGGTTCTCTGGACCAGATCCTCGACCAGTGATTCCAGCTTGGCGCGGGTCAGCTTCAGGTTGAGGTGCTTCGGGCCGCTGGCATCCGCCGTGACATAGGGCAGGTTGATATCGGTCTGCTGGCTGGACGACAACTCGATCTTGGCTTTTTCGGCGGCTTCCTTCAGGCGCTGCAGGGCCAATGGATCGTTATGCAGGTCGATGGACATGTCCTTTTTGAACTCGTCGCAGATCCAGTCGATGATGCGCAGGTCGAAGTCTTCACCGCCCAGGTGAGTGTCCCCGTTGGTGGAGAGCACTTCAAACTGGTGTTCGCCGTCGACTTCGGCAATCTCGATGATGGAGACGTCGAAGGTACCGCCGCCGAGATCGTACACGGCCACTTTCATGTCGCCCTGTTTGCGATCCAGACCAAAGGCCATGGCCGCTGCCGTCGGCTCGTTGATGATGCGCTTCACTTCAAGCCCGGCAATGCGGCCGGCATCCTTGGTTGCCTGACGCTGGGAGTCGTTGAAGTAGGCCGGTACGGTGATGACGGCTTCCTTGATTTCCTCGCCCAGGAAGGCTTCGGCATCCTTTTTCAGCTTCATCAGGACGCGCGCGGAAACTTCCGGTGGTGCCATTTTTTTGCCGTTGACTTCGATCCAAGCGTCGCCATTGTCGGCGCCCACAATGCTGTACGGAACCAGATGGATATCCTTCTGGACCACGTCATCCTTGAAGCGACGGCCGATCAGACGCTTGACCGCATACAGGGTGTTCTTCGGGTTGGTGATCGCCTGACGCTTGGCGGATTGACCTACCAGTACTTCATTGTCGGGCGTGAACGCCACAATGGAAGGGGTGGTGCGCGCGCCTTCGGAATTCTCGATCACGCGAGGCTTGCCGCCTTCGAGGATGGCGACGCAGGAATTGGTCGTGCCCAAGTCGATGCCGATGATTCTTGACATTTATTTCTCCGAGTAAAACGTTGGAAATCTGGGGTTCAAATTAAGCTGGGTTGGATATGGGGAGCCTCAATCTCATTTCAAGCGGACGGGGCAGGACCCTCACCCTTGATCAGCTGATGCCCTGAGCAACGACCACCATGGCCGGTCGGAGTAGGCGGTCATTGAGCAGATAGCCTTTCTGGTACACCTTGATCACCGTATTGGGTTCGGCTTCGTCGGTGGGTTGAGTGGCCATGGCCTGATGCAATTCGGGGTTGAATTTCTCACCCTCGGGATCGATGGGCGTCACGTTGAATTTTTCCAGGCTCGCCAGGAGTTGCTTGAGGGTCAGCTCCATACCCTCGCGCAATTTCTGCACGTCGGGGTTGTCGCCGGTTTCGACGCTCAGTCCGAGTTCCAGGCTATCGGCCACGGGCAACAGCTCGCGTGCAAACTTTTCTAGCCCGAATTTATGGGCGTTTTGCAAGTCCTTTTCGGAACGGCGTTTGAGGTTCTCCAGTTCTGCCTGGGTCCGGACGAATTTGTCCCAGTTTTCCTCGGCCAGTCGGGTGGCCTTGGCCAGTTCCCCGGCCAATTGATCCGATGGTGCCGGGTTTGTATCTTCTGCCGTCTGGAATTCCAGTTCTTCGCTGTTCAATTGGGCTTCTTCAGGCAAAGTATCTTCATGGCTCATGAGGAGCGGCTCCGTTCAAAGGGATAGGTTTCAGGTTGGTAACCGCCCGACTTCCGGGATTGGCGGGCAGTCTTGAGGGGTTCAAATTGGGGGCAGAGATTTGTGATTCAAGGCTGCTCCAACGAGTTTTGCCGTCAGATCGACCAGCGGAATGACCCGCTCGTACTCCATGCGGGTGGGCCCAATGACGCCCAGAACGCCCGCCACGCGGTCATTGATCGAGTAGGCGGAAGTCACCAGGCTGCACTGGCCCAGGGCCTGGTGGCCGGATTCTTCGCCGATAAAAATCTTGACCCCCGGCGATTCGATGCACCGATCCAGCAGTTGTGCCATCTCTTCCTTCTGATGCAGCGTCTCGAACAGGGGGCGGAATTGCTCCATGTTGGCGAGTTCCGAGAAATCCATCAGGTTGATTTCTCCCGTGACGAACAGCGGCTTGCGGCGCTTTTTCGGCTCTTCCAGCGCCAGCTCGGTGAGCGCGGCTGCATCGATGATTTCCTGGCCGAGACGCTCGCGTGTTTCCCTGACCTCGCGCAGCAGGACTTCACGGACCCGTGCGATATCCTTGCCCGCATAGCGTTGGTTGAGGAAGTTTGCGGCGGCTTGCAGTTCCGAATGCGAAAAATCGCGGGGGGTATGGATGATCTTGTTGTGGATTTCCTGTTGGCTGGAAATCAGGATCACCAACAGGCGGCGTTCTGACAGTGGCAAAAACTCGATGTGATTGAAAACATTCGTTTCGCGTTTGGGCAGCGTGACAACGCCGGCCATGTGGGTCACTTCTGACAGCAGACGCGATGCGGTCTCCAGCAGCTCCCCCGGGGATTCGGGGTCATCGAGATCATCGCGGATCTGCCGTATCACATCCTGCTGGAGTGGCTTGACCGTGAGCAGGGTGTCGATGAACAGGCGATAACCCGAGACTGTGGGCATACGGCCTGCCGAGGTATGCGGCGAAGTGATCAGTCCCAGCTCTTCCAGGTCGGCCATCACGTTGCGAATGGTGGCCGGGCTCAGGTTGAGTCCGGCGTCCCTCGACAGTGAGCGCGATCCCACCGGTTGACCTTCATTGATGTAGCGCTCCACCAAAACCTTGAGCAGGTGCTGGGCGCGTTCAGTCAATTGCAGGGGAGTTGGCACAGATTCTGGGGTTTAAAGCAAATTAGCACTCTAGGGCTGAGAGTGCCAGAAACTAGCAATCCCTAGAATATGTGTCAAGAAGTACATACTATAACCGCTCATTGGCCAACGCTTCGCCGTAATTCTGCATGGCACTTCCCAAGGGCTCCGATCCTCCCGATAAAATGACTGCCTCGGCCCGGAGATTTGGTGCTGCCTGATTCGATAGATCCCCATTTTTTTGAAATCCCATGCAAACATCCGTGAAATTTGGGGTGGCCGCCCTGATCGGCAAATCGGACGCGGATCGAATCGCGGAGACGCTGACGGAACTCCACGAGCATCTGGTCAATCGCGGTCTGAGGGTGATCGTCGAGACGGCTTCCGTACCTTTTGTCAGGGGTGTGACGCCGGAATCAGGGTCCCTAGCAGAACTCGGTGAGTGCTGCGATTTCGCGGTGGTCGTGGGCGGAGACGGTACGTTATTGTCCGCTGCTCGTGGCTTGGCCGCTCACGATATTCCCCTGATCGGGGTCAATCTCGGGCGTCTGGGCTTTTTGGTGGATATTTCCCCTGCGGACATCGCTACCCATCTCGACGATGTTCTCGAGGGACGTTACAGCGAAGAGGAACGCTTCATTCTTGGGGCTCGCATCATCCGGCATGGCGAGGTGATCTATCGCCAATCCGCCATCAATGATGTGGTGGTGCACCGGTCCAATGCGACGAGCATGATAGAGATCGTGACCCATATCGATGGGGTGTTCCTGAATTCCCAGCGTTCTGACGGGCTGATTGTGTCGACACCAACGGGTTCCACGGCTTATGCACTTTCTGCAGGTGGCCCGATTCTCTCGCCGACGCTTAGCGCGATTGTCCTTGCTCCCATCAATCCGCATGCGCTGACCAACCGGCCCATCGTCGTGGGGGGCGAGAGCGTGGTGGGGATTTCCTTCAGGCCCAGTAAACAATTTGGCGCCCAGCTGGTGTGTGACAATGTTTCCAGCCCTGATCTGGAGATTGACGATCTTGTCGAAATCCGGAAGGAACCCAAACCTTTCCGGCTCCTGCACCCGCTGGGTTATGACTTTTTTGAGATTCTCCGAGCCAAACTCAACTGGAGTTCGGGATACCGCGCTTAAACCATGTTGATTCATCTGGATATACGCGATCTGGCCGTCGTCGCATCGCTCAATCTTTCCTTCAAGTCAGGGTTGTCCGTTCTGACCGGCGAGACCGGTGCGGGCAAGTCCATCCTGTTGACGGCACTGGGCCTGGCCCTGGGGGATCGGGCGGATTCCGCTTTCATCCGCCCTGGGGCGCAGAAGGCCGAGATCAATCTGACATTTGATTTAAGCGACAGCCCGCAGGCCAGAGTCTGGCTGGAACAGCAGGAACTCGCTGACGGGGAAGAATGTATTGTGCGCCGGGTTGTCGCGGCGGACGGGCGATCCCGCGCCTTTGTCAATGGTAGCCCGGTGACTCTTCAGTCTCTGCAGGAACTTGGGCAGGGTCTGGTTGAAATTCACGGTCAGCATACCCACATCCAGCTGACGAAGTCGATAGAGCAGCGCCGCATTCTGGATGCCTCTGCGGGCAATGCCGAACTGCTCTCGCAAACGGATGCCATTTACCGGCGTTGGCGGCACTTGACCGATGAGCTGAATCGACTCACCGCTCATGCCTCCGATCGGGCGGGCCGCCTGGACTTGTTGCAGTTCCAGGTGGAAGAGCTCGAACTGCAGGATATTGGTGCCCTCAACTATGCGGACCTGGTGGAGGCGCATACCCGACAGGCCAATGTGGACAGAATTCTTGAGGTCGGCCAAGCCGAACTAAACAGTCTGTACGAGGACGAGGCTCATTCGGTGAACGCACGTCTTGCTCATGCCGTTCACGCCTTGTTCGACCTAAGCCGGTTGGCACCGGAATTCGGCGAAACGGTGAGCCTGCTTGAGGAGGCCCAGCTTCAGGTCAAGGAAGCATCACTGCAACTGCGTCGCGAACTGGAGCGCCAGGAGGCGGACCCCAACGCCCTAGCTGTGCTGGAACAACGTTTGGCGGACGTGCACCGGCTCGCGCGCAAGCACCAAATCCGGGCGGAGGAGTTGCCGGAACATTTCAATGCCTTGCAAGGCGAGCTCACAGCCCTGCATGGGGGTGCCGAGAGTACCGAGGCGCTTCGCCTTGAGTTGCAGCAGATTCGGGAAGACTATAGACGGCTGGCGGCGCAACTATCGAATCGTCGGCAATCTGCTGCAAAGCAGTTGGAAGCCAAGATTTCGGAAATCATCCGCGAACTGGGCATGCCGCAGGGGCAATTCCGGATTTCCGTCCAGACGGATGCCGACAAGGAGCCCGCCGCCTTCGGGCAGGATGCGGTGGAGTTTCTGGTCAGTGCCAATCCCGGCATTCCGCCGCGGCCCTTGGCGCGGGTGGCTTCGGGGGGGGAGCTGTCACGCATCAGCCTGGCCATCCAGGTGGCTGCTACGGAACGCAAGAGTGTCCCTACCCTGATTTTCGACGAGGTCGACAGCGGGATCGGGGGCGGTATCGCGGAGGTAGTGGGGCAGAAATTGCGGCTGCTGGGTGGTGATCGGCAGATTTTCTGCGTGACCCATCTGCCGCAGGTGTCGGTGCAAGGTCATCATCACCTGCTGGTCGAAAAGAAGACCCGGAGTGAGGCGACTCAATCACAAGTTCGAGAAATCGACGGTGCAGAGCGAACGGCGGAAATCGCCCGAATGCTGGGGGGCGTTGTCATGACGGAGCAAACGCTGGCGCATGCCGAGGAGATGCTGGCGATGGCGGCCGGGGGTCGTTCGGGGCCAGTTTGACGGTATTGGAATTCGATCCGGATTGTCCAGGGCCTAACGCACTGAGAAACATTGATTTATTGCCTGATAAGCTTTCGGGCGTCCAGCGGCGACCTCCCTTCAAGCAAGGGGGCTAGGCGCCATCTGATAGTATTGCGTCCCTATTTATCGGGAACCGTCCAGGTTCCAGTGAGGAAAAGATATCGTGAATGACATGCTGAAAAATGTGGTTTTGTGGGTTGTCGTGGCCGTCGTACTGATGTCGATGTTCAATAACTTCGGCGGTCGTAAATCCGTTGAATCCGGCATGTCTTACTCCCAGTTTCTCCAGTCGGTCAGGGAGGGCCAGATAAAGCAGGTGACCATCGATGGGACGGTCATCCGCGGACTGACCGGCTCAGGGGAGCGGTTCAGCACTTTCTCGCCGCCCAATGATCCACACATGGTGGATGACCTTCTGGAAAATCATGTGGATATCAAGGTGGATCCGCCTGAGACGGAATCCTTCCTTACCCAGATACTGATTTCCTGGTTCCCGATGCTTTTGTTGATCGGGGTGTGGGTATTCTTCATGCGCCAGATGCAGGGCGGCGGTGGTGGTCGCGGCGCCATGTCGTTCGGCAAGAGCAAGGCCCGTTTGATCGAAGAGGATCAGATCAAGGTCACCTTCGCCGATGTGGCGGGTTGTGATGAAGCCAAGGAAGACGTTCAGGAGATGGTCGACTTCCTCAAGGACCCCAGCAAGTTCCAGAAACTGGGTGGCAAGATTCCCCGCGGTGCGCTGATGGTCGGACCGCCCGGTACTGGTAAGACACTCCTCGCTAAGGCAATTGCGGGCGAGGCGAGGGTGCCTTTTTTCTCCATTTCCGGCTCTGACTTCGTAGAAATGTTCGTCGGCGTGGGCGCTTCCCGAGTTCGGGATATGTTCGAGCAGGCCAAGAAAAATGCGCCCTGCATCATCTTTATAGACGAAATCGATGCCGTCGGGCGCCATCGCGGCGCGGGTCTAGGTGGCGGCCATGACGAACGGGAGCAGACGCTCAACCAGTTGCTGGTCGAGATGGACGGATTCGAAGGGACCGAGGGCATCATCGTGGTAGCGGCCACCAACCGCCCTGACGTGCTTGATCCGGCTCTGTTGCGCCCGGGTCGCTTCGACCGCCAGGTGGTGGTGGGCCTGCCGGATGTCCGCGGCCGCGAACAGATTCTGAAGGTTCACATGAAGCGGGTGCCGATGGCGTCCAATGTGCAGGTGTCCTTTCTGGCGAGGGGAACCCCCGGTTTTTCTGGTGCCGACCTGGCCAATCTCGTGAATGAGGCGGCCTTGTTCGCTGCCCGCAAGAACAAGCGCCAGGTGGAGATGGAGGATTTCGAAAAGGCCAAAGACAAAATCCTCATGGGCGCCGAAAGGAAGTCCATGGTCATGAGCGAGGAAGAGAAACGTTTGACAGCCGTGCATGAGGCGGGACATGCCATTGTCGGGCGCCTCGTTCCGGATCACGATCCGGTTTACAAGGTCAGCATCATGCCGCGCGGGCGAGCGCTTGGAATCACCATGTTTCTGCCGGAGCGCGATCAATATAGCGCGAGCCTGGAAAAGCTGGAAAGCCAGATCTCCAGCCTCTTTGGCGGGCGTATCGCCGAGGAAATCGTATTCGGGCGCAAGAAAGTGACGACGGGTGCCCAGAACGATATCGAGCGGGCGACCAATCTGGCCCGGAACATGGTGACTCGCTGGGGATTGTCCGAGCGTCTCGGGCCGCTGGCCTACAGCGAAGAGGAAGGGGAAGTTTTTCTGGGGCGGTCGGTCACCAAGCATAAGATGGTGTCCGAAGAGACGGCTCATCTCATTGATGAAGAGATTCGATCCTTCATTGATCGAAACTATGATCGTAGCGAGCGAATACTCAAGGAGAATCTGGACAAGCTCAACCTGATGGCTGATGCGCTCATGAAATACGAGACCATCGATCATTTTCAGATTGATGACATCATGGAAGGCAGGGTGCCTCGCCCGCCGCAGAATTGGGATGAAACGCCGCCGACCGATGGTGGCTCCCCGGTCAAGCCCGCCGAGTCCGAGAAAGAGAGTGGCGATAAGTTAGGGAAGGCGGCAGAGCAGCACTGAATCTGGCCAGACCGATCTGTGTGGCTTGAGCCCCTGCCTGGACAGGGGCTTGGTTTTTAATCGGGACGGTTACAGCGCTCGGTTGAGCGCTGGATAGGTAATGGAGTGGAGCATGAGTCGGGCGTATTTTGGAACGGATGGTATTCGTGGCAAGGTGGGGACCTACCCAATTACCGCGGACTTTGTATTGAAGCTGGGTTGGGCGGCCGGGCGGGTATTTGCGCGTGACCGGAAGGATCCGACGGTTCTGATCGGCAAGGACACCCGAATCTCGGGGTACATGTTCGAATCCGCGTTGGAGGCCGGTCTGTCCGCCGCGGGGGTCAACACGCAGTTGATGGGACCGATGCCGACGCCGGCCATCTCGTATTTGACGCGGACTTTTCGCGCGGAAGCTGGCATTGTCATCAGCGCGTCACATAATCCCTATTACGATAACGGCATCAAGTTTTTTGGGCCCGATGGCCTGAAGCTGTCGGATGACATAGAGCGATTGATCGAGAGCGAAATCGATCAGCCGATGACCACCGTGGACTCCTCGCGTATCGGCAAGGCCACTCGTCTCAAGGATGCTGCGGGTCGCTATATAGAATTCTGCAAGAGCACGATCGCCACCGGCATGGACTTTGACGGGGTCAAGCTGGTCATCGATTGTGCGCATGGATCGACCTACCATGTTGCGCCCTTTGTTTTTTCCGAATTGGGCGCCACTGTCATCACCATGGGCGACCACCCCAATGGTTTCAACATCAACGAAGGAGTGGGTGCGACCAAGCCGGAATCCCTGGCGAAGAGGGTGATCGAAGAGGGTGCTGACTTTGGTGTGGCCCTTGATGGCGATGGCGATCGCTTGATCATGGTCGATCATGCTGGGCGCATTGTGGACGGCGATGAAATACTGTTCATCATTGCATCGGCCAGACAGGCGCGCGGGGAGTTGTCGGGTCCCGTGATTGGAACCCTTATGACCAATCTGGGTCTGGAGCATGCACTGTCGAAGTCCGGCATCGGTCTCAAGCGGGCGGCTGTGGGCGATCGTTATGTCATGGAGATGATGTTGGCTCATCAAAGCACCTTGGGGGGAGAGAGTTCGGGCCACATCATTTGCCGCGATCGGATACCGACGGGCGATGGCATTGTGGCGGCGTTGCAGGTCATGGAGGCCATGCGATCCACCGGGAAAGGTCTCGCCGAGTTGGTCCAGGCGATGGATAAATATCCGCAGTGTCTGGTCAACGTCAAGATCAGGGAGCGGGTAGATCTGGATCAGTTTGATGCCGTCCAAAGTCTGAAGCTTGAGGTGGAGCGGGAACTGGCGGGTCAGGGGAGAGTCTTGTTGAGGTCTTCCGGAACCGAACCCCTGGTTCGGGTCATGGTGGAAGGTGCCGATGGTGAAAAGGTGAGAAGCCTTGCCGACAAGCTTGCAGCGGCGGTGGCCGAAGTGCTGGGTCACTGACCCGCGCCGTACCCTATCGGGAATAGACTGAACACCGACGAGTGCATGGCAGCTTGCGGTGGGATTTGATTAAATAATCCCCAGGATTTGAGTCTCATTGGATTTTAAATCCAAAACAATAATGGAGAAATGGAATGTCTAAAGGTCAAAACTTGCAGGATCCATTCCTGAATGCGCTACGGAAGGAACATGTTCCGGTTTCAATCTATCTGGTCAATGGAATCAAGTTGCAAGGCAAGGTGGATTCATTCGATCAGTATGTGATCATCCTCAAGAATGCTGTCAGTCAGATGGTCTACAAACATGCCATATCGACCATCGTTCCGGCGCGGCAGGTAAGGCTCAGTCAGGGCCAGGATGAAGTCGAGGAAGAGGTTTGATCCAGTTCGACTTCTGGGGATCGCAATCTGTAGCTGAGTCTTTGACGGTTTCCCTTGT
Organism: Methylococcaceae bacterium; assembly: GCA_044237765.1. GTDB lineage: Bacteria > Pseudomonadota > Gammaproteobacteria > Methylococcales > Methylococcaceae > UBA6136. Next base: position 48,211 of record JBIIEQ010000006.1, on the reverse strand, counting down.
TTGATCGGCCTAAATCCGGCGAGCGTGCGATCCTCGCTTACGGTGGGGCTGACCAGAGTGAACAGGCTGTTCAGGAGTTGCGGGAGCTCGCCATTTCGGCGGGGGCTACCCCTGTGGATATCCTGATCAGCAAGCGGGATAACCCTGACCCCCGGTTTTTTATCGGTAAAGGAAAGCTCAGCGAGTTGGCGGCTCTGGTCGCGGCGCATGAGGCGGAGCTGGTTATCTTCAATAATCCGCTTTCGCCCAGCCAAGAGCGCAATCTGGAGAAGGAACTCAATGTCCGGGTATTGGACCGGACGGGTCTGATTCTGGATATTTTTGCGCAGCGAGCTCAAAGTTACGAAGGTAAGCTCCAAGTTGAACTGGCACAGCTCAAGCATTTGTCTACCCGTCTCGTGAGGGGCTGGACTCACCTTGAGCGCCAGAAAGGTGGTATCGGTTTGCGTGGCCCTGGTGAAACCCAGCTCGAAACCGATAAACGCCTGATTGGCAAGCGAATCAGTCAAATTCAAAAACGTCTGGAAAAGGTGGACAAGCAGCGGGGCCAGGGCCGACGGGCTCGGCGCCGATCCGAGATTCCTGTCGTGGGGCTGGTTGGCTACACCAATGCAGGCAAGTCCACCTTGATCAATGCGTTGACGGGGGCCGGTGTCTATGCGGCGGACCAGTTGTTCGCAACTCTGGATCCCACGCTCAAGCGGTTCATGGTTGGCCCCCACCAGCCGGTAGTGCTGGCGGACACCGTCGGTTTCGTCAGAGATTTGCCGCACGAACTGGTGGCGGCCTTTCGTTCCACACTGCAGGAGACGGTCGAGGCCGATCTGCTGCTGCATGTCGTCGATGCCAGCGATGAGCAGATGGCGGAGACGATCGAGGAGGTGGATCGTGTCATCGAAGAAATCGGCGCGGATGAAGTGCCGCAAATCCGCGTGATGAACAAGATTGACCGTTTGGAGAATGTGGTTCCGCACATTGAAAGGGATGAAAATGGTCGGGTTGCCCAGGTTTGGGTATCCGCTCAGGCCCGTCTGGGTCTTGATTTGCTGACGAATTGTTTGCGGAACCGTTTCTGCGGTCGCATCATTGTGCGCGATCTGCAGTTGGGTCCCATGGATGGCGAACTGCGCGCTTCGCTTTATCGAGTAGCCACCATTCTCCGTGATGAAAAAGATGAGGCGGGTGGCTGGTCCATGCGGGTTGAGGGATCTCCCGAAAGCCTGCGTTTTCTGGAGCCACGTTTTGGCTCAGAGCCTGAAGCCGAGCTGATCGGGGATGTTGAGGTTCACGCTGCCTGAGTGCGGCGTGGGCTGGAAATGGAATGTCCGCTGCCGGCCGCCCTCCGTCGTACGTATATGAATAAGATGAATCAAAAACCGCGTAGTCCGAGACTACAATTTGGAGAGATATGCGATGTCCTGGAATGAACCGGGTGGTGACAAGAAAGACCCCTGGAGCGGTCGCGAGAAACCCCCTGTACCGCCCGATCTCGATGAGGTGCTCAAGGGTTTGCAGGATAAGTTGAGCCGCCTTTTTGGGGGTGGTTCGTCAGGTGGTTCGGGCAGTTACCAGGCACCCGCCCAGTTGGCCGGGCTGGTTGCCGCCGTTGCCGTGGGTCTATGGGCATTGACCGGCATCTATCTGGTGGATGAGGGCAGTCGTGGCGTGGTTACCCGTTTTGGGGCTTATGAGGACACAACCTTGCCCGGTCTTCACTGGCACTTTCCGGCCCCCATCGACAAGGTCGAGGTAGTGAATATCGAACAGCAGCGGTTCATGGAAATCGGTTATCGCTCGGGTGGGCGGCAGCAGTCACAGGGCTCGGTTCCCAAGGAAGCACTGATGTTGACGCAGGATGAAAACATCATCGACATCCGGCTGGCTGTGCAGTACCAGATCAAGGACGCGCAGGCCTATTTGTTCAATGTGGCCGATCCCGACGTCACCCTGAAGCAGGTGATTGAAAGTGCGCAGCGAGCAGTCATCGGCAAGAGCACCATGGACTTCGTTTTGACGGAGGGCCGGAGCAATATCGCCGATGAAATCAAGGTGGAAATTCAGCAGACGCTCGACGAGTACAAAACCGGAATCATTGTCAGCAACGTCAATCTGGTGGATGCTCAGCCCCCGGACCAAGTGCAGAATGCCTTTGAGGATGCCATCAAGGCGCGGGAGGATGAGCAACGTTTGAAGAATGAGGCCGAGGCTTACGCCAATGAGGTGGTGCCCAAGGCGCGCGGTGCGGCGGCCCGTCTCCTTGAAGAGTCGGAGGCTTATAAGCAAAAGGCTGTAGCCCGGGCGGAAGGTGAGGCCTCGCGATTCTTGCAGCTTTTGGCGGAATACGAAAAGTCACCGGACGTCACGCGCGAGCGCATGTATCTCGATGCGATGCAGGAAGTGCTGGGCCAAACAGGGGCCCTCGTGGTGGACGTAAAGAATTCCAATAACATGCTGTATCTGCCCGTCGACAAACTGCAACGCTCTGGGGCCGCCTCAGGGTCGGTCAGTGAGCTCGAGGCACCCTCAGCGGTAGTTCAGGAAGTCCAGGAAACTGGGGTGAAGTCTGCGAGGGCTGCTTCTTCGCGTGGGCGTGAAATCAGAGGGCTGCAGCCATGAGTAAAAACAATTTTATAAGCGGTCTTGGACTGGCCCTGCTCTTCCTGGTCTTCACCATGACATTCACCGTCTCGGAGACCGAGAAGGCCATATTGCTGGAATTCAAGAAAATCGTGGGTAACGATTATGCCCCCGGGCTTCACTTCAAACTGCCCTATCGGCAGGTGAAAAAGTTTGATGACCGAATCCTGACGCTGGAGTCAAAGCCGGAACGGTTTCTGACATCGGAAAAGAAGAACGTCATCGTGGACTGGTTCGTGAAATGGCGCATCAACGATGTGACTAAGTTCTATACCTCGGTCGCTGGCGACAAGTTACAGGCCAATATCCGTCTGGACCAGATCACCAAGGATGCCATGCGGAACGAGTTCAGCAAGCGCACCATTCGTGAACTGGTTTCTTCCGGGCGTGGTCAGGTCCAGGAGTCGCTCACCAAGATGGTGGCACCGGCCGTCGCTGGCCTAGGGGTTCAGGTCCTGGATATCCGGGTGATGCGGATTGAACTCCCGGAAGAGGTGAGCACGTCCGTTTATCGCCGAATGGAGGCTGAGCGGGCACGGGTGGCGCGCGAATTCCGTTCGCGAGGTGCTGAGGCGGCAGAAAAAATTCGGGCAGAGGCGGATCGTCAACGTGACGTGCTGGTCGCCGAGGCGCAGAGGGATGCCGAGGTTCGTCGTGGTCAGGGCGATGCGGCCGCCTCCGACATTTATGCTCAGGCGTATGGCAAGAACAAGGAGTTCTTCCAGTTCAATCGCAGCCTGATCGCTTATCGTCATGCCTTCAAGGATGATCGCAGTCTGATGGTGGTCTCGCCGGATTCCGAATTCTTTCAATACTTCAGGAAGCCCAAATGACGCTCGGCTGTTGATGCCAAGCTCAATTGCCGTTGAGAACTTGCGAAGTCTTTTACCGTGAGCCCGGATGGCTGGATGAAAGAGCCTGTCATCCAGTAACATCCCCACTTTTTTGATCCCACATAGCCCATCATGCTGACGCAAGACCGCTGGCTTTTGCCTGAAGGTATCGAAGAGATTTTTCCTGGCGAAGCGGAGAAGCTGGATCGGTTGGTGCGTCGCCTGCTGGACCGTTTCGCTACTTGGGGCTACCGGCTGGTGATGCCGCCGATGGTCGATTTTCTCGATTCCCTGCTGGTGGGGACAGGCCACGAGCTTGACCTGCAGACCCTCAAGCTAACTGACCCGGTGAGTGGGCGGTTGATAGGCCTGAGAGCCGATATGACTCCCCAGGTCGCCCGAATCGATGCGAGAACCGCAATCGAGGGCCTGCCTTCCAGGCTCTGCTATTTTGGCTCCGTGGTTCATGCCCTCTCGGGTCACCTGCAAAAATCCCGTAACCCTATACAGGTTGGCGCGGAACTTTATGGTCATGGAGGCGTGTCGGCTTCCGTGGAAGTCATTCGATTGATGCTGGAAACCCTGAGCATTGCCGGCGTCACAGGCGTCCATCTGGATTTGGGTCACGTCGGCATCTACCGGGCGCTCGCGCGGGAGGCGGGACTGACTGAACCACAGGAGTCCACACTCTTTGACATTCTGCAGCGCAAGGATGCAACGGATCTCGCTGCGTTTCTGGATGGTGTTGGCGTGCCGAAACCCATTGCAAGCATGATCAGCGCATTGCTGGATCTGAATGGCTCCACCCGTGTGATTCCGGAAGCCCGCGTCCTTTTGAATGGCGCCGGGAGTGTGGTCGGCGAGGCGCTGGATCAGTTGTCAGCGATCGTCCAGGATTTGGTCGAGCGATATCCCGATGTACCCCTGAATGTCGACTTGGCCGAGTTGCGGGGGTATGAATATCACACCGGCATCGTATTCGCCGCCTTTGTCCCTGGACAGGGCAGGGAGGTGGCCCGGGGTGGCCGTTACGACGACATTGGCCGGGTGTTTGGGTTTGCCCGTCCGGCCGTGGGTTTCAGTGCAGATCTGAAAATGCTGGCCGGGTTGTCTTCCTGGAATGAGCCAGTGCGTGATGATGACGCCATCTTCGCACCTGGGGTGATTGACGCCGAGCTTGATCGTTTGATCGCCGAACTTCGAGGTCAAGGCAAGATCGTTATACAGTCTTTGGGCGGAGAGGCGGAATCCGCCGAGAAATTGGGGTGTGGCAAAGTGCTTGGTAAACAAGATGGTCACTGGCGGCTGGCCTGAAGGATATACCCAGCATACAAAACAAAAAAACGGAAAAAAGAATGGGAAAAAACGTCGTAGTTATCGGCACGCAATGGGGTGACGAAGGCAAGGGCAAGTTGGTCGATATTCTGACTGAGCGAGCCAAGGGAGTTGTTCGGTTTCAGGGTGGTCACAATGCCGGTCACACGCTGGTCATTGATGGCAAGAAAACCGTTCTGCATCTGATTCCCTCTGGCATTCTTCGTGAGACTGTCCGCTGTTACATCGGCAATGGGGTCGTGCTTTCGCCCGAAGCCCTGATGAAGGAAATCGGTGTGCTTGAAAGCGCCGGAATTCCGGTTCGTGAGCGTCTGACAATCAGCGAGGCCTGCGCGCTGATTCTTCCCATTCATGTAGCGCTTGATCTGGCGAGGGAAAAAGCTCGCGGCGCCAAGGCTATCGGGACCACGGGACGCGGCATCGGCCCCGCCTACGAGGACAAGGTGTCGCGTCGCGGTCTCAGAGCCGGCGATCTTTTCTACCCCGGGTTGCTGGAAGATCGCCTGCGGGAGCTGCTGGACTTCCACAATTTTGTCCTGAGCCAGTATTTTCACGAGAAGCCACTCGACTTCGCGGAGGAATTGGCCGGACTGGTGAAGATAGGCGAGGAAATCAAGCCTATGCTCGGCGATGTCGCCGGAGACCTTCAACGGCTGCGTGAAGAGGACAGCCATTTATTGTTTGAAGGCGCGCAAGGCGCGATGCTCGATATTGATCATGGTACTTACCCTTATGTGACGTCCTCTAACACGACCGCAGGAGGTGCCGCCTCGGGTACCGGAGTCGGGTTGCTGGAGTTTGATTACGTGCTGGGCATTACGAAGGCCTATTCCACTCGCGTCGGTAACGGTCCGTTCCCCACCGAGCTGTTCGATGAGCGCGGGCAACATCTCTCCAGCAAAGGAGCCGAATTCGGGGCAACGACAGGCAGAGCCCGCCGTTGTGGCTGGTTTGATGTCGTTTTGATGAAACGGTCGGCCAAGCTGAACAGCCTGACAGGTCTCTGCCTGACCAAGCTGGATGTGCTGGACGGGCTTGAGACCATAGGGATCTGTACCCGATACCGTTATCAGGGCATGGAGATTGATACTCTTCCCATTGGCGCGGAAGCCTATGCCCAGTGCGAGCCTGTGATTGAAGAAATGCCGGGCTGGTCCGAGTCCACCGCGGGTGTCACCGAGTTGGACAAGCTGCCCGTGGCGGCCAGGAACTATATCGAGCGTATCGCCAGCCTGGTGGGGGTACCAGTAGACATTCTGTCTACTGGTCCCGATCGCAAGGAGACCATCGTTCTTCGTCATCCATTCGACTGATGTCGCGGCGTCAGGTGCTGGATTCAAGTCATGCGACCTGAGTTTGGTCCGGATATTGACGGTTTGCCCGAAAGGGTTGGTGAGTTGCTGAGCGATCGGGGGGAGATGCTGGCAACGGCGGAGTCCTGTACGGGGGGGGGGATTGCGCAATCCATTACGGATGTTCCGGGCAGTTCAGCCTGGTTTGATCGCGGGTTTGTCACCTACAGCAATGTCGCAAAGACCGAGATGCTGGGGGTTGATCCGGGACTGATTGCCGAGCATGGCGCTGTGAGTGAGATGGTGGTTCGTGCCATGGTGGCGGGGGCCTTGAGGCTGAGTCAGGCTGGGGTGTCTGTGGCGGTGAGCGGAATAGCGGGACCGTCCGGAGGCTCGGCGGACAAACCGGTGGGTACCGTCTGGTTTGCCTGGCAAAGGGCTGGCTCTGATGCTCTGGTCCGGTGCATGGTGTTTTCGGGAGATCGTCGCGCTGTAAGAAGGCAAGCAGTGGCATTGGCCCTGGAGGGCTTGCTGGCTGTATGTCGTGAGTGAGGGTGTTTCGCGGCGACTGTTTTTTGCGATCTGGCCGGATCCGGCGGCGATGAAACAGTTGGTAAATCTGCGGGATTCGTTGGAATCCTCCATCCGCGGGCGCTGGATTCTGGCGGCTGATCTGCATGTAACGCTGGCATTTCTGGGGCAGGTGACGTCAGATCGTTTGCAGATACTTGAGACGATCGCCTCCAATGTAAGGGCTCAGCCTTTTTTCATAAGCCTGGATCAGTTGAGTGGGTGGCGCAGTGCCGGTGTGTTATGCCTGACGCCAAGGCAGTCGCCAAAATCATTGGAGTCTCTGGCGCAGAGGCTCGCAGGCGGTCTCGGTGAAGCTGGATTCGTGCTGGACAAGCGACCCTTTCGACCACATCTGACGCTGGCTCGGCAGGTCACATCGGTCCCGGCCCGATTGGGTCATCGGCTCGAGCCGATTCGGTTCGAAGTCACAGCATTTCATCACGTTCAATCCCGTCCATCGGTGTCAGCTTCTGCCTATGAGACGATTAGAGGCTGGTCGCTGCGCTGATCGAATAGGGAATGAATTCCGACATTGTCTTGCGGTATCACCGTGATGGGTGCTGTGACATAATTGCGAATCATGTTCGAATCAATCTTTAGCTGAGCCATCCTGATGGACGAAAACAAGCAAAAAGCCTTGAGTGCCGCGCTTTCCCAGATCGAAAAGCAATTCGGCAAGGGGTCGGTGATGCGGATGGGCGATACCCCGGCCAACCGGGATATAGAGGTGGTCCCGACGGGTTCGCTGACGCTGGATATTGCTCTCGGTTGCGGTGGTCTGCCGCGAGGCCGCATCGTCGAGATTTACGGGCCGGAATCCTCAGGCAAGACCACGCTGACCCTGGAGGTCATTGCCCAGGCTCAAAAGCTGGGTGGGGTAGCGGCCTTTATTGATGCTGAACATGCTCTGGATCCTGGTTACGCCGAAAAGATCGGTGTCAATCTGGATGAGTTGCTGGTTTCCCAGCCCGATACCGGGGAACAGGCGCTGGAAATTGCCGACATGCTGGTTCGCTCCGGGGGTGTCGATATCGTTGTGGTAGATTCGGTGGCCGCCTTGACGCCAAAGGCCGAAATTGAAGGTGAGATGGGAGACTCGCACGTCGGCCTGCAGGCGCGGCTGATGTCCCAGGCATTGCGGAAACTGACTGCGAATATCAAGCGATCTAATACGCTGGTGATTTTCATCAACCAGATTCGCATGAAGATCGGTGTGATGTTCGGAAGTCCGGAGACGACGACCGGTGGCAATGCCTTGAAATTCTACGCATCGGTCCGTCTGGATATTCGCCGGATTGGTGCCATCAAGAATGGCGACGAGGTGGTGGGCAACGAAACCCGTGTCAAGGTGGTCAAGAACAAGGTCGCTCCGCCTTTCCGTAACGCTGAATTCGAGATTATTTACGGAGAGGGCGTTTCCCGGGAAGGGGAGCTGGTCGATCTGGGGGTTGCCCACGAGTTGGTGCAAAAGTCGGGTTCCTGGTACAGCTATGGTGGCGATCGGATAGGCCAGGGCAAGGACAATGTGCGTGCCTATCTCAAGGAGCATCCCGAAATAGCCCAGGCTCTTGAGGCCAACATCAGGGCAAAGGCTTTTGGTGTCAGTGGCGCCACTCCGGCGACGCAATCACCGGCTCCCGCCGGCGCCGAGGAAGGTCCCTGAGCGATACGGATGAGTTGAGGCAGTCGCTGGAGGCTGCCTGCATGGGCTACCTGGCCCGTCGCGAACATAGTCAGGAAGAGTTGCGCCAGAAACTGGTGAGCAAGGGATTCCCCCAGGAGATTGTCAATATCGTCATCGCTGACTTTTGCGATCGCGGTCTGCAAAGCGATGCCCGTTTTGCCGAGGTATTCACCCGAAGTCGCCTGGCAAAGGGCCACGGTGCTTTCAGGATTCGGCAGGAACTGCGCCAGCGGGGTATTGATGAGGGGGAAATCCCCGCGATGGGTTCGCTGGATTGGGATGGCCTGATCGAGCGGGTTTATGCACGAAAGTTTGGTGACACTCCGCCGGAGTCATTGCGGGAACGGATGGCACGGGAGCGTTTCCTGCTGGGGCGGGGGTTTTCTGGTGATCAGATTCGTCGCCTTTTTCGCCGATTGCGGGAAGGCGGCAGTGAAGTGAAGAGTGATGTCGGTTTTAACGAACGAAATGACGGCTGAAGCATGACCAGCGCGGAACTGCGGAGTTTATTTTTGAGTTTCTTCGAAGAGCGGGGGCACAAGCCCGTCGCCTCGAGTCCCTTGATTCCGGCCAACGACCCTACCCTGTTATTTACCAATGCAGGGATGGTGCAATTCAAGGATGTTTTTCTGGGGCGTGAGGATCGCCCTTATGTCAGAGCGGCCTCCTCGCAGCGTTGCGTTCGTGCCGGTGGCAAACATAACGATCTTGAGAATGTCGGCTACACCTCAAGGCATCACACTTTCTTCGAGATGCTGGGCAATTTCAGCTTCGGGGGCTATTTCAAGCGTGAGGCCATTCAGTTCGCGTGGGAGTTTCTGACCGGTGTGTTGCGGATTCCGCCCTCACGGCTCTGGGTCACGATTTACGATCAGGATAGCGAGGCCGAACAGATCTGGCTGAACGAAATCGGCATTGATCCTGACCGGTTTTCCCGTATCGGCACCAAGGATAATTTCTGGAGCATGGGCGATACCGGACCCTGCGGTCCATGCACCGAGATTTTTTACGACCACGGTGAATCGATTCTTGGTGGCCCCCCGGGCTCTCCTGACGAGGATGGTGATCGTTACATCGAAATCTGGAATCTCGTCTTCATGCAGTACGACAGGGCGCCGGACGGGACACTGGCGCCCTTGCCAAAACCTTCTGTCGATACCGGTATGGGGCTGGAGCGGATTGCGGCGGTCGTTCAAGGCGTCCATAGCAACTATGAGACTGACCTATTCCAGCCGCTGGTAACGGCAGCTGCCTCGCTGGCCGGTCTCGATTCGACTGATCACAGTTCACTTCGGGTACTCGCAGATCATATCCGTTCCTGTTCGTTCCTGATCGCGGATGGCGTTTTGCCTTCCAATGAGGGGCGTGGATACGTGTTGCGAAGGATCATTCGGCGTGCCATCCGTCATGGCTACAAACTGGGTATCCGTGATGTTTTCTTCTTCAAGCTGGTGGCCCCGCTGTGTGAGGTGATGGGCAAAGCCTATCCTGAGTTGGCGGTAGCACGCTCCACCGTTGAACAGGTTCTGAGAAAGGAGGAGGAGCGGTTTGCCGAAACGCTGGAACAGGGTATGCGAATACTCGAAACCCAACTCAAGGGGGTTAGCGGCGGCACTATTCCAGGCGAGACGGTATTTCAACTTTATGACACTTACGGTTTTCCCGTTGACCTGACGGCCGATGTCGCTCGTGAGCATGGGCTGGTGCCTGATCTTGCGGGGTTTGAAAAGGCCATGGAGGCTCAGCGGGCTCGTGCGCGTTCGGCCAGTCATTTTGCCGTCGATTACTCGCATGATGTTCATATTGATACGGTTTGCGAATTTACCGGGTATGAACATTTGGCAGACGAAGCCACCATTGCCGGTTTGTACCATGAGGGCCAATCGGTGGATCGACTCGGTGCGGGTCAGTGTGGCACGGTCATCCTCTCGAAAACGCCCTTTTATGGTGAGTCCGGCGGTCAGGCAGGCGACCACGGCTTCATTTATGCGGCAAATTCCGTTTTTGAAGTGGTCGACACCCAGAAGCAGGGTGCTGACATCATTCTCCATCTGGGCTCCGTGACGTCGGGTGAGCTGGTGCTCGGCGCAAGTGTACGCGCAGAAGTGAACCCGGAATTGCGATTGGCCACGGCGCTGAATCATTCAGCGACCCATCTGCTGCATGCGGCCTTGCGTTCGGAGTTGGGTGAGCATGTGGCGCAGAAGGGTTCCCAGGTCAATGCACAACGGTTGCGTTTTGACTTTTCTCATTTCGAGCCTATCGGTCATGAACAGCTGGAAAATATCGAACGACTGGTGAATCAACATATTCGCCTCAATAGCCCGATTCGAGCGGATGTCATGGCCAAGGACGATGCCATGAAAGTCGGTGCCATGGCGTTGTTCGGTGAGAAGTACGGCAATGAGGTCCGCGTTCTTCGAATCGGTGACTTTTCAACCGAATTGTGCGGCGGTACCCACGCGCAGCGAGCTGGCGACATCGGTCTTTTCAAGATTGTGAGCGAGTCGGGCGTGGCTTCGGGAGTCCGTCGCATTGAGGCCCTGACCGGGGTGGGTGCCTATGAGTGGGTCAAGTCCAGTGAGAGGCTCTTGCTAGGTCTGGCGGATCGGATCAAGGCCGGGCGTGACGCGATTGAAGAAAAGTTTGATCAGATACTCGAGCGAAACAAGGTCCTGGAGAAAGAGCTGGATCGGCTCAAGAGTAAGCTGGCAAGTGCCTCGGGAGATGAGCTGCTATCCCGGGCAGTGGAGGTCGACGGTTTGAAGGTTCTTGCGGCTCGTATTGATGAAGCCGATTCCAAGGCGCTGCGGGAGATGGTCGATCAGTTGCGTAGCAAGCTGGGGAGTTCCGCTGTTGTATTGGGGAGCGTGGTGGATGGCAAGGTGAGTCTGATTGCCGGCGTCTCAAAGGATCAGGTGGCTCGTGTCAAGGCAGGTGATCTGGTGAATGCCGTGGCTTGCCAAGTGGGCGGCAAGGGCGGTGGGCGGCCAGATCTGGCTCAGGCTGGCGGTACCGACCCGACTCATTTGGACGCGGCACTGAATGGGGTCACGGATTGGGTCAGGAATAATATTTCCTGATGGAAAGGTGCAGGAATTGAATAAAGGATATGGCCTTATACGTTCATAAGTATGGCGGAACTTCGGTTGGCAGCGTCGAGCGCATCAAGCACGTCGCCGAAAATGTGATCAAGGCGCGTCAGCGCGGCGAGGAGGTTATCGTGGTCGTCTCGGCCATGAGCGGCGAAACCAACCGGCTGGTTGCCTTGGCCAAGGAAGCGCAGGCAACCCCTGACGTCCGTGAAATGGACGTTCTGTTGTCGACGGGTGAGCAGGTTACGATTGCTTTGCTGGCTATGGCGCTGAAGGAGCGCGGCTGTCCGGCTTGCTCCTATACGGGTGGCCAAGTTTCCATCGTCACTGATTCGGCGCACACCAAGGCGCGCATTCTGGATATCGATACCCAGCGCATCCGTGGAGATCTTGATCAGGGCAAGGTGGTTGTGGTGGCTGGTTTTCAGGGTGTCAGCGAGGCGGGTGACATTACCACCCTCGGTCGTGGTGGTTCGGATACGACAGCCGTCGCCCTGGCAGCTGCACTCAAGGCAGACGAATGTCTGATCTTTACCGATGTCGATGGAGTCTACACGACCGACCCGCGTGTCGAGCCCAAGGCTCGCCGGTTGGATCGCATTACCTTTGAAGAGATGCTGGAAATGGCGAGTCTCGGATCAAAGGTCCTGCAGATTCGATCGGTTGAATTTGCAGGTAAATACAATGTGCCCCTGCGAGTGCTCTCAAGTTTTAAGGAGGGTGCCGGTACTTTGATCAGTTATGAAGAGGACACCATGGAAAAGCCCCTGATATCCGGTATCGCCTTTAATCGTGACGAGGCCAAGCTGACTGTCCTGGGTGTTCCTGACCGTCCCGGGATTGCCTCCCGCATCCTTGGTCCGGTAGCGGACGCCAATATCGAAGTGGACATGATTGTTCAGAACGTGGCGGAGGATGGCACCACTAATTTTACCTTCACTGTGAATCGCTCCGAATTCAACAAGGCACTGGCCATCTTGCAAGCCACCTGTGCGGAGTTGGGTGCAAGGGAGGTGCGCGGTGACGACTCCATCGTCAAGGTGTCGATTGTTGGGGTCGGTATGCGGTCGCACGCTGGGATTGCCTCCAAGATGTTCGATGTGCTGGCTCGTGAGGGCATTAATATCCAGATGATTTCCACCTCCGAAATCAAGATCTCGGTGGTTCTTAATGAAAAGTACCTGGAGCTGGCGGTTCGTTCACTGCATGACGCCTTCGATCTTGATCAGTCGGTTGTATCAGTCTAAGAAAAAAACATTTTCGGCTCGCTTAAAAGTGCTACAATACTGCCCACGTTCGATGCCTGTTACCTAGATCGGTTAAATTCAGCGGCTCTCAATGGGGGCTTCTCGGTAGGTGTGCGAATCTATAAGGGACAGTTTTATGCTGATATTGACTCGTAGGGTCGGCGAGACGCTTATGATTGGCGATGATGTAACGGTTACCGTTCTTGGCGTGAAGGGTAATCAGGTCCGGATAGGTGTCAACGCACCAAAGGATGTCTCAGTTCATCGCGAAGAGATTTATGAGCGTATCAAGCAGGAAGATCAATCCGATGATGTGCTCGGATTGGGCTCGGAAGGACGCTGATATCCCCGTATCGACGAGGGATCTGCAAAAGTTTCAGGAGAGATGGCCGAGAGGCTGAAGGCGCTCCCCTGCTAAGGGAGTATAGGGCTAATAACTCTATCGAGGGTTCGAATCCCTCTCTCTCCGCCATTATTGGGAGGTAACTTGCCTCCAGTGCTTCCGCTAAGATGTGGAGCACAAGTCTGTATCCCGGCGTGGTGTAAACCATTTCCTTGTTCTCAGCGTGGATATCCCCCGACGGTCGTTTCAGGCAGGTCAGGCTTTCAGTAGCCTTTTTTTTTGACTATAATGCGCGGTTTTCCGGCTGTGCCGAATTTGTTTGAGGATTTCTGATGGTCACTATTCGTTTGTCACGCGGCGGCGCGAAGAAGCGCCCCTTCTATCATGTCGTGGTTACCGACAGTCGGAACAAGCGTGATGGCCGCTACATTGAGCGCCTGGGTTTCTTTAATCCTGTAGCGTCCGGCAAGGCGGAAAGGCTCTCGTTGAATGAAGAGCGAATCCAGTACTGGGTTGGTCATGGCGCGCAGACCACGGATCGTGTGACGAGCCTTCTAAAGGAATTCCGCAAGACCAACGCTGCAGTCGCTGCCTGAGTCTTGATGGCTGGGCGATTTTGTGTCCAGTTTGGTTGAGGTGGGTGAAATTGTCGGAGCTTTTGGGGTTCTGGGTTGGGTCAAGGTTCGATCCTTCACTGATCCGCCGGCAAATATTCTGAATTACATTCCTTGGGCATTGGGCTCTTCAGAAGCGCCTCGTTCAGCGAAGTTGGTCGAGGGTCGGCCCCAGGGGGCAGCCGTGGTGGCACGATTGCAAGGGGTTGAAGACAGGGATCAGGCGATTGCGCTTAAGGGGACTCGAATACTGGTCCCGCGGCAATGCTTTCCTTATGCGTCCCCGGGAACCTACTACTGGGCCGACCTGATCGGGCTTGATGTGGTGACGGTGGCGGGCGTGGCTCTTGGTAAGGTGCGGGGTTTGCTGGAGACCGGTGCCAATGATGTACTGGACGTCAAGGGTGAGAGGGATCGTTTGATCCCGTTTGTGGTCGGCGAGTTTGTCAAGAATGTTGATCTTGCCGAAAGCCTTATCATTGTGGATTGGGATCCGGAATTTTAGGCCAGGATGCGATTTGATATCGTGACCCTGTTTCCTGAGCTAATTCGGTCCGGGACGGCTGAAGGGGTGACGGGGCGGGCGATAGATCGGGGTCTGGTAAATCTCAAGACGTGGGATCCCAGAATTTATGCCACCGATAAGCATCGCACGGTGGACGATCGTCCCTATGGCGGCGGCCCCGGTATGGTGATGAAGGTTGAGCCTTTGCGTGATGCGATTCAGGCGGCACGAATGGACTCCCTATTACCAGCGAAGACAGTTTTTCTAAGTCCGCAAGGGCGCCTTTTGAATCAGCAGGCTGTGATCGGGTTTGCCAGTTTGCCACGGCTGATTCTTGTGGCAGGGCGCTATGAGGGTGTGGATGAGCGGCTCGTGGAGGCCGAAATCGATGAGGAATGGTCGATAGGCGACTACGTTCTCAGCGGCGGCGAATTGGCCGCTCTGGTCCTGTTTGATGCGGTGGTGAGGTTGATCCCCGGGGTTCTGGGACATGCCGAATCCGCCGAGCAGGATTCTCATATGACAGGCCTGCTGGACTGCCCTCATTACACTCGTCCGGAGCGGGTGGATGGTCGTGAGGTCCCGCAGATCTTGCAGTCAGGGAATCATGAAGCGATCAGGCGGTGGCGATTGCAGCAATCGCTCCAGCGAACTCGCCAGCGGCGGCCTGACTTGATGGAAGGAATGACACTGGACTCCGAGCAGCAGACCGTGCTCGACGAGTTGGTAAATGATATTTTGGTCGACGAAGCAAAGAATTGAGATAAAGAGAAACACGATGTCAAACATTATTCAGCAACTCGAAAATGAATGGATGAGCGGCAAAACCATACCCGCTTTTGCCCCTGGCGATACGGTTGTCGTTCAGGTCAAGGTGAAGGAAGGCAATCGCGAACGTTTGCAGGCTTACGAAGGGGTCGTTATCGCGAAGCGTAACCGTGGTTACCACTCTGCTTTTACCGTCAGAAAAATTTCTCATGGTGAAGGCGTGGAGCGCGTATTCCAGACCTACAGCCCACAGGTGCAGGAAATTCAGGTGAAACGCCGCGGGGATGTGCGTCGTGCCAAGCTTTACTATTTGCGTGATCTCACCGGCAAGGCGGCGCGTATCAAGGAAAAAATCTAGTCCTCTTCTGGCGCGATTGAGCGCCATTGAGTGATGGGTACCGGCAAAAGGGCAGCAATCGCTGCCCTTTTCCGTTAGGCGCTTCCTGATTATTTCTCCGCGAACCGGGCTGATGAAGGAAGAAATAGCCATGGTGCCTGCGCCGTTTGGAGGAATCCGGCTCTCCGCTTCCGCTGGGATTCTGGTGGGTATCGACGTGGTGCCGGCCCATGCAGTGGAGAATGACGGGGCAGGGCCCCCATGGGCTGATGGGTCGCTCAGGGAGGCCGGAGAGCAGATGCTGCGCTATCTTGAAGAGCCGGTATTTGACCTAGTATTGCCTATAAGACTTCAGGGGACGACATTTCAACAACGAATCTGGCAGGCATTAAGGGAGATTCCGGCGGGTAGTAGACTCACTTATGGCAGTCTGGCCAAACGCCTCGAAACCGGACCGCGAGCAGTGGCATCGGCCTGTAAGTCAAATCGCTTCCCCATCCTCATTCCCTGTCATCGGGTCGTCTCTGCAAATGGAATGGGTGGCTACTGCGGAGAGACTGAGGGTCCCATGCTCGAAATCAAGCGTTGGCTACTGAGGCATGAGGGCTCATTGCCGGGGGAGATTGGTGACGGCTCAGTCTGACAGGCCACTCATTCAGCGTTTCGTCGATGCGCTCTGGGTTGAAGAAGGGCTGAGCGAAAATACCCAGAAGGCTTATGCCAGCGACCTTCAACACTTTCTGGACTGGTTGATCAGGCATCGAGACAGGGGGCTGCTTGAGGTCGACTCGAGCGATATCGAAGCCTACCTCGCCATAAAGTTCCGACAGCAGGCCAGTAGTCGCAGCATGGCGCGACTCGTTTCGAGTTTGCGGAAGTTCTTTCGCTATCTGATTCGTGAAGGGCGCCTGCTCGATGATCCGACTCTCAGGGTCGAGCCCCCCAGGATTGGACGGCCCTTGCCCGCGACCCTGACCGAGCTGGAGGTTGAAGCGCTGCTGAACGCGATCAATGTCGATGATACCCTTGGTTGCCGGGATCGAGCGATGCTCGAGGTGCTCTATGCTACGGGCCTGAGGGTCAGCGAACTGGTCGGGCTGAAACTGACACAGGTCAATCTCCGTCAGGGTGTGGTCCGAGTGGTGGGCAAGGGTAGCAAGGAGCGTCTGGTGCCGCTGGGCGAGTTGGCAGAGGAATGGATTGCACGTTACTCTCGGACATCTCGTGCCGCGCTGCTGGGCGCGCGACAAAGCGATGATCTGTTCGTAACCTCGAGAGGGTCTGCGATGACGCGGCAGGCGTTTTGGTGCATTATCAAGCGCTACGCTGGTCTGGCGGGAATCCATAAGCCTTTATCCCCACATACCCTTCGGCATGCATTTGCCACCCATTTGCTGAATCATGGCGCGGACCTCCGGGTGGTGCAGTTGTTGCTCGGGCATAGCGACTTGTCCAGCACGCAGATTTATACTCACGTGGCGCAGGAACGGTTGAATGAGCTGCATGCCCGTTGCCATCCTCGCGGTTAGTTTTTACATACATAGTTGATCCACGGATTTCATGATTCATTCCACCGCTGTCATTTCTCCGGATGTGGAGTTGGGCAAGAACGTGTCGGTCGGGGCTTTCTCGGTGATTGAGGGGCCCAGCAGGATTGGTGATAACAGTGTCATCGAGGCCCATGTCGTCATACGGTCGCATGTCCATATCGGTTCCAACAACCATATTCACCCTACGGCGGTTCTCGGTGGATTGCCACAGGATATAGCCTTCGATCCAGCCACGATCACCCGGCTTGAAATTGGTGATGACAATGTTTTTCGTGAAGGCGTGACCATCAGTCGAGCCACCAAGGCAGGTGAGGCGACCCGAGTGGGTTCTGGTAACTATTTTATGAACAACACCCATCTCGGTCACGATTCCTCCATGGGGGATGGCAATATTCTGGCGAGTGGCGCGACACTCGGCGGCCACGCCGAGGTCGGCGACCGGGTGTTCTTTGGCGGCGGGGTCATGGTTCACCAATTCTGCCGGATTGGCAGCTTTGCCATTCTCCAGGGGTTGGCGGGCATCAACAAGGATGTGCTGCCCTTCACCATGGTTGGTGGGCGCCCCGGTAAACATTACCGATTGAATCTGGTCGGCATGCGTCGTGCCGGCGTGGACGGAGATCGACTCAAGGCGATCTCGGCCGCCTTTCGCCTGGTTAGGGCCAGGCAAAGTCTGGACTCGCTGCCTGACACGCCCGAGGTGAATTATCTGCGTGAGTGGCTGCAGGCCGATTCACGCCGAGGTGGCTTGCTGGGCTTTATCGAGGCCCGTGCAGGGCGTGCTGACGACTGACGGAAAGTTCTTGAGCCGATTGCCGCAAGGAGACATTCATTGAACGCACTTACATGTGCAGTGGTAGGAACAGGCTACCTCGGCAAGTTTCATGCTGAAAAATATGCGGCCCTCGAGGGCTGTGATCTGGTGGCTGTAGTGGACAGCAATCTCGAAGCCGCCCAGGGCGTGGCCGAGAAAAACCGCACTCAAGCCGTCACGGATTATCGAGAGCTGCTCGGCAAGGTCGATGCCGTCAGTATCGTAGTGCCAACCAGCCTCCATTTTCAGGTGGCCCGTGATTTTCTGGATGCCGGCTCTCATGTTCTCGTCGAGAAGCCAATCACGGTGACGGTAGACGAGGCTGACGAGCTGATCGATCTTGCAAGAAAGAGAGACCGCCGCCTGATGGTGGGACATCTGGAGCGATTCAATGCCGCATTGCTGGGCCTGGATCTGGTGCGGGAGAAGCCCCTTTTTATCGAGTCGCATCGTCTGGCTCCGTTCAATCCGCGAGCCAATGACGTCAGCGTGGTGCTGGATCTCATGATCCACGATATCGACATCATCCTGGATATTGTCGATTCAGAGGTGGAGCGCATCGACGCCAAAGGTGTGACCGTGCTGACCTCCGACACGGATATCGCCAATGCGCGCATTACCTTTCGGAACGGCTCGGTGGCCAATGTCACCGCCAGTCGCGCCAGCCTGAAGGTCGAGCGCAAGATGCGGATGTTCATGCCTAACCGATATATTTCTGTCGATTTCCAGAATCGGGTGTTGGCCCAGTATCGAAAGGGTGAACGCGAGATGTTCCCCGGAGTGCCGGAAATCACCAGCGAGGAATCGGTGTTCGAGAATGGCGATGCGCTGATGGAAGAAATCAGGCATTTTGTTGAGTGCATCCGTGAAGGTCGGGAGCCTCTGGTATCCGGTATAGCTGGCCGCAGGGCCTTAGCTACGGCGACCGAAATCACCCGTTTACTGAAAACTGCCTGATCACAGGGAAGAGAGAGGACATCGCATGATCCCCATGGTTGATTTGAAAACCCAATACCACCGGTTGAAGGATGAGATTGACCGGGGTTTGGCTGAGGTTTTGGAGACCACAGCGTTCATTCTGGGTCCGAACGTCAGGGCCTTCGAGGAGGAAGCGGCTGCTTATCTGGGAGTCAAGCATGCGATCGGCTGTGCCTCGGGAACCGACGCTCTGCATCTTGCCTTGCTGGCTTCAGGTATTGGCCCCGGTGATGAAGTCATCACCTCGCCATTTACCTTCATTGCCACAGCCGAGGCAATTCGTTATGTCGGCGCCACGCCGGTCTTTGTCGATATTGATCCCGGGACATTCAATATCGATCCGGCGGCCATTGAGGCTGCCATTACGGATAAAACCCGAGCGGTCATGCCGGTGCATCTGTTTGGACAGCCGGTCGACATGGGCCTCATCTCCGAATTGTGCAACCGGCATGGGCTGCTTCTGATTGAGGATTGTGCCCAATCCTTTGGTGCCAGCGTCAATGGTAGTCAGACGGGCAGCCTCGGTATCAGCGCCGGCTACAGCTTTTTTCCGAGCAAGAATCTCGGTTGTTACGGTGATGGCGGGCTGGTGGCGACGTCCTCGGATGAAGTGGCTGCCAAGGTGCGGATGCTCCGTAACCATGGCTCCGAAGTCCGCTACTACCATGACGCGATTGGCTACAACAGTCGGCTCGACGAAATGCAAGCGGCCATTCTTCGAGTCAAGCTGCGTCACATCGACGAGTTCAATCGGGAGCGTCGCCGGGTGGCACATGCTTATTCCGGGCTGATGGCAGATTTGCCTGTTCAAACGCCACATGAAGATGGCCTGGGAGTGCACGTCTACCATCAGTACACCCTTCTTTGTGACCAGCGCGAGGCGGTCATGGAGGCTCTGCAGAAGGCGGGAATTTCCTCTGCCGTTTATTACCCCGTGCCTCTTCACCAGCAAAAGGTTTTTGCCGAGTGCTGTGCCGGGCTGTCTTTGCCAGTCACCGAGTCGGTATCGAAGCGTTGCTTTTCCTTGCCTATCTACCCGGAGTTGCAGGATGCCGACATTCGTCGAATCGTCGAGGTGATTCGCGCTGCGCTCAATGGTTAGGTCACCCCCTTTGGTGATGATATCCGCCGGAGAAGCCTCCGGCGACCAGCATGCCGCCGCCTTGTTTCGGGAACTCCAGAAGCTCATGCCGGGCGTCGAGGGGATTGGCATGGGAGGCTCGGCCATGCGGGAGGCGGGTATCGAGCTTTGCTTCGATTCCTCGGGTATTGGAGTCATCGGCCTTGCGGAGATTGCCCGCCATTACGGGGAGATCCGGGGGGCTCTGAAAATCATGCAGAAGACAGCCTGTGAGCGCAAGCCCGATCTGCTGATCTGCGTGGATTACAAGGAGTTCAACTTTCGTCTCGCCAAGGCGGCCAAGGCTTGCGGAGTCAAGGTGCTCTTCTATGTTAGCCCCCAGGTCTGGGCCTGGCGGCCGGGAAGGGTGAAGAGTTACGGCCGCATCATCGACCATATGGCCGTCATATTTCCCTTTGAATTGCCCTTTTACGAGGCGTATGGCGTGCCGGCCACTTATGTCGGTCATCCGTTGGCGGGCAAGGTAAAGCCAAGCATGAGCCGGTCAGAGGCGCTAAAAAAATATGGCCTGACCGATTCATCGGCCAATGCCCAGAATAATGGTGGAAGCCGCCCTGTTATCGGCCTGCTGCCCGGAAGTCGCGCCAATGAAATCAAACGCCTGATGCCGGTGATTCTGGAATCGGCCCGGCGGTTGAGTCTCGAGTTTCCAGCAGCCCGCTTTTTACTGTTCCAGGCTGCTTCGGTCGAGGATGCGGCCATCTCCGCGCAACTGGCCGGGGTTGCCGGTCTCGATCTTCAGGTCATTCGAGGGCAGGATTACGACGCGCTCCAATGTTGCGATACCGTCATCACTGTTTCGGGGACTGCCACCCTGGAAATTGCCTTGCTGGGCATCCCCATGGTGATTGTCTACCGTCTGTCACCTCTCAGCTATTGGCTGGGACGTCTGCTGGTCAAGGTTCCTTTCATTGGCCTGCCGAACATTCTGGCCGGAAAAGGGGTTGTGCGTGAGTTCATTCAGCATGAAGCGACCACGGCAAACATCGCTGGTGAAATTGCCCGGATACTGCAGGACTGTATCTATTCGGAGAGTCAGCGCCAGGCTTTGCTGACGATCCGTGACAAGCTGGGAGACCGAAATGGGTCGGCAGTGCTGGCCCGGCTGGCTGCGGATATGCTGGCAACGTCCTAAAAATCTTCTTTTCAGGCAACAAAATTCATGAGTCGCGCTTTTGTAAGGGAACTGGATGATCAGGGAGACAACGCGGCGCCATTGAGGCCGCAAAGTCCGCATATCAATTATGTCACTCCCAGGGGCCTGGGGCAGCTGGAGGATAAGGTCAGGGATCTCGCGGAAGCACGCCAGGCCTTGGTGGGAAAGGAAGACCTGTCCAGCCAACAGACCCTGCGTGAACTGGAGCGTGAGCTTGCCTACCTCAATGAGCGTGTGAAGCGGGCGGTGCTAGTGGAACCAAAAGCGCAGCCGCTGGATCGGGTGCACTTTGGCGCCCTGGTCGAGGCAGAAGACAAGGAGGGTGAGCGGCTGAATTTCATGATCGTAGGGGAGGATGAAGCCGATGCAACGCAGGGGCGGATCAGCTGGGTTTCTCCGCTTGCCAATGCCCTCATGAATGCTCAGGTGGGCGACGTGGTGAGCTGGAAGCGGCCTGTGGGTGACAAGGAGCTGGAAGTGTTGTCGATTCGCAGGGTCTGAGTGCGATGGAGCGCGGTCTGGAGAATGTCTCCATTCGTCGTAGTCAACGGGCAAAGCATGTCCGCCTCGTGATCAAGCCTGCTGGCATCGAGTTGGTGGTACCCCCGCATGTGTCCGAAGCGCAGGCGATGGGGTTTCTGCATCAGCATCGGGAGTGGGCTGAACGCAAGCTGACCGAGATTCAAGGGCGGGCTGATAATGATCACCGGTCCACTCCCGTGCAGCCGCTGGAATCCGGAAGCATGTTGCCTTTTCAAGGGCGTAATGTGCCCTTGATCGTTGGTCAGCACGCAGGAAATCGGCTCAAAATAAAAAAACTGTCTGATGGCCCTTTTGAGATTCTTCTGCCGGAGACCAGTGATCTGTCGACGGATCTTCAGATTCGGTCCGCCTTATTTCTCTGGGTCAAGCAATGGATGCGGGCCGAGGTCCATCGGCTGGCGCAACATCATGGGCAGGTTCTGGGTCTTCTGCCGCGTGAAATTCGAATCAAGCGCATGCAAACGCGATGGGGAAGCTGTGGCCCGCGGAATGATATCAACCTTAACTGGCTGCTCGCGTTTACCCCGCCTTCCGTTCTGGAATATGTGGTCGTGCATGAGCTTTGTCATATACGTCACCGCAATCACTCACGCGATTACTGGGATCTGGTGTCACGTCATCTGCCCAACTGGAGTCAGGAGCGTCGGTGGCTGAAGGCGCAGGGCGGTGAGTTGTTGAGGCGGTTTGCCTGAGATGGCCAGAGTGGCGCGAATCGCCAGATCCGTGTTGGGTTGGTTGCCGGTAGTCGCTGTGGTTCTCGTGATTCAGCTGGTTGCAAGCCGGGGTGTCGTTGACGCGGGAAGGGCGCCGGATCTCCGGGGCGAAATGGTGGGGGGCGAGTCGTTTGCCGGGCTGGAGTCTATGCCCAAGCCGGCTATTGTCTATTTCTGGGCCAGCTGGTGTGGAGTTTGTCGGGCCATGCAGTCCACCGTCATGGCAGTTGCCAACGATACGCCCATCATCACCGTCGCGATGCAGTCAGGTGATGCGGCTACGGTCAGTGAATACATGAGTCGTCGACAGTTCGACGTGCCCACCCTCGTGGATCAGGAGGGATTTGAGGCCAGTGCTTATGGAGTGAGAGGGGTGCCTGCCACATTCGTGATCGACCGGGAAGGCAACATCCGAGCTGTTTCGACGGGCTATACCTCGGAGTTGGGTTTGCGACTCCGCCTTTGGTGGGCTAACCGCTGAATTCCCTCAGTACCCTTCCTTTTCGATGAGGTAGCGCTGTACGGCAGCCTCATAAACTTCGGTTGAAATCTTGACGCCATAAATCACCGTCTGACAATGCTCCTCCAGCATGATGCTCAGCAGTCGGAAGGCATTGCGCGGGGTTAGCTGCCTTACAATGAAATTGGCCTTGCTTTCACCTTCTTCCTCGAAGATGTCGGAAAGATGGATGGGTGGGCTGCCCGGTTTGCGGCCGACATTCATGCGCTTTTCTATAAGACGAATCATGTTGTCTGGTGACCAGTTGATCGATGAGATCGTCTTGATCCTGTCGCTCCTGTAGTACTTCTTGAGGTCGTGAAGCTCGTAGGGCAGGAACATGATGATACCCAGATGATCGATCTGGAAAAGCTGGTCATTGAGCATGGGAGTGACCAGTTCGCGCATCTTCTCGGGGTCGCCCTTGATGCTGGTGGGTTCATCAACGCGGTCGACCAGCAAATAGACTCCGGCCAGACCGAAGTAACGCACCAGATCCATGAAGATCTTGAACAGGGTGAACCGGTTCTCGGTGTTTCTGGGTATGCCATGAAACTCAAACAAACCGACGCCGATTTCCTGAATGGTTTTCACCATGCCTTCCAGCGACACGGGCACGCCACGGATGTTGCGGTATATCTCACCCGCCAGCAGCCGGGCTTGTTTTTTTAGGAAAAACGGGGCTTTTCTCTCATATCCTGCGATCGACATCATCCGCCGCAAGGTTCCGATTTTGCTGGAAAGGTCGTTCGGGGTGTAATACAAGGCTGAGAGGAGTAGGAACTTCTCGGCTATTTCCCGGTTGTTCTTGAGCAGATCCTCTCGCGGTGTATCGACGATGGTCCGCCACAATTCCTCGATGCCCAGTTTGAGAATGTAGTCGAGGTGATCGTCCAGTGTCATCCGTGGATCACGCTGGAGCAGAATTTGTTTTTTACGTTTGAAAAAGCGGGTCAGGGCCGATTTGTCCGAGGCATACCCAAGCGGCAGGTGACGGGGACGTGCCACTTCGGCGAGCAACTCGTTGAATTCCACATAGGAAATTACAAGGACCTGATCGCGGTAGTCATTCAGGTAGCGCTCGGTGTCGATCCGCATGGAAGACTTGCCTGCACCTCGTATCGCAAAAATGACATAAGGGGTGGGTTTGTCGATATGCAGTAGCACGGACCGCAGGGACGTGTTCTCCACCATGGAGGTTGAGAGGTACGGATCACGATCGGCGTCGAAGATAACGAAGGGATTATGTTCAAACTGCCAGACCTGCAGCCACTCTTTGATTTCCATGAAGCTCTCGAATGTATTATTGGGGTCGGGGGCTTTTGAGCGTCTTCGATTTTGAACGTGCTGCCGAGGGATGGTTGTGTGTGCCTTGAATCCAGGGGGTCATCACCGGACCGGGCCCAATTTTGCCCGCGAACTATATCATAGTTGCATCAGGCAAAAGGGCCTCGGTCCCGTCTGTCATGATGGCTCCCATGATCACCTTCCAGGCTTGTCGGGAGGCCCGTTCGCCGTTAATCTCGAGACTTTTTGAAGCGCGCAACGATCCGATTTGGCCATGCTAGAACCTGAATTGAAAGACGACCATAACCCCGCGGACCCCGATCTGGCTGCGACAGATAAAATTCAGCCCAGTTGGAAACCATTGCTGTGGTTTGCGGGGAGCCTGATCGCGATCATTGCGTTGTGGGAAGTGTTTCTCGAATTGGGCATGAACATCTTCGAGTTACTTTTCGAAGTCCTCGAGAAAATCTGGTTAGTGCTCATCGAGGCGCCGGAGGAAATGCTGGAAGATGCTTTGGCCGACTGGTTGAAAAATCATTTCCCCCATGAGGCTGATCGTTATTCTGAAATCGCCACGGCCCTTGGGCTGACGCCACTGAAGCTGGTGCTGATTTTCTTTTTGGCCCGCTGGGGGTGGCGTCGGGCAAGGGCGCAGTTGTGGCCTCGATTCAGACGCTGGTTCCATATCCGGGTGACCGAGGTGAAGCTGGCTTGGGCTGAATTGTCTTGGCCCTACCGTATTCTGGGCGGGGTGCTGGTGCTGGGATTGCTCATCCTGCTGATCTGAGTCGTGTCTACACACCCACCCACCCATTCATGTTTTTATTCGATAGAAGAGGTCACCATGTCCCAGTTCGACAAAGTCAGCGTGGTAAAGAAGTCCAACATCTATTTTGATGGCAAGTGCGTCAGTCACACGGTCCTGTTCGATGACGGTACCCGCAAAACCTTGGGGGTCATCTTTCCATCGAGCCTGACCTTCAATACGGCCGCTCCGGAAGTCATGGAGGTCGTGGGTGGCAAATGCCGTGTTCGCCTGAAGGGCGAATCGGACTGGAAGGAATACGGAGCGGGTCAATCGTTCCATGTGCCGGGCGAAAGCGCCTTTGATATTGAAACGCTGGAACTGATGGACTACGTCTGCCATTTCGGCAGCTAATCGTCGATATCTGCTTGCGGGTTTCAGCGGTTTGCTGATTTGCTTTTCGTTGATTGCGGTGGGGAGCCAGACCGGGCTTTCTTGTTGGCGACCGGGTTGTCCAGCTGACCGTTGGCGAAATCGGTCTGCCGTTTGTCGTGTTGCCCCCGCCACACATTCAGCTGGGTCAGCGCATTATTGAGGTCGTTGGGGGATAATTCATCCGCCAGGTGTGCCCGTTCATTCAGGGCATCCTCCTTGCCTAGGTCAGCGGCAATGGACAGCCAGATATAAGCGTCGATCTTGCTGGCCGGAACGCCGTCGCCCTTATCGAATAGTTCTGCAATCACCATTGCTGCCGCGGGATCGCCCTGTTCGGCGGCTTTCAAAAACCACTGGGCCGCCTCGGTATGATTCTCCTTGATGCCGAGTCCGTAATACAGCATGACCGCCAGCTTGTTTTGCCCCGTCGCATGGCCTTGGTTTGCCGCTTTCGCATACCAGCCATAGGCGCTGCCATAGTCCTGCTCGACACCCAGACCACGCATGTAAAGATTGCCCAGGTTCACCTGGGCATTCGGGTCACCCTGGTTGGCCAGTGGTTTGAACTCGGCCAGCGCAGTGGGCCAATGTCCCGCCTCGACGGCCTCCAGTCCCTTGGCCAGATCTGCCCGCGCCACCGGGTGCAGCAGCCAGAAGGACAGCAAAATGGTGAAACATGTTTTTATCAGCATCATTTGGGTTCCAAAGTCAGGGCGATCTTGCCGATGTGCTGGCTACTTTCCATGCGTTGATGGGCCATAGCGGCTTCTTGCAGGGGAAAGCTTGAGTCAATGACCGGTCTGAGTTGACCGGTGCTAACCCAAGGCCAAACCTGTTCGCGAATCATCCCGGCCAGGCGAGATTTTTCGGTCAGACTGCGTGGGCGCAGGGTGGAACCGATCACGGTCAAACGCTTCAGCATGATCGGCAGAAGGTTGATTTCGGTTTTGGGGCCGCCTTGTACGGCGATGATGGCCAAACGGCCATCCGACGACAGAATCTCTAGGTGAGGAGCCAGGTAAGGCCCACCGACGATATCCAGAATCACATCGACCCCGACGCCTTGTGTCAACTCCATCACCTGATCCCTGAAGTCGGTTTGCCGGTAATCGATCGCTTCGGCACCCAGTGCCAGGCAGGCATCACATTTTTCCCGACTGCCTGCGGTCGCCAAGACCCGGGCGCCATAAAGTTTAGCCAGCATGATGGCGGTGGTGCCAATGCCACTGGTGCCACCGTGGACCAGCAAGGTTTCTCCCGGCTGCAGCTGACATCGCTCGAACACGTTCGACCAAACGGTGAACAAGGCTTCCGGCAGTGTGGCGGCTTCGACGAAGCTCAGATTTTCAGAGATCGGCAGGCACAACGGAGCCGCTGCCAGACAGTATTCGGCATACCCGCCGCCGGTCACCAGGGCGCAGACCGCATCCCCAAGCGCAATTCCCTGGACCGACTCACCTAAGGCAACCACCCGACCGGCGATCTCCAGGCCCGGGATGTCAGAGACACCGGGCGGCGGCGGGTAGAGCCCGCGTCGCTGCATGATGTCCGGTCGATTGACGCCGGCCGCCACCACTTCAACCAGGACCTCCCCCCGGCCTGGATAAGGCATGGGGCGATCAACCAGTGTGAGGACGGACGTATCGCCCGGCGCTTCGATGGCTATCGCTTTCATGAACAATGGCAAGATGGCCATGATGTCGCGGGTCCCGGCGATCCCGGTCAGTGAGGTTTGGGATGCAGAACCGAGTTGCGTGGGGGCTGGCGAGTATCCGTCTCCGGGTAATCCAGAGTGAAGTGCAGGCCGCGACTTTCCTTCCTCAGCAGCGCACAGCGAATGATGAGCTCAGCGACGATGGCGAGGTTGCGCAATTCAAGCAGGTCATTGGTCACGCGGAAGTTGCCGTAATAATCGCTGATTTCCTGCTTAAGAAGCTCGGCTCGGCGCAGGGCCCTTTGCAACCGCTTGTCGGTGCGGACGATCCCCACATAGTCCCACATGAAACGGCGTATCTCGTCCCAGTTGTGCGCAACGACCACTTCCTCGTCCGAATCGGTCACTTGTGATTCGTCCCAGTCGGGTAGTTCGGGCGGAAGAGGGCGTTCATCCAGCGTCGACAGAATGCGTTCGGCCGCTTGTTTCGCAAACACGAGACATTCCAGCAGGGAATTGCTGGCCATACGGTTGGCCCCGTGAAGTCCGGTGCAGGCCGCTTCGCCAATCGCAAGCAGCCCCGGCAGATCCGTGCAGGCCTTGTGATCCGTCAGGATGCCACCGCACGTATAGTGGGCCGCCGGCACCACCGGAATCGGATCACGCGTAATGTCGATGCCGAGCTCCAGGCAACGCGCATGGATGGTCGGAAAATGTTGTTTGATGAAATCAGCGGGCCGATGTGAAATATCCAGAAAGACACAGTCCGCGCCCAGGCGCTTCATCTCGTGATCAATGGCGCGCGCCACGATGTCCCGTGGCGCCAACTCTTCGCGCGCGTCGAAACGCTGCATGAAAGGGCTGCCATCAGGCAGTCTCAAGCGGCCACCTTCGCCCCGTACCGCTTCGGAGATGAGGAATGATCGAGCATGAGGGTGGTACAGACAGGTGGGATGAAACTGGATGAACTCCATATTGGCAACGCTGGCCCCCGCCCGCCAGGCCATTGCAATCCCATCCCCGGTCGCGATGTCGGGGTTGCTGGTATACAGATAGACCTTACTGGCACCGCCGGACGCAATAACGGTATAGCGGGATCGAAAGGTTTCCACCTGCTGTGTTCTGCCATTCAGCACATAGGTGCCCACCACACCCCGATCGCTCAGGCCGAGCTTGCCACCGGTGATCAAATCGATGGCGTTGTGATACTCGAACAGGTGAATATTAGCGTGCCGGCGCGCGCGTTGCTCCAAAGAGGTTTCAACGGCCCGGCCAGTGGCGTCGGCGGCATGGACCACCCGTCGGTGGGTATGACCGCCCTCACGCGTCAGGTGCAGCTGGTGTGTACCCCCGTCGGACTCTACTTCGGTAAAGGGAACGCCCTGATCCAGCAGCCAGTCAATGCAGGCTTTACCCTGTGACACTACCAGCCGCACGGTGTCCGGGTCGCAAAGCCCGGCCCCGGCATCCAGGGTATCCTGGATGTGCGATTCGATGGAGTCTTCCTCATCCAGTACGGCGGAAATGCCGCCCTGCGCATAAAGAGTGTTCGACTCAGACAGAGCCGTTTTTGAAATGACGGCCACCTGAGCGCGATCGGCAAGCCGCAGGGCAAGGCTGAGACCCGCCGCGCCGCTGCCAATGATCAGTACGTCAAACCAAGGTGGTGTCATTGGAAGTCCATCGTTGAAGAGGATTGCCAGCCATCCTACTGTAATGAAATTGAACTGTCAGGTTTGGGGATAAGGGATGAGATCGATGAGCCTGTGGCTTGCCTTGCTGACTGCCGGGATGTCGGTATGTGCGTTCGAACAAGAAGGTCAGGTCGTGACGGTACTGGACGGTGACACGATCACCTTTCGGGCAACCGGCAACTCGAGCGACAAATCAACCCAGGACATCCGTCTAAGCCAGATTGATGCCCCGGAAAGGAACCAGCCCTTTGGTCGGCAGGCCAGAGAATCATTATGCGCACTGGTTCAAGGCAAGGTGTTGAGGATCGACGAACTTGGGAAGGACCGCCAGGGCCGAACCATGGGCAAGCTGCGTATGAAAGGTGTCGAGATCAACCTGGAGCAAATCAAGCGAGGGATGGCGTGGGTCGATGTGAAGCAGGCAAAAGACCCAGTCTATGCGCAGGCAGAGGAGCAAGCGCGCACGGCCCATGTCGGCCTGTGGTCACAACCCAATCCCCTGCCACCCTGGGAATATCGGAACCTTGAAATCCGCTGGCGTGAGTGATTGTCGCGGACCGGATTCTGAATCGGCTTGTCGGCCAACTGGGCGGGGTTTGGCGTTCAACCCGCCTTGAAACCGACAAAAAAACCAGCAATCGCACTGCCACCCTGTGTAGACATCACCTTCAGGCGATCGGTGAGCAGAGCGCCCGTTTCCTTGAGCGCGCCGGCGGCCTTTGAGGCCACATCAAGCACGGCACCGTCTTTGACGGAAATCAGATCCCATGACTCAGCCAGGAACAACACGGCCAGCAGGGCGCCGCCCACGAAGATGGCCATCTTCGAAACTTTCTTGGCAAAGAAGCCCACGGCCGCGCCTACCAGAAAGGGCGCACCGACATTGCCCAACAAAAAGTCCGTAGAAAAAATGTCTGGGCTGGTGTCCTGATGGCTGGTGTTGGGGGTCATGCGAGTGCCTTTGGTAGTTAAAAAAAACGACCGTCAGTCTAGCAAGTGGTTGGCTTGCATGAGAGCCTGTAGAAATTGATGTGGCAAGGCAGCCGGTGCGGCCCACGACACGTTAGCTCGAGTTGAAGCGCCCACATCCAGCGCAACGCGGAGTTGGGTGTGGCTATGAGTTGGTATAAGCTGCTCCCTCATCGATAGACAGCCTCGAGAACTAGGCATATAAAACAGATACATATCCATATCCGTTCATGCTCAGCCCTTCGGCTTAGCTTGGAAGAGTCTTGATAAAGCAATTACGGATGGTTATTTGAGTCTCCTGACAGCGATCGAGCAGCTACCGGCCCCTTTACCCCAACCCGAGGCATCGAATCATCGTGATCAAGTTCAGCATCCTGGCGCTATCTCTAACCCTTCTGATGGGTTGTGTTGGCTACGTGCCCGGCGGAGGGGGTTTTATGGGCTATGGCATGGGCGGCATGGGTGGGGGAGGTATGGGTACCCAATATGGAACCGGCGGCATGGATTTCGGGACCCAGATGGGCGGCTGGAATGATGGGTATGGCAATGACTGGGGTCACAGCACCCAAACCGCCAACGCCCCTCTCGATAACGACCCACATGCCACCCTGAGCTACCACAATCCCGATTTCATCAACGATCGTGGCTACAGCTACTACCATCCCGCCAGCGATACCGGCGGTAATCCAAGTCGCACCACCCTAACCACCACGGAGTAGGGGGAGCAACTTATGCAACCTGACAAGTTACTTGCCATCGTCACGTTAAGCCTCCTAGCCATCACAGCCAAAGCCGACACTCAGGACAGTGACTTCTGGTTTCATGATGAAGGCCAGACCATTTTCATCAATGGCCCCAAGGGCGCTCCATTACACATCGACTACATCGGACCCTCACTGACCAAACCGCTGAAGGTCCGGATCACGCCCACTAACCCGGCCCTCAAGGTCACTCCACCGGTATGTACCTTCACTAAAAAGGATGACGATTGCCGATTGACGGTGCACTGGACAAACGCCAAGAAAAAGGTCTATGGCATCAATCAATTCGACGTTACCGAGGTGGGATCACCAATAGATCCACTCAACGCCCAAACTTCCGAGACGGATTCGCCCAGTATTGGCTTCGGGGTCGGCGTGCAGGGGAAGGATATGCCGAAGCCAGTATTTGCATACTGGACGGCTAGCTTCAATAGGGGTGGACTTACGAAAAAAGTCATAATCACCAATGCCACGAAATATGCAAGAGACTATTCAGCTACAGTTGGGGTCTTTTTTTCTTTTCCGGCGTGCGGGTCAAGTGGGCGTGATTATGGTCCGGAGGTTTGGTATAAGTATAAGGGGGAGGGCACTGCGAACATATTATGCTACGCTTCAATATCTTCAGACGTGGTCGAGACTAAAGGAACCAGTCGTGAATACAACTTAACATCAGATGTTTTTACACTGCAAGGGAACGCCTCATGCTACCTTGACCGAGATGTTATTAGTTCATTGACGACTGAAGTTACCAGTTCTAATAATTATAATGGTATATGGTATACGGCGGAGAGTAATCTTGTTTCTGATGTAACGGAACCAAATAACCCAATTTATAACGGACTTGGAATTACTGGGAATAATATTTCAAACTGTTCTGCGACTGGCAATAGGTCCTGCGCATCCCATCAATGGGGTTCCTGGCGAGTGGGGTTGGCAAATCTGGGCGCTAATGATATGGATGGCGGTGTCAAAGCGGGACAAGTTGAAGTGCTGCAGGACTACTCTTGGGATAGTGGTGGTTATATCTATTGGAAAGAGAAGTGGCATTCAGAGAACCTGGCCCTCGTTCATATGCAAGGATCTACTGATGGAAGTGAGGCATGGAGTGCCAGTGGAGCGGCACCCAGTGTTCTAGAAATTCAATCAGCACCTCCATGCTCTAATTATCTTAAAGGTGACCCGAGCGTGACTTACAAAGTAATAGCAGACGTATACGGCCCTGGCTCTGTCACCATGTCTGGAGGGAAGCAGTGCGTTATTGTCAAGGTTCCCAGGTCAGAATTCACAAGATGTACGGGCAGTGGAATAAAAGATAAGATTTATGAGATCACTGCGGTTCCAGAAGTGGGAAAAACCTTTAAAGGATGGAATTCAAAAGGGCTATGCGATGATGTAAAGCCTACCTGCAGGATTCCACTTAGTAGCGATGTAACCATTCAGCCATACTTTTGGTAACGGCTTGGCAATCCGCTTTCTCAAAATCTAAACAAAGACTATCGGGATGACCATGAACACAAAAAGCACGCCGATTTTAGCCGCTCTTACGTTTCATGCATCCATGGTAGGGGCATTCATCCAGAACTCTGACTTCTGGTTTCATGATGATGGCGGGACCCGTCTTGAATTAACTTAAAATGGGAGATCCCCGGCTCTGCCGGGGAGACAGCAAAAGGTTGACATTTCGGGGAGTCCATCCGGAAAAATCTACATTATGAGCCGCCAAGCACATAGCCTAGGAGAATCCCGATGGACGGGGCAAAAAGCCTCAGTCACTCTCGAGGGCAATTCAAAAATCACGTTGCCTTTATCCCAAAATGTCGTTGCAAGGCCCTGTAGGGGCCGTTATGGCACCATCTGGGTGAGGTATTTCGAAAGGTTAGCTGAGCAAATAGTGAGAGATTCGTATCTTGGAAGGGCACTTCATGCCTGATCATGTGCCTATGCTGATTGCAATACCGCCGAAGTTTGCGCTGTCGTATGTGGTTGGGTTCATCAAAGGAAAGAGCACGATTTACCTAGTCCGAGTCTACGGAAAGAGAAAGCGTAACTTTGTGGGCGCAGCGCTTCTGCGCCCGTGGGTACTTGATCTCGACGGTCGGACGAGATGAGGCGATAAATCGCCGTTTTCATGATCAGAAAGAAGGGCCCGCTTGGATCAGCCAACACTGTGGAACTGCTCTGCTACCATTAGGTGGCTCAAGAGCAGGGGGGTCGCGTCAGCGACTCCGCGTTCCCGCTGCGAGCGGCTCGCAAATGAAAGCCCCCGGCTTTGGCGGGGGGATTTTTGCTGGTGACTTAATGGGTGGAATGGAGACTGCGTTATAGGTTATTACGTAGTCAATTAAGCCCGTACTGAAGGTATCTATCAATATGGAGGATTATCGTGAGTAAAAAACAGCTTATTATGTCTTGGCTATTTCTGACCTTGATTCCATTGCATGCCCATTCTGATGCTGGTCGTATATGCATGAATGCGACTGCCAACGTTGGGAGGTTCTATCTTGAATATCGCATCAATTCCATCAGGGGCAATGAAGCCTCATTGGCAGGCATGACCTGTCTGATGGAGGGCGACGGATATCGAGATTGCTTTCCGTCTTTTGGGTCAATGATCTCCGAGAATGGTGTAATAGAGATATCGTCTACGGGCTCATCAAAATATGAAGAGTTAGGTTACCCAACTATCTATGGCTACACTGAAAGGTATACTACAATTGATCCCGTCACCATGACAGGTTCTTCAATAATACTTACTCAGTATATTAGTGAAGGAAAGCTTTCATATATTCCCAGCAAGGCTGACTTGTCTGTCATTCAGTGCGCAAAGCTGACTTCGACAGATAAGGCTAACGCAAAAAATCTCAGGAAGTTCGTAAATGACGCGCAAAAAATACAATGACAATTATGCATGTTGATGGTGAGAGGCTTATGTATATTAATGCGGTGAAAAACTCCAGCCCCGCGATGCTAGGCCTACAATGAAGGGTTTATTCGGCGATTCTGCATGAAGAACTTTAATCTCGCCTAACCTGTTCAAGTCCATAGCAAGGCGGTTGTTGTCCTATTGATAAACAAGCATGTACTTCCCGAAAGCATGGTTGACTAGAATGATGGCAAATATATGATTAGCCGAGCGTTGTTTACAGCGGCTCTTACCGTGCTGGTTGGGCTGGGTGTTCCCGATGGCCAAGCTGCCGCTCATCCGATTGCAGCCGGACTGGGATTTGGAGAAGAGCAGAATGCCAATGCGGTTACTGCACCCAATCCATCGCCACAGGCGGTACCAACATCCAATCGTGCGGCTAGCATGATGGGTGAGGACGAGTTGCCTGATGTCCCCATCCTTACTGAACAGCGCTTTAGCACGGTGGATGCCGGAGGATCGGCCACTTGTGCCATTCTTAAGGGTAGCCATCAACTGTTGTGCTGGGGCTTGAATAATTATGGCCAGGCGAGCCCACCGATCGGAACTTACCAACAGGTTAGCATGGGAGAGCACCACGGCTGTGCCTTGAGGAGGGATAGACGCTTAAGGTGTTGGGGACTTCCTGAGGCACTGCCAGGGGTGGGACTCGGCAAGGGCCGCTATCTCGCGGTGGCTTCCGGTGACGATCATACCTGTGCGATTCGCCTGGACAAGCGCATGGAATGCTGGGGCGATAACAGTAACGGTGAGCTCAATATCCCCACAGATCGATATACCCAACTCGATGCCCGGGGTGACCATACCTGTGCCATTAATACACGCAAGCAGTTACTGTGTTGGGGTGAGGAAGGATTCACCAGCTATGCACAAAAAATCTCAGAGCCCATCGCTAGGGTAGCGACGGGTCAACTCCATGCGTGTGTACTACGGGCCTCAGATGGCCGGGCTTTTTGTTGGGGAAATGGTTTATTTGGTGAGGCAGCACCCCCTTCGGATCGTTTCATCGACATCATTGCCGGTGACTGGCATACCTGTGGGCTAAAGCCAGATCGGACGACCGTATGTTGGGGGCGAAATCAATATGGTCAAACCCATGTCGGCATGGCCAATTTTCTTTCGATTGCAGCGGGTGGAGCGCAAACTTGCGGGATTCTGCGTGGCGATAATCGGCTGAAATGTCGAGGCAGCTTTGCAAGCAATGATGTGTTTTATCCCCAGGATATAGTGGCCAGCCGTCAAGCCTATCAGGAAGACGGTCTGGTACGGCCGCAATTAGCCTTCCTCGCAATATTTCAAGGGGTATCTGCCTTTTTGGAAAGTGGGATAGTAAACACGGGAAAGATCCTAGACAACAAGCCTACTTGGGAGACAAAAGGTGCCCAGATACAAGTGGCTACGTTGTTTGTAAACATGTTCCTCGGTTGGTTCTTGCCAGAAAAACCCGATAGGACCTATGAGTTACTTAAAGATATTCAGGTTGACATTAAGAATATTGAAAAAGGTGTAGACGAAGCCAATCGTCAAATTAACAATACGCAACTCAAGGTGGTGACGGCATGGTGTGATGCTCAGCTCAGGGACTACACCAATGCATATAATCTTTTGGATGGTGAAGCGGGTGGGGAGAAGTCCGGTGCAAGAGCAGCCTATTTGAAATTATTGAAAAAACAGGAGGCTAGCCTGACGCAGGCGATTGAGACTAAATCCAGAGTGCCATTTCCGACGCAGGAACTGTTGGCTTTCAAATCAAAATATCTAGGTCAACTCAAGACGGCACGGAGCAATCTAGTTAATTCCTTGTTAAGCGAGAGTGGGCAGTCCTCTCCGCTACTCGCCTGCTTTGAAAAAGGTTATGGAGAATGGAAGCAATCCATGCTGAAAGACGGTGCTGGCTATCTTTTCGATGATCGGGCTATCTATAAATATGCCTATCGGGTATTGCGTGGCGCATTATTGATGCAGGGTGAAATTCTCAACATGGAGTTGGACTTGGGGATGCATGAAGCCTATGACGCCTTAACGGTCGCGCGGCTTGATGGGGCCCCTGCCATTGACTTTAATCCGGTTAGTAATGGGCTAGGATTTTGTCTTTATGCTGACCAGCAGGCACAGCTTAAACCGGGTGAGACTGGCTATAGCCCGCGTTGGCCAGAAGTCGCGCAGGTCTGTGCCGAAAACCGTCAGCGCATCAAGCAGGCATATATAGACATGGTGAATCAAGTCGAAGAACTGAGCGGTGCCTACAGCGATGAACAGGTTGTGCTATCCCTTACTGCCAAGCAGGTGGGCCTTGAAGAGGGAGGGGAGAGAAATTGGCTATGGATGAGACATGTTCCTGCTCAAAATGGCGCTGTATATGGGTGGCGGAATGAATTTGACAAAGTAGGTTATGCTTCACCATTTGTCTTAAAAAAGTCACCACCACCATTCCCTCACTTTACTGACGCAGCTCTTTATTATTTTAATGAGGGGAGTTTTGAAGAAGGTGTCTGGCACTCTAATGGGTTAGCTTGGCAGGATGCATTTAGAACTAGAGAATTAATTAGAGGCAAGTCTAAAAATAATCAGGACGAGGATGTGCTGGAAAGAATGTCACAACTCGAGGATATGACCCAGGAGGCATGTCAGCGTGATGCCAGTGGTAAATGTAAGGTCAGAGAAATCGGTACTGGTCAATATGAAATAGTCCCCGGACCTCGACCTAATCTTTTTTCAGGTTTTGAAGGGACATCTTTCTGGATGAGTGGCAATTACTCTTACACTTTTGATGCGCGGTCGAAAACTGAAGGGGGTGGGGCTGACATAGATCGAGGCTCTTATCAGGTCAAGTTCCACTGTTTTGTTGCCAGCGCGATTAACAAAGGTGGTTGGTACCACCCATCTTTGGAGCAGGATAAAAGAGAAGTATTAAAGCTGTCTGGTAAGGTCTGTAGTACTGAAGAGATGGCTGCGATGATCGTTAGATATAGTGGAGAAAGAAATGTGGGCCCGATAAACTGCTCTGGTTATAATGCAGATGGAAGATGCATAGGGATCGGCATATCTCCCCTGGAAACCAAACGATATAGATTATATGAAAAAACCGTTGGCAAGTGGATTATGGAGAAATATGTTGAATGGGATGGCCCGCTTTACGCATACCAAAAATATAAGAATCATTATCTGAGTGATTTTAAACCCTGGACTGAAGGCCCCATGTACCACATGCCAGTCGTCAATGTAAATGACCGTAAATGTAAGAATCGCCTAACCAGCAACACAGGACAGCCAGGTTTTTTTAGCATGCGTATTGGTGCAAAGCTGGTCGATGGAGTGTCAATACCTACTATTTGTGGTGCAGATATGGACAAAACTATCCGTGAGCTGATACCGCGGCCGGAGTATCCGCCAATTGATGTTCGAGAAGTTCGCCTTCCAGACAGTGGTCAATAGCCTGTCGATACGCAATGATACAGGGATGTGCCTGCGAGGCAGGCTATTGCGATTGTCTTTGAGTTTTTTACAAGCCCCTTATATGGAGAAATCCATGAAAGTCACCCGTCTTGTTGTTTTTAGAATATTTCTATTAGCCTGCCTCGTAGTATCTCAATGCACGTTTGCTGAGGTGGTACCAATCAACCCAGGTCCCATCGCTAAACGGCGGCCACTTGCTGGAACCACACAAAACCTGCCGCCTATGGTGGCGCAAGGGCATTATTTTGCAGG
The DNA here is from genome assembly GCA_044237765.1 of Methylococcaceae bacterium. GTDB lineage: Bacteria > Pseudomonadota > Gammaproteobacteria > Methylococcales > Methylococcaceae > UBA6136. The sequence goes on along the minus strand of JBIIEQ010000006.1, from coordinate 11,378 downwards.
CCCCGGTCTGGCCAATGAGGTTTATGCTTATTACCAGTCCGGACGCGCACTGAAGGATCAGGCCGATATTGCATTCGCCGCTCAACAATGGGCTCGGCAGTGGCTTTCCAGATATTGCCCACGTTCCAAAAGACAATGCAAGGGCATTGTGCTGTTCGACATCGATGAAACGCTGCTGAGCAATTTCGACTATTACGCCAACGAGATACCTCCCTTCTCCTTCAATCAGGACCATTGGAATGCCTTCACCTCGCGTTGCGGTCAGACTCCCATTACCCCGGTATTGGAGTTGTTTCACTGGTTACGTCAACGTGGGGTGAGTATGGTTTTATTGAGCGGCCGATCAACGGCCTTGCAATTTGAAACAACACAATGCCTGGCTCAACGAGGCATGCTGGATGGTTACCAACTGATTCTTAAATCCCCAGAGGATAGGGAATCCACCGCCGCCAGCTTCAAGGCCAAGGTGCGCCGTCAATTGGAGGGTGAGGGCTACACCATCATCGAGAGCATAGGTGATCAGGTCAGTGACATGTCTTTTGGGTCACTCAATAAGGGCTTTTTATTGCCAAACCTGATGTATTTCATCCCTTGAACAGCCTGTGACTGACTTCTCAATGCAAGCCTTTAAGCCGGTGTCACACCTAAACTTTTTCAGTATCGCATGACGCCCCCTCTTTTTTTACAAGCGCTACTAAAGGCGGGATGGCGTGGTGAGATAGATCCGGTGGGACAGACTTGAGGGTTCCGGATTGAAGGGGATAGTGCCCCGATGGGCTATGCGATGACACAAACACCACCTAGAGGTTTCAGCTCACCAAAGAAGTATCGATGAGGCCATTCTTCTGGTAATTGAAGGCTCACCCGTTCCAACGCCAATCCCAACCCTTACAGAGTGTGGCCAGGACATAATGATGACCCTGAGTGGGGTAACGTTGGGCTGGTATGAACGAAAAGTGAGACAGCTGGTCGCTTACGTTGCATTAGACGATCAGGACAGCTGGCCCCGGCCCCCTTTTTTTTATAGGTGAACTTCTGCAGTACCCAAGCAGTTTGCCCTTGTCCGGAAAGATCCTGTATGAGATTTCCCAAATCACTCACACCAGAGACTCCATGATGGAATTCTCCCAAGCGGTAGACGAGTATGGGTGCAGCATGGTTATTCAGCGCTTTTTCTTGAGGAAGACCCAAGGATGGCTGACCTCTTAGCTGCTGGAGGTAGTATCTAAAAATCTTTTCTGTTAGCCTCGGTCAAAACCATTACGTTTCCCCACAGGATCACTGGAGTACCCCCGATGTTTCGCTACATGTCCACGATCGCCCTGTTCTTGTGGGCGACTAGCTCAAATGCTGTCATTCAAAACAGTGACTTCTGGTTTCATGATGAAGGCGATACGATCTTCATTAATGGCGCAAGGGGGGCACCTCTGCATATCGACTACATCGGTGCGCCGCTGACAAAGCCCCTGAAAGTAAGGGTTACGCCTAATAATCCGAAACTCAAGATTGCTGCACCGATCTGTACGTTCACCAAAAAGGATGATGACTGTTGGTTGACGGTCCGGCTAGAGAATGGAAAACAGAAGGTCTACGGCGTGAATCACTTCACGGTGACAGAGGTTGGCGCGTCAAAGGGCGTGCTGAATGGTCAGGCGGCCGCAGATACAGGCATCGTGGGGTTTGGGGTGGGGGTGCAAGGGAAGGATATGCCGAAGCCCATACCATGGGCAACTTTGAATACAGATGGTGATACTCCGACGAATAAGGTAATTATCACCAACGCCACAAACCAACTTCGACTGTACGAGGGTGATGTTTACGCTCAGAGTTTGTCATACACTGGGACCTTGAAGGATTATGATCTTAAGACCAAGAAACTGGCTCTCCCATCTAGGCAATCGTGCTATTTAGATTACTACGCGGCCCCAAGTGCCTCCTTGCCTTACTTATATTACTACATGAGCAGTAATGCAAAATCACTAAAGTTTAGCGATGTTACTATTGAGTCTGACCCAATATTCAATGGCGCATACCAAACGGGAGACTCAAATATTACAACCTGCTCCGCTATGGGATTAAATAGATGCGCCTCAGACAAATGGTCTTCATGGAGTATTGGTTTAGCAAATATTGGCGCCAACGATCTAAAAGGAGGCGTTAAGGCAGGTCAAGTAGAAACGCTTCGGGATAGCTCTTGGCGCAGCAATACCGGGAGCGATAACTCATGGATATACTTCGAGGGTATGTGGTATGACAAGAATCTCGCCGTTCTCCTAATTCAAGGGTCTACCGATGGTAGCCCATTCGACGCAGGCGCCGCCGCCCCAAGTCTTCTGGAAATCAAATCCGCTCCACCATGCTCTGACTATATTAAAGGTGACCCGAGCGTAACTTACACGGTTCGTTTAGAAATATCCGGCCCTGGTTCTGTCACTGTGCCAGCTGGGACGCAGTGCCAGGCATATAGTTATAACGATGTAAGTTTCACCAGATGCACAGGGAGTGGATTGAAAGATACTATTTACGAGATCACTGCGGTACCTGAACCAGGGAAAACCTTTAAAGGATGGGGTTCTGATGGGCTATGCGATGACACAAAGACCAGCTGCAGGTTTCAGCTCACCAAAGAGGTATCGATGAGGCCATTCTTCTGGTAATTGAAGGCTCACCCGTTCCAACGCCAATCCCAACTCTTCCAGAGTGTGGCCAGGACATAATGATGACCCTGAGGGGGGTAACGTTGGGCTGGTATGAACGAACAGTGGGATAGCTGGTCGCTTACGTTGCATTAGACGATCAGGACAGCGCTGGCCCCGGCCCCCTTTTTTTATAGGTGAACTTCTGCAGTACCCATGCAGTTTGCCCTTGTCCGGAAAGATCCTGTATGAGATTCCCAAATCACCCACACCAGAGCACCCCATGATGGAATTCTCCCAAGGGGTAGACGAGTATGGGTGCAGCCTGGTTATTCAGTGCTTTTTCTTGAGGAAGACCCAAGGATGGCTGACCTCTCAGCTGCTGGAGGTAGTATCTAAAAATCTTTTCTGTTAGCCTCGCTTAAAACCATTACGTTTCCCCACAGGATCACTGGAGTACCCACGATGTTTCGCTACATGTCCCTGATTGCCCTGTTCTTGTGGGCGACTTGCTCAAATGCTGTCGTTCAAAACAGTGACTTCTGGTTTCATGATGAGGGCGATACGATCTTCATTAATGGCGCAAGGGGTGCACCTCTGCATATCGACTACATCGGTGCTCCGCTGACCAGGCCGCTGACGGTCAGGGTCGCCTCAGACAATCCGCAGCTCAAGGTCACTCCGCCGACCTGTACGTTCACCAAAAAGGATGATGACTGTTGGTTGACGGTCCGGCTAGAGAATGGAAAACACAAGGTCTACGGCGTGAATCACTTCACGGTGACAGAGGTTGGAGCGTCAAAGGGCGTGATGAATGCTCAGGCGGCCGCAGATACAGGCATCGTGGGGTTTGGGGTGGGGGTGCAAGGGAAGGATATGCCACCGCCGATCCCATGGTCGACGGCTATGGGAGGCTGGGAGCGAAATTATAAACAAAAAGGACCGGTGATTATTGCAAATCGCACCAGTCAGACAAGGGATTACCAAAGCCCTTTTTATTATACATCTAATTTACCTGGGTCACCTGGGAAATCGCCGATCTATACGCTACCTCCGGGCCAGATATGCTATCTTGATCAGAGTATAGGGCTAGGTTACAACGATTATAATAACGATGCGTATTTCCCTCTGCCCACTGCTAACGCACGTGTTGAATATGTATCTGACATGACCAATCCACACGACCCTATATTTAATGGGGCTTATCGCACAGGCAATAACAATATAACCACCTGCTCGGCCAATGGCATATTCGACTGTGCCTCTAATAAGTGGGATTCATGGACTGTTGCGCTTGCGAATCTCAGCGGGAAAGATCTTGACAGTGATGTCTTCAAGGCGGGTCAAATTCAGATTCTTCAGAATAATACGTGGGATAACGGGACGACCCTCTACTACAAGCCTGAGTGGGCATATTCCAGTGTCGGGCTTATCCTGATTCAAGGCTCAACTGATGGAAGTGGCTTTGATCCAAATGCCGCCGCCCCGAGTCTTCTGGAAATCCAATCCGCCCCCCCGTGCTCGAATTACACAACAGACCCGAGCGTGACTTTCAACGTTCGCTTAAAAATATACGGCCCGGGATCTGTAAGTATGCCAGGCGATCCGCAGTGCCAAGCATTCAATATACCCCCTGAAAGTTTCACCAACTGTACAGGCAGCGGATCAAGAAATCAGTGGTATGAGATCACTGCGGTTCCTGAACCAGGGAAAACTTTTAAGGGATGGGGTTCCGACGGGCTATGCGATGACACAAAGACCACCTGCAGGTTTCAGCTCACCAAAGAGGTATCGATGTGGCCATTCTTCTGGTAATTGAAGGCTCACCCGTTCCAACGCCAATCCCAACTCTTCCAGAGTGTGGCCAGAACATAATGATGACCCTGAGGGGGGTAACGTACAATCCCCCCAAGTTAAGGATGAGGGCATGATCAGCAGCGTTTATTGGCCATGAACTTATGCGGTTTTGGTCTTGGATATCGAGGCTTTGATTGTCCTTCGCGGTGGCACTAGGTGCGTTTGGCGATCAACGCCAGCGCATCAGACAGAAGCGAGGCGATTGACCGGCCCAATAAGGGTGATGGCATCAAGGGTTTCAAGATGCTCATCGTCGCTGCATGATGCGTCCGTCTCTCGGGAGGCACCGCGTGTTGGTGGCAGGCTTCGAGGGCGATCCGGGCTTGAAGGTTATCGCAGAGCACCTTGGCGGCGACATTCTGCATAACGGCGAGTTGGGACAGGCCTGACATGTGCTCAAGATTGAGGCGATGCTTCAACCGTTTGAAGGTTTCCTCGATGCGCCAGCGGTGATGACAAAGATCGCCAAACAACTCGGTTGGGAATTCGCTGGTATCCAGCAGTTTAGTCATGAGCACGCGGACCGGGGCGGGAGGACAGCCTTCATCACGGACATCGGCGGCATCCGCCGCCCTGTTGTTCGACCCGCATATAGAAGGGGATCTGCCGCTGAGTCAGTAACGCGGCGAATCAGCGACAGGAATAGCCCCGGGGTCCAGCAGGAACAGATCGCGACTGGAGAGGCGGTGGACTTGCTCAAAGAGCATTTGCCGTTCACTTTCGCCGGGGCTGAGGAGGGTCGCCGCCAGCATGAGATCGGCACCCGGAAGATACAGGCCGAACAGTATTTGGTCCGCGTTGGCCGCTCGTGACTGATGGCTGGCGCGGGGCCCCAAACGGAGGGTCGAGGCACCCGCCGCGACGAGCCGCAATCTATGCCATCGTGTGAGGTCACCGTCGTCTTCGGCGCGGGCGATGAGCCAGTCATTGAGGGAAGGGATGGCGGTCGCTGCCAGCTTGATGCGGGCTTTGGCCAAGGCCTGCTCGGTGACCTGACGAGCGAGCTGGGCCTGCTGCTGCAGGTGGGCAAAGCACTCGTCCAGTTTGGTTTGAACGTTTTTGCGCAGACCGGAGCACAAGACGGCCACCAGCGCGGGTAACGGCAACTTCCGGCGCCGCCAGAACGCCTGGGGATGCTCGGGATGGCTGGCGACTTGGTGGAATATAGCGGACTGCAGGTGAGCGGCAAAATCGGAGACGAGGACGGTAAGTGACATAGCCAAGAGCGAGGATAAAAAATCCTCATTGGCCGTCGGCTGCGCGGGTCAGATCACATTTCAAGTACTTTTGTGCATGAATTTTATTTTTTGGAGGGCTTCCTTAACAGGGTGTTGAAGTTTTTTCTTATCTGTATGTTGATGAAGTGTTTCTTAATTGACTTGCTATTAGGGCTATTTTGAGAGGTTAATATGAAGTATATAATAATTGCATTATTTTCTTTTTTTGCTTTTTCTAATAATGCTTGGTCGCTGACCACGCTGAAGTTTAAGTCAAAATATGATGGGCGACATGTGATCGATCTGGGGGATTCTGGCACATCCATTGGCGATCTGACAGCAGGGCATGGTAATGTGTTTGCAATCAACGGAGACGTCATAGGAAGGTTTTATGTCTACACAATAAGTACTAAAGAGAGCTCTTCTTCCGAGGTTAAATACGTCAATGCAGAGTATGCCTTCGGAGATGGGCTCGACACCATAAATATAATGGGTTCTGGTGAGTATACGCCGGGTGGTCTGGCTGCTTTAAATAGGCCGCTATATTTTGCCATATCAGGAGGTACTGGAAAGTACTCCGGTGCAAGAGGCGTTTGTGAGGTGGCTCGCATGAACGATGGCGATCATATAGTTACCTGTAAGTTCTCTGCTATGCGTATCAAATTCAAATAACAGGCAGTTAACCTGTGTTGATGCGACAGCCTATTAAAGCTTGGAGGTCTATGGCCTTGTCGCCATGCGGTCCAAGAATGGCGCCGTGAAGTGAAAAAGTACTATCTTCAGTTAGTTGACTCCAGTGGGGTCAAGGTAGTTATGAATGGCTTAGCAGAACGGCGGCAAGAAAGAATGCATGTCAGGGCCTGCCATACCGCGTTGGGCTCCCTTTAACCTAGCACCAACCAACTTATGAATCCCGACAACCTTTTGGTCCAAACTATCCTAGGGAACCTCTGAACAACTCCCTGTTGTAGGATTGCGCCCACTAATGGATGCCCCTTGGATGACCCTATGAAGCAGACCCCCTTTGCCTCTCTCGGTTATGACGCCAAGAAGAAGCAAACCCGTCGGGAGCGCTTTTTGTTGGAGATGGAGCAGGTGGTGCCTTGGGAGGCTTTGTTGGCCGTGGTTGAGCCGTTCTATCCGAAATCTGGTCAGCCAGGGCGTCCGCCGATGCCCTTGAGCATGATGCTGCGGATTCACTGTTTGCAACAGTGGTTCGATCTGTCTGACCCCGGGGCGGAAGATGCACTCTATGAGGTCGAGTCCATGCGCCGCTTTACCGGCATTGAGTGAGGCGAGACCCCGGTCCCTAATGAGACGACGATTCTCAATTTCCGGCGCTTACTGGCAGAGCATCAACTGACGGCCGCCTTTATGAACACCATCAATGATGGGCTGGAGAACGAAGGTCTCTTGCTTAAAGGCGGCACCATGGTGGACGCCACTCTCATCCATGCGGCCCCCTCAACCAAGAATCGGGACAAGTCCCGCGACCCCGAGATGCACCAGACCAAGCAAGGCAATCAATGGTACCCTTCGGCTGAGCTCAGGGCGGGCTTCGGCATGAAGATTCACGTGGGGGCGGATGTCGTTAGTGGTTTGGTTCACACCGTATCGGTCACGCCGGCGAATGTGGCGGATGTCACCGAACTGCCCAAGCTCCTGCGAGAAGACGACCGAGCTGTGTTTGGCGATGCCGGCTATGTCAACGATCACTATAAGCGCGCGGCCCGTCAGGCGGGCGTCTATTGGGCTGTCGCACTGAAAGCGCGTCCCACATCCCGTTTAGGGTCCAGCCAAAAGCAGAGGAACCGCAAACACTCATCGACCCGCAGCCGGGTCGAACACGTATTCCGGGTCATCAAGTGTCAGTTTGGCTACACCAAGGTCCGTTACAAAGGCCTGGCCAAGAATGCCGCCCAGGTCTTCATGCTGGTGGGCTTGGCGAACCACTATCTCAAGCGAAAGAAGTCATGGCGTGACGGGAGCAATTCGTCCGCCGAGTGGGGAAGCCCACCAAAAGCCACCGATTTCCGGGGATCCATGAGCCAAAACACGAATCCGACCCGGCGAACTGAAAAAACGATCCCACTCTGTCTTCATCGACAAAAAAAGCGAATTGTTCAGAGGTTCCTTAGGTTTTTTGAGTGCGGATTCCTTAACTTGGGTGCATTGGGTCTATCCCGGGTGAATTGTAATCTGCCATTTAGGTCAGCCCATCGGTATAGTGCGCCTTGTTGGGCAACAAAGCAGGCACTCATTCAGAGTTAACGATAAGACTATGAACACCAGAAGAGATTTTATAAAGTTGGTTGGCGCCAGTGCCGGGGCTTGTTTGATGACGCCTGCTAGGGTTCAGGCAGGATCAATTGATATTCCAACGGAAGCGCCTTATCGCGTCGGCGAGTGGCTGCCCAGTGATGAACGTTTTCTAGCGGAATGGCTGACTGCACAAATTGAACGGGCAGAGGCCAATCTGCAGCCCTTGCATCCCGAGGTGCAGAGGCTTCAGGATTTGATCGAAACGGATCCGGCGCTTTATATGCTGTTCTCTCAGATGTTTAAGCAAGTTCCGGCACGCTTTCATAAGACGCCATTGGGTGACCCAAAAATTAGGGATTACAACACGGCATTGGTACTTATCAGTCAGGTAATGACCACTGCGCCGCAATACAATCGGAAAGGTTTGGTCGGCTTTCCGATCAATGCAATCCTGAATTGGGCGATGGGTACCGAGGCCGGGTTTGCAGCCTTTCTTAACGAGAAGGTTAATGCTCAATTTAAAAGGATCTTGGATGCCTGGGGACAATTCCTATCGTCACCCGATTCACTTTATGTGTTGAACGATGATCCTCGACAGGGCTGGCTTGGTCGGCGTGCCTTGGCTGATATGCCAGATTTTGTTGAAAACTTTGTATGCGACTCCGCGCTTCCGCATTACGGGTTTAAGTCATGGGATGATTTCTTCACTCGGCAATTCCGACCGGGTATTCGTCCGGTAGCTGATTTGTATGATGATGCTGTTATCGTGAATGGCTGCGAGTCAGCTCCGTTCAAGGTGGCCAGAAATGTTCAAAAACGCAATCGATTCTGGATAAAGGCCCAGCCCTACTCGTTAGAGCACATGCTCGCTGGGGATGATTGGGTAGATCAGTTTGTTGGCGGCACTGTTTATCAAGCGTTTCTGAGCGCCCTGAGCTATCACCGCTGGCACAGTCCAGTGACCGGAACCATTCTGAAAACCTATCATATTCCTGGGACCTATTATTCAGAACCAATGGCGCAGGGATTTGATGTTTCTGCACCAAATAATTCACAAGGCTACTTGGCGGAAGTAGCTACCCGCTCTGTGATATTCATGGAAGCGGATAATCCTGAGATTGGATTGATGGCGATCATGCATATAGGCATGGCTGAGGTTTCCACCTGCGAGATTACGGTTACCGTAGGTCAGCGGGTCACCAAGGGCGATCAGTTAGGTATGTTCCATTTTGGCGGATCGACCTATTGCATGATCTTCCGCCCGCAAACGCGCCTTAAATTTGATCTTCGCGGCCAGAAGCCGGGTGTCAAAGCAAAGAACATTCCGTTGAATAGCCTCATTGCCCGGGTGGGCTGAATTTTCTAACCTTATTAAATCTGTCCAAGCGGCACCGTCGACTTTGCCAATGGCATCAATATTCATGATGATCTGAATATACAGTGAAACTCCTGCCACATGACTGCCCGTTATTCTATGTGATAGTCACTGCAATGTGTGCGCAACATCCATGAAATTGACAAGCTGGGCGTGCTAGATGATTTCTAAGGTAATCCCTTTCAGCGTGAATCGGCGCCGCTTTCTTACCACGAGCGCTGCTTTAGCCGGAGGACTTTTACTGGACTACCCTTTCGACGGGCTAGCCCACGTAGCGCCGCTCGTGGGAAAAAACGATCCCCTTCCGCCTAAGGCGTGGCGCCAGCTTGGATTGCAGCTGAAGGGATCGCTGATTCGCCCGGGTGAAACGGGGTTCACCAATCTGGCGCTCCCCAACAACCTGCGTTATCGATCCATCAAGCCAGGTGGAATAGCCCTTTGCGCAGATGCTGCCGACATTGCGACGTCGCTCAAATGGGCAAAACGTCACGGAATTCCTATCGTCGCGCGTGGAGGTGGCCATTCCTACGCAGGGTTTTCCTGCACAGAGGGCCTGATGATTAATCTGCGACAGTTCAATGCGACCACTTATGACGCCGCACGGCAAACGATCCGTATCGGCGGTGGTATCCGTAATGGCGCGGTCTATTCTGCTTTGCAGAGTATTGGCCGATCCATCACGCATGGTCGTTGCCCGACGGTGGGTGCTGGCGGTTTTCTTTTGGGCGGCGGACTTGGCTTTGACATGCGTCGTCATGGTATCGCCAGCGACAAGCTGGTCAGCACCGAGATGGTGTTGGCCGATGGCGAAATCGTCACAGCCAATGCCAATGTGAATGCCGATCTGTTCTGGGCCTGCCGAGGGGGTGCCGGGGGTAACTTTGGCATCAACACCGATTTTACGATGGAGACCTTCCCGGTTGACCGCTCTATCGAATTGCAATTGACCTGGGACGCGGTAAGCGATGAATTTCTGGCCGCCTTGTTTCTGAATCTTGAAAATGCGCCGGCAGAGTTTGGTTGCAAAATCACCCTGGCGCCGGGCTTGCCACTACCCGGCAGGCCGACACCGATTAACGTCTTCATCATCGGTCAGTTCATTGGCACCATTGCCAGACTAGACGGGATCTTGGCGCCGATCAATGCGATGCAGGCCCCGAGCAGCCACGTCATTGAGCAAGTCGCCTATTGGAGTGCTTCCGCTTTTCTGGCGTCAGAGGATGGGCCGGGGTATTCCCAGGAGCGGTCTCGATTTATCAATGGTCCCATGACGCCTGAGCTCATCGCGACCATTAGAGATTGGTTGCCCCGTTGGCCGAACGCTCAAGGCGCGGGCAACATCAAGTTTCACCTGACCGGAGGCGCAACACAAGCGCTCGCGCCCACCGATACGGCTTTTGTCCACCGAGATAGCCAATGGCTCTCCACGATCGCCATCAGCTGGACTCCGGGTCAATCCATGACCTCCCGTTATCGGGCGCATCGTTGGCAGAATGGCTTTTACGCTATGGTCACTCCACTCTGTGGCGGTGGGGCTTACCAGAATTTTTCGGACCCGTCCTTGCAGGATTGGGCTGAGGCTTATTACGGGGAAAATCTCCCTCGCCTATGCGCCATCAAATCGGCAGTCGATCCTGACAATCAGTTTCGTTACCCGCAGTCTATCCGTCCATTCGCGCCCGGCAGGGCATAATCGGGTGGGCGCCTCGGATTGTGTGATAGACCGAGTATTCGGTTTGCCACGGTCGCGAAATGGTTACGTGGGAATTTAGCCATCCTTGTCAGCGTGAATCAATGACTGGCATGGGTGATGCCGGTTTTGAGTTGATTGCCGGTTCGAAAATCGGATAGAGCCATTTCGGCAGGACCAGGGCGTTATGGGTGAACTCTAATCGCTGCGATTTTTCGGCGCTCTTCCGTTTCCAGTGGAAATTAGCTTAGCCTGATGCACTTTCATCATTGCTGTTGAGGTCATCCCGGATGGATTCCAATCTGTTGTTCACGTCAGCCCTGGGTCTCAAGGCGCCTTGG